>DATKRE010000151.1:0-110495 GCA_035532335.1 Xanthobacteraceae bacterium | reverse complement strand
TAATCGTGTGGCCGACACTGTCCGCAACGTCGGCGGGAAAACCCAAGAAGTTGCCGGCAGAGTTACAGGCGGCGGCGCAGGCGCAGCGGCGGAAGGCGTCATAAACCAGGTTAAAGGGACCTCCGAGAACCTCCACTGCCAAACTCGCGACAGCGCGGCGGAGGCGGCCGGCGCCACCCGTAAATCAGTCTCATCTTTTGAACGGTTCTGCGCACAACGATTGAACGACAGCCTCACATCGCGCTTCCTGGGGACTGGCTGTCTAATGAATCCGTCGCATCGCCCTCTGTAAGTGAATCTGAAAATGGCGAAAGAATCCACAGACGAGGTTGGCCTTGCCCACGGGGCTCGTCGCCTGCCTGCCGTTGAGGTCGTCAGCTACAACGTCGAACTGAAGGACGACGAGGGATTTGTCGGCGATCGTGCCAGCAAGGGCGCATTTCAGGAATTTATCGAAAACTGGCGCAGGCCACTTCGTGACATGGGGGAGGATCATTCGGGGATGTTCCCGGCGACAAACTTACAAAGAAGAAGTTGGATGCACTGCTTGTCAAAGGCGAGCCAGAGAGCGCCGGAGTGATTCAGAGCGCTATCGAGATGTTTGCGCAAGAATTCGCTGGGGTAATCGAGCGTTTTCTGAAGTTGAAACATTGGAAAGATGCCGAGCGCATCGTGGTCGGTGGCGGATTCAGTAACAGCCGCGTGGGCGAGCTCGCTATCGACCGCGCGTCGATCATCCTCAAAGCAGAAAAAATAAAAACTGAGATTTCAATCATCCGGAACGATCCGGACGAGGCCGCCCTGATCGGCGCTATCCATTTGGCGCCGGCCTGGATGTTCAAAGCTCACAATGCAATTTTAGCGGTCGACATAGGTGGGCGCGCAAGGTGCGCGAGTTCGAGGAAGAGGCCAAGGTTATTCGCGATTCCGTCCGACGCACGGACGCGATTGCAGCCCGCTTCGCCGCCGAATAGATCGACGGCAAATCCCGCGAGTCTTGACTACGGTTCCTCTCGCTCCGCACGCCAGGGCGTCGCGACCTTCATCTGAGCTGCATTAAGGCGTCTCGGACCAAGATCACGCGATAACCAAGATCGACCGCCTGGCTTTCAGTCGGGGGAACCACCCGCAGCGTGTTGCATTGTTCCTAATGATTCGCGAAGAGCTTTTTGGTAACTGATCGATGGCGCGCGCAAAATTCACCAAATATACCCGCCCGGCTGGCGGCTGGGGCTCGGTGCAATCTTTGGGTCGCAGTCTGACGCGGGAGCGGGTGCCCGTTAGCGGCTCGCGAATCTTGCTCCACCAAAATAAGCCGCAAGGTTTCGCGTGCGTGAGCTGCTCGTGGGCGAAGCCCGCCAAACCACGCCCCTTTGAATTTTGTGAAGAAGGCGCCAAGGCGACGACATGGGAGATTACTAGTCGGCGTTGCGGGCCGGATTTCTTCGCCAAGCACACCGTGCGGTCGCTGGAAGATTGGAGCGACCATCAGCTCGAAGAGCAGGGCCGTCTCACTCACCCGCTGCGGTATGACTCGACGAGCGACAAGTATTTGCCGGTGAAATGGGAAGAAGCGATTTCAGACATTGCCGCCGAGCTCAAGCGCTTCGATCCCAAGACTGTGGTTTTTTACAGCTCCGGTCGCGCGTCGCTCGAAGCGTCCTACTTGTATGCCTTATTCGCCCGCATGTACGGGAACAACAACCTGCCTGACAGCTCCAACATGTGTCATGAGAGCACGTCGGTTGGATTGCCGCTGACCATCGGCGTGCCGGTTGGCACAGTGACGCTTCCCGATTTCAAAAACACCGATTGCCTGTTTTTTATTGGCCATAACACTGGCGTGAATGCGCCGCGGATGCTGCATTCTCTGCAAGAGTGCGCCAAGCGTGGTGTGCCGATTATTGTCTTCAATCCGTTGCGCGAGCGCGGGTTTGAGCGGTTCACCAATCCGCAAAATCCGATTGAAATGTTGTCAGATTCCTCGACGCCCATCAGCTCGCAGTACCATCAGATCAACGTTGGTGGCGATAAAGCTGCGCTGATCGGCGTGTGTAAGGCATTGTTCGAGCTCGACGATGCGGAAAGAAAGACCGGTGGGGACGGTGTGTTGGATCGTCTCTTCATTGCGGACCACACGCACGGTTTTAAGGATTTCGAAGCCTCTGTACGGGGTCACAGCTGGGCCGAGCTCGAAAATGGCTCGGGCTTGAACCGCTCCGCGATGGAAGCGGTTGCGACTGTTTATGCGCGGGCAAAGGCCGCGATCATCGGCTACGGCATGGGGATGACACAGCACGTCAACGGCGTCGAGAACGTCCAAATGGTGACCAATCTGCTGTTGTTGCGCGGCAATATTGGCAAGCCGGGGGCGGGCGTGCTGCCGATTCGCGGGCACTCAAACGTCCAGGGTCAACGCACCGTTGGCATCACCGAAAAGCCGGACCTGGTGCCAAACGACAAACTCAAAGAACTATACGGCTTCGAGCCGCCTAAAGAGAAAGGACGCAACTGCGTCGGCGCGGCCGAGGCTATCATCAAGAGCGAAGTCCGCGCCATGTTCCACCTCGGCGGCAATTTGGTGCGCGCGTTGCCGGATCATGATCAACTGGTGCCAGCCTGGCGCAAGCTTCGCCTCACCGTCCAAATCGAGACCAAGCTCAATAGGTCCTGTCTTGTCCACGGCGAAGTCTCTTACATTTTGCCATGTCTCGGCCGGATCGAGATCGACCGGCAGAACGGGAAATCGCAAGACGTCAGTGTCGAGGATAGCACCGCGTGCATCCACGGCTCGCACGGCTATGCCGAACCGGCAAGCGCCGAACTGCGCTCCGAGCCTTGGATTATCGCTGGCCTCGCTAAAGCCGTGTTGCCCCCCAATCCGAAGGTCGATTGGGACGACTGGATCGCCGATTACAGCCGCATTCGCGACGCCATCGAGCGTACCTATCCGGACATGTTCAAGGATTACAACAAGCGCATGTGGCAGCCGGGCGGCTTCCATCGGCCGCTCGCGGCCTGTCACCGCGAATGGAAGACGAAAACTGGCAAAGCCAACTTCATTGCCCCGCAAAGCCTCGTTGCCGACATCAAGACCGATCCGGCACGCAACGACATCTTTCAGCTCACCACTTTCCGCAGCCAGGGTCAGTTCAACACCAGCGTCTATTCGGACCGCGACCGGTTCCGCGGCGTGCAGGGTACGCGCATGGTTCTTTTCATGAACGAAAACGACATCGCCCGCTACGAATTGCGCGAAGGCGATATTGTGAGCGTGCGGACCGCCGTCGGCGATGATGCGTCTCGGCGGGTCGATGGCTTCATCGTGCACACCTACAACATTCCGGAAGGAAGCGTCGGCGGCTATTACCCGGAGTGCAATCCTTTGATACCGTTGTGGCATTACGCCAAGGGCAGCTTTGTACCGGCGGCAAAGGGGATTCCGGTGCTTATTGAAAAGACGGACGCGGGGTCCTAAGTTGCGACCCGCGAGCCGTGAGGGACGCTGACACACGGTTGAAACGCGTCTGTTCGCCGCAGGTACCATCCTGGCAATTGCGCCGTTGTTTCGGTGGGTTTGTGCGGGAACAAAAGGAAATCCATGGCCCAGGTCACGAGCTCGCGACAAGAACGATGGACCAAATCCGGACCGATCGTATCTAGTATTCCGGATGGCGAGATGGAAGTCCTAGAGGAGCGCGCAGCTGCAACAATTGCCGACCCCGCGCCGCTCGGTTTGTGGGGCTTTGCCACCGGCACGTGGGTCACCGGGACCGTCATTGCAGGGAAATTTCCGGCGACTGCACTTATCGGAACGATTCCGGTGCTGCTCGTCTTCGCGGCATCGCTCAATTCATTGCCGGCCTGATTTCGTTCCGGCGGTGCCAACGTGCTCTCCGCAACCGCGTTTTGCGCCTTCGGGGCCTTCAATGTCTTGACCGCCCTTCTGTTTGCTCTGCAATCCTCTGGCAAGCTCACGACGACGGGCGACCCGGTCATCTTGCAAGGGTTTATTCTGATATCGTTTGGATTTATTGCGTTGGCGCTGACGCTCGCGGCGCACTCGTGCTGACGCTCTTTCTCCTGGCGGCGGGCTACGTCCTTGCCGGCATTCCGCAGATGTACGACACGGTCGGAACCGGCACTCTCGGTCGCATCGGCAACATCGGCGGCTGGTTTCTCGTCGCCTCGGCGTTCTTCGCCTACTACACCGGCATGGCCGTGGTCGTGAATTCAAGTTGGCAGCGGACGATTTTCCCGATCGGCGGCGAACCATAAGAGGCTGGCCAAATAATCGCTGCTGCTGGCGCGTTGCAGGAAGGGTCGCAAGGAAAATTGCCAAATAAAGGGATACGCACATGATTGTCTCCAGGCGCGGTTTTGCCGCTATCACGGCGAGCGGAATCTTCGCTGCACAAGCCGCTCATGCGGCGCCGCAGCTCGGCAATCCCGACAACCCGCGCTGTCGGTCGACGGCGGCATTTCGCTGGACGGAAACTCGGCGCTCAGTCCAGGATTTCTTGGACCCGGATTGTCGTTGCTGCGCGGATTACCGTAACTTGACGCGCCCAGCCGCCGTCTTGCACGCGCTTGTTGGCTGCCGAGAACGGGAACCAGAAGTTTGGCATATCGCCGCCGCAAGGTCCCGAGGCCATCAAGGGCGGTACACGAATTGCCGATCGCCAAGAGCCTCGCCGCCGTCGACATGTATCTAACTCCCGGCGGGGTGCGCGAACTGCATTGGCATCTTCCCGCTGAATGGGCCTTTGTTATATACGGCAACGCGCGGATCACCGGCTTCGATCAGGATGGGCGCAGTTTTGTTGCGGACGTCAAAGCGGGCGATTTGTGGAATTTTCCTTCCGGCATTCCCCATTCCATCCAGGGTCTCGGTCCCGACGGCACCGAGTTTCTGCTGGTGTTTGACGACGGCGCCTTTTCGGAGTTCGACGCTTTCCTTGTAACGCAATGGATGGCGCATACGCCGGTGGATGTTCTTGCCAAGAATTTCCAGCTTCCCACCTCCGCATTCAAACCGATTCCTCTGCACGAGAAATACATCTTCCAGGCCGCTCCTCCTGGAGCCCTGAGCGCGGACCAGAAAAGCGCGCTGGGGCCGCAAGGCGCGCCACGCCGGAATCCTTCAGCTTTGCGCTGCTGCAGCAGCAACCTGATCTCAGCTCGCCCCACGGCGAGGTGCGCATTGCCGATTCGAAGAAATTTTTTATCGCTTCGACCGTTGCAGCGGCGCACGTCATCGTGCATCCCGGCGCCATGCGGGAGCTGCACTGGCATCCAAACGCCGACGAATGGCAGTATTATATCGCCGGCTCCGGACGCATGGGCGTATTCGCCGCCGGCAATAAGGTCCACACCAAGGATTTCCATGCTGGCGACGTCGGCTATATACCGCAGGCGATGGGCCACTACGTCGAAAACACCGGCAAAACCGACTTGGTGTTCCTCGAAGTATTTCGCAGCAGTTACTATTCGTCGATTTCATTCGCGCAATGGCTAAGCCACTTGCCGCCCGAGCTGGTTCAGGCGCATTTCAATTTCTCCGACGACACCATGAAGGCGTTGTCGAAACGCGACGCCAAGATTGTTGGCGCCTGATCGGCCCATAAAAGATCAAACGGCAGTACTTACGGCGAAAAAGCTGCGCAACAACGGGGAGGGCTGGCGCATCCGCTACGTTTGCCTCGTCGGCCACACCATCCCTCTAGGGATAAGCCACCTTGCCGCAGCACTGGCCCCTGCAGAGGCCCCGCATCTTTCCATTGTTGTGCTGCCCTTCACCAATCTTTCCGGCGATCCGAGCCAGGATTATTTCGCCGACGGCATAACGGAAAACCTCACGACCGACCTCTCGCGCATCCGCAACAGCTTCCTGATCGCGCGCAATACCGACTTCACCTTCAAGGGCAAGAACGTCTCGGTCAAGGAGCTCGGCAAGGAGCTCGGCGTCCGCTATGTGCTCGAAGGCTCGGTGCAGCGCGATCGCGACCGTGTGCGGGTCAACGCGCAGCTGATCGACCGCAAAACCGGCGCACATCTATGGGCCGATCGCTGGAAAACTAACGGGCCAAATCACAGGATATAAGTCGTGTTATGTCAAAGCGTTGTGCGGATGTGTAAAAGCAAGATATCGCTATAAGAACCGTCCATATCTGCTACTGAAGTAGCAATTACGAGCCTCCATTTGATTTGGACCGGCGCCCGTTCGCCGAAATTCGGATTTGCGCTCTGACCATGCCGTATTGCGCAATAGACGATACGGGCTGCCCGCACCAATTTCTGCGAGCCAAAGATGGCGTTTTCCAAATAGGGCCAGACCCGCGTGGGTCGATCCGACTTTCTGATTCAAGACCCCTTTGGATTGCGCCAAGCAATTACTTCACGCTCCGGCCGACCCCAAGCGCTTCGGCTGTTGCCGTCCGCGTCAGCTTCCGCCGCAGCCGCGCCTCGCGAAACCTGTGCGAATGAAATTTCGGCCAACTAAATGGGTCAGCCAAGGAGTCATACATTTATATTGGTAGGTGCAGGGAAAGAAGTGACCAGTAATGAACAGGCGTGGAAAAGAATGGCCCAAGGCCATTTCGGAAATCGCCATGCTCAGGCAACTGCGCCCTTTCTGTGCAGGTGCGGTCATCGCGCCTGGATAATGGAAGCCAGAGGATCGACAGCCGTTGTCCATCGACTGCGGAAACGATCCATTGCCCCCGGGCCAACGAGCTTAATCCTTCCACGTCCGCTGCATCGCAAGAATTAACGGCGTCGCATCCTGTGCCCGACTGCTCCCGACACCGTCGCTGCGCGCGCGTAGGATGCATAGCTTCCGCCGAAGCGACTACCGTAGGCCCGGGGTCCCAGCGCCGGTAGCCGCGGTGGCGCCATGAGCTGTGCGGTTTGCGGAGGTCACGGCGGCAAGGGTGCGCGCGCTGCCAACCACGGCCGGTGCGGTCGCGGTGAGTTTCGTTGCCGTGGCGAGAGCGCCCAGCACGGCACCGCCCGTCGCGCTTGGTGCGGCGTTGGTGAGCCCCGTCACCGCGGCAAGCGAGCCGCCGACTGAGGTCGTTAAGTTTTGCAGCACGGTGACGACACTACTAGCGACGGCGATCGCCCTATTGGTGGTTCCGGCAAATGTAGCGACCGGCGCAACGCCGGCGGCGTTTGGAGCCGGCGTTGCGCTCACCGCGGCCTCAACATTGCCGACAATAAAGGTCGTTACGCTGCGCGTGGCGGTGATCACATTGTTGGAAAAAGAGGTTGCGCTGGGATGCGAGGCGTGCGTCGCGGAGTTAAAGACCATGCGGATCAGATTTTTGCTGGCAATCGTGATTGGTCTCTTGTGCGCCACGAACCAGAGCTTTGCCGATACGGTCGGCCGATGGCAGCTGATGCCGGTGATCGGACCGCCAATCGATGTGGGCGGCACGCCACATTATTATGCGTGGCGGCTAGATACCGTCACCGGCGATTTGCAGATGTGCGCCTACGATCCGGGTGGTTGGAAGCGATTGGAGGCGCCAGACGGGGTGGTCAAAGAAACGCTCGACTGCACGACGCCACTCGCGGCGCCCGCCCCCCGGCAAGCCGCGAGACAGTAAAAAGTCGCGACCGAGATTAAGCTCAATAACGCGGCTGGCCAGCAGGTCTCACGATCTTTTCAGAGCAAGGGCGCCCGTGCCGCCAACTCAGCTCGCAATCGCCGCAGCGTTGTCTTGCAAAAGCCGCTCGGCGGCGCTGCGTATTCTTTGCGAAAATTCTAGCCAATCTTCTTTGGTCGCGCCCGCGTCGTCTTGTAACTGTTTGATCCATGCCGCCGCGGCATCACGTTCGGACTTGTATCGTCCCATTGCGGTCTCTTTCGTCAAGACTTCGGCAGCTACAGCGCCCGATGGACCGTGCAAGACCTGACTCATCGCAACCTCCGGCTGCCTACCCCCTGACCGAACGCAATCAAAACAAAGGAAATTTGCCTATGCAAACGCAGCCTGTGGATAAGTGTGCAAGATCGCATAGGAGGCAAAGGCGGGGCTAGTTCGGCCGTGTCCGTTGTTCACCAGCATGGGCCCCCCTGCGTTTTTGGCTCGATTCAGCAGCAACACTATTCCTTTGTCTGTCGTTGCTACAATGAGGCCCACGATTGGTGGCTGATTCATTCAAAGCGAGGACTTATGAAAAGCGTCCACACTCTTCTTGAATTCATCGCGGCCGGGTTTGCCTTTGCCGCAGCGTGGTTTTGGTTTCGCTCTGGACAATCGTTCACGCCGGAGATCACTGCGGATACACTCGCGGCATTGAGGCCTTGGCTGGAGAATGTCGCGCATCAAAATCACCTTGCTGCGATATGCACGGGCATTTCTGTTGCAGCGCAGGGCCTTTCGGTGGTGGTCATTCGAGTCGGACTTTTTTAGCGAGCGGGCACTTTGGAACTTGAGCCATGAGTCCGAATCGCCAAGTTCGTTGCAACTAAACAACAGATGGGCGCCAAATTCTGTTCTGTTAAGGAGGCGTTGCGCAATGGATAAGCATCTGTGGAGCCGGCGCGAATTGGGCGCGCTGTCGGCAAGGGTCGGCCTAGCATTCGCTGTCACCACTTTAGCGCGACGAGTGGGGGCCACTGCGCTTGCCGCAACAACCGATGCCGTACCGGCATCGACCGTGCACACTGTCAGGTTCCCCGGAGGCAAAATCGTCCCGGCGGTTGGTCAAGGCTCATGGCACCTCGGCGAGGGACGCCATCCGGCTGCCGACGGAGAACAGGCGTTGAGCACCGGCGTCTCGCTCGGCATGACGCTGATCGACACCTCGGGGAATTATGCAGACGGCAGGTCCGAGGAGTTGATTGGTCGCGCGATCGCCGGAGAGCGGGACAAGATATTTCTGGTCACCAAGGTGGAGGCGCGTGAGGTGGTCGGCCACGGTATGGCGAAGGCTTGCGAGGCGAGCCTCGGCGGCTTGAGACCGACTTTATCGACCTTTATCTGCTGCACTGGCCGGTCCCGGTCCTGCAATTCGCCGGTTTGGTCGCGGGCTTCGAAGAGTTGCGCGCCAAAGGCAGGATCCGCGCCTGGGGCGTCTCAAACTTCAGCGTCACGCAAATGGACGAGCTTTTCCGCGTGTCAGACGGTCATCGCTGCGCCACCAATCAGGTGCCTTATAGTCTCAACAACCGCGGGATCGAGCGCGACGTGCTGCCGTGGTGCAAAGGGCACAACATACCGGTGATGGCCTATTCGCCGCTTGGCGGTGACAATAGGCTTGTTGTCAATGACCCAACGCTAAGCCGCATCGGCGAAGGCCACGGATGCTCGGCTGCGGCAGTTGCATTGGCCTGGGCCACGCGCGGTGGCAATGTCATTGCCATTCCCGAATCCGGCTCACCTAACCATGTCAAAGAGAATGCTGCGGCACTTTCATTGACGCTAACACGAGAAGACCTGCAGATGCTCGATATGGCCTATCCCGGTCCACCTGATGGCAATGCTGAAAAGGTCAGATAAGGCTCATCCTCCCGGCGAATAAGACCATTAAAGAGGCGGAGGAGGGAGCGCGGCCGATCAACCATGATCACACCGTCTTAAACCCCAAATTTCAGTCCTTAGTCACTGATGTTGTGTTGTCGTAATCAGAAGATTGGCGTAACATTCCACCTTCTTGAAGGGACGGGTCATGTCTAAACATTTGCTAGCACTTGGAAGCGCGGCTGCGCTTTTCGTTATCTTCAATGGGCCGATCAGCGCCGCTGAGCTTGAAGTTCCGCTGTATCCCCATCGCGTTCATGCTGCGGATTGCGGGCCCTGCGGTTGCCCGCATGTGGTCTGGGTCCGGCATCGCGATATTCGGCAGACCTATGGGACAGGTTTTGACCCACGCAATTACGATGAGACTGAGCCGCATTTCTATCTCGGACCGGTGCGGGCTTACCCACGTTATATTGTCGACGGCGTCGGACCGGGCGAGCCACGCTGCCAGCCCTAAAACGGGACCTTCGGCATTCATGCGACGGCAACGCCGTTACCAGATGTGGATGTTGCGCTTAGCAGGGTTTTGCTTAAGCGGCGCCCTGACCAGTCTGGTCATCGCAAGCCCGCTTGCGGCTGCTTCAAACGTGACGACGAAGGCTCCGTGCCAATCGTTCAAGCAGTTATCGGATGGCAAGTGGCAGGTCGTTAAGTCGATCAATATTCAGCACGGCAATTTTAATACGATGCTGAGTGCAGGAACGGTGGTCAACATCGGCATGCAAGCCAGCGGCATCGACCTCTACGCAGCGCTACAGAAGAACTGTTCAGGCAAATCGAACTAAAATCGCGCGCCGCCGCCGTCTCGGTGCGGAAGGCACAGTTGGTTGCGTACGCGCGCCGGTCCGGCGAAGCCTGGACTGTATTCACCCCAGGCACTGATGGCCGCCACCGCGTCTAATCACATTGGCGGGGCAGGGATGATAGGATCCCGGTTCTTTAAACTCATCTTCGTTCTTCAACGGACCAGCGATGACGATGAGCTGCGCGACCGATTTTTTTTCCTGGTGCGCTTGGCCACTGTCGTCCTTCCAATGGCAGATCGCCTGACCGCCGTTGATGGAGCGCACCCGCATCACGGTCCCGCCGGTGGTTGATTGCACCAAGTCGCCGATGGCAACGCTAGGCTGGGTCGGGTTGTTTGCAACCGGGCTGATGACCGGCTGGGTCGACTCCACTTGTGGGCTTGCTGTCTGTGCAAGCGCTGATCCGGGAATGGCTATGGCGCCGGCAAGCCATACCGCCGCCAGTGATGCGGATAGGGTCGCCCACTTGCAGCACAAAGTCGTTTTGCGCATGAAGATCACTCCTTGAAACCATTGGATCGGTTGGGAAACGGTTTCGCGCCGATTCGAGTTCCAGTTCGATCAGTGTGAGGCGTGAGTGTGATGCATTTGCTACATGCACCAGCTTTCTTGGCGCGAGGCCCTTCGCACTTCCAAATTTTCAAATGGTTTCAATGTGATCGACAGCCCACCCAGGTCCGTCAGGCACATGACTTAAGCCTTATGCATCTAGGCGAATGTGGAATATGCGCGCATAGTCGGGTCTCGGTTCGGGGTGAAAGCTCGGCATGAGGGGACTGGCTGGGATCTCTCGATTTTTGGTGTTGTCGGCGGCGCTCCTATGTGCCGGCTGCGGCGCGTATCTATTGCCTGCCGCAGGACCCTATTCCGACGTCATTAGAGCCGGCGAGACCTGGAACGGGCCGCCTTACGGCTTGGTGAAGCTGACCTCCGCCTCCGTCAAGATTCTCGAAGAATACGGTCCGCGAACGCTCTCTGGGACATTCGGTGACCATCGGCCGCCGCCGGAGATCTTGTTCGGCATCGGCGACGTGGTGAGCGTTACCATCTTCGAAGCGGCCGCCGGCGGGTTGTTCATCCCAGCGGAAGCGGGCGTACGGCCGGGCAATTTTGTGACGCTGCCGAACCAGCCGGTCGACACCAAAGGATTTATTTCGGTCCCTTATGCCGGCTTGGTGCCGACCGCCGGCAAGACGCCGGCGCAGGTTGATCAGGAGATTGTCAACCGCATTAAAAACCGCGCGATTGAACCGCAAGCCGTGGTGGCGCTAGTGACGCAGAACACCTCGCTGATCACGGTGGCCGGTGAAGTCAATACGCCCTTCACCAACACCACCGGTCGCGTGCCGGCGCAGCCCGCCGGTGAGCGATTGATCGACGTGATCACCCGCGCTGGCAATATCAAAGACCAGGGCCAGGATTTATGGGTAGTGCTGGAGCGCCATGGCAAGCGGGCCTCCGTACCGTTCGGCTCGCTGATTTACGAACCCGGCAATAACATTTGGGCGTGGCCAGGCGATACCATCTATCTCTACATGGAGCCGCAGACTTATTTGGTTTTTGGTGCGTCTGGCGCGCAGGGTCAATTCAAGTTTAGCGCGAGCGGGACAGCGTCCGCATGGCGCATGACGCTTGCCGAGGCAATTGCCGCTGCTGGCGGCATCGCCGATGCGCAGGGTGATCCTGGTTCGGTGTTCCTGTTCCGGCGCGAGCCACGCGAGCTTGCGGAGAAGCTCGGCGTCGATTGCTCGAAGATGCCGGGCCCCTATGTGCCGATCGTTTATTCGATCAGCTTGGTTGATCCGGCGGGCTATTTCCTCGCCACCCAAATGCAGATGCGCAACAAGGACGTGATCTTCGTCGCCAACGCTTTGGCGGTCGATATCACCAAGTTTGCCGCGTTCATGAATACGTTGATCAGCGTGCCGAGCAACGCAGCCACTGCCGGCGTCAATATCGAAACCTGGCGGATCGATGCTGCGCTCTAGTGATCGCAGGCCCGTCCCGCGTTAATCTCGTTTCGCGCCCGAATTAAACACTTTCTGGCGCTTGCCGGCGTGCCGGCGTTATATTTCAGATAATGATTGCCGCGTGGCTACTTTTCGGCGTTGTGGCGCTGGCGCCATTACCGTTTGGCTCATTTGAGCTGACGGCGGTCGCCTTCTGGTGCATTGCGCTGGGTGTGTGCCTTATCTTCGCCCCGGTGCGCGCACTGCAGGGAGGCCAACTCGCCTTGGTGGGCCTCGCCGGCCTCGTCGTCCTTGCCTATGGATTCGTGCTGCATGAGCAGCTGGCCGATCGGCCGTGGGTGGCGTCCTACCATCCGATCTGGCGACAAGCCGCAGCGGCGTTGGGCGTGCCAATTAAGCCGTCTGTATCGATTGCCCGCAATCAGCCATGGTTCGACCTTGGCCGTCCCTTGGTCTGCATGCTCGCGATCGCCTGCGGCTTTCTGGTGGGTGGCGATCGGTATCGCGCCCGCCAGCTCTTGAAAGTCATTGCCTGGTCGGGAGTTGCTTACGCCGCCTATGGCATTCTCGCGCACCTGTTTGATCCCACCCATCTGCTCTGGCGCGACAAGGACGCGTACCTCGCTTCTGTCACTGGCACCTTTATCAATCGCAATACGGCGGGGGCCTATTTCGGATCCTGCGCGGTCTGCTGGTCATTGCTGCTCTGGGAACGGGTTCGGCTTGAAACTCCGCCTGGATTGATTGATTGGCGCAAGCTTGCCACGCGTCTTTTGAACTCGCCGCCACGAAAGGTCGTCGTTTATTTTGTCATGCTGTTCATCACGCTCGCGGCCATGTTCATGACCGGCTCGCGTGGCGCGGTGGTCATCTCGTTATTTGCTCTGGTACTGGCGTTCGCGGTGTTCTTCCGCCGTGATCTGCCGCCCCGGAGTGGGTTCGCTGTTGCGCTTGCTGGTGGCGGTGCGGCAGCTATTATTCTTTTCCAGCTGATGGGCGCCGGGGTTGAAGCGCGCTTCAATATCAATGGCATCGGTGATGAGGGGCGACTCGAAACCTATAAATCAACGCTGCGCATGATTGCCGATCACCCGTGGTTCGGCACCGGGCTGATTTCGCGGGTGCGCGATCTGGCGGCATCCGATCCGGCAACGCTTAATCCCATCGTTGGGTTGCTGGCTAATGCTAATTCCGAGCAGTCGGTGGCAATTGGCACGGGGCTGGGACAAGTCGCGCTGATGGCGGTCAAGACCGATCAAGCGTATGCCAATCAGATTCAGGAATCGGTCGCGACGGCCGTGCAAAAAGGCAAGACTCCCACAAGCGCTGCCGCCGTCCCTCCCGGCGGCGGTTCGAACGAACCGAAGATCGGCGCCGCGGTAAAGACAGTCGATCAGGTGCAAGGGACGACCGAACGGGCGTGCAGCCGATCAATAAAGGCAGTGAAATTTACTTGAACGAAACCGTGCGCACCGGCGTCAACGGCAAAGGTGAGTTTCTCTTAGCGGATCGCACCAACCTCACCGTCGCCCCGCTGACCACCATCAAACTCGACGAGTTTGTCTATAGTCCAAGCGGCAGCGCCGGACGCGTCGTACTCAACGTTAAAGATGGTGCATTCCGGTTCATCACGGGCGTGCAAGCATCGAATAGTTACGAGATCAAGACGCCCTACGCAACTATGGGCGTCCGCGAACACGCCAAAGGCGCATAGCGCAGGAAGCATCGGCGGCTCTCGGTGGTGGCTCGACGCCCGCAAACTCATCGCGGCAAGACGATCGCGGTACCAGAACCGTCAAGACGCCGCCAAAGCCAAGCAGAGCCAAACCCCAAATATCGATCCAGGATCGCTTGTCGGCATTGATCGCCGCGCCCGACGAACGAGCGATGGGATCTTTAGCCGACTTTCTATGCGTTACGATTGACACGGCAAACTGGTACTTCTGGTTAAAAACTCACCATGGCACGCAGTACGTACCCAGTGATTGGACATCGATAGCATAACATAATTATGTTATAAGGGGAGTGACTTACGCGGCCAGCGTTAATTGCCCGCCCAAGGCTCGGCGTGCACGTTGAGTTCTGACGCCGACGGGGTTGCTCGCCCTTGTGAATCAACCAACAAAGGCTGTCACTTCTAGCGTTTTCAAGGGCGGGCTGATCGCCTCCCCCGCCATTAGCCTGACCTATGCCACAAAAAAGCCCCGAGCCCGACTTGCGATCCCAGCTGCAATCAGGGCGCTTGATTTTTGCCTTAAGCCTAACCTCCATTAAGCTTTGCTCTCACCGCGTGCGATCGATAAATCCTCGCACGATGAACCTGCAATTGCCGTGCTCGAAGTCTTATGCCAGCTTTGACGTTGGTTGCGATCGGCAATGGAAAGTGCCGCTTACCCGTATTGGCGGACTACCCATCGCGATTATTGACCGCGCCGACTCCGCGCGTTTGATGATTGAAGCTGCGCTCGATCGGCGCGGAACAAACCTCGCCCCGCTCGTTATCACTTCGGCGAACGGTCAGGTTCTGTCCCTCTGTGCGTTCAGGCCGCAGATGCGTAATCTTTTCTTGCGGACGGATCTCATTCATGCCGATGGCATGTCGCTCGTCTTTGCCTCGCAAAGGTTTTGCAAGACGCCGCTGCCGGAGCGCATCTGCACCACGGATTTCTTCCATGACGTCGCGATGGTCGGCCAGCAGCGCGGCGCCCGCATGTTTTTTCTCGGCGCCGCCCAATCGGTCATCGACGAAGCGGCCCGTCGCGTGCGCGCACTTTACCCCGATCTTGAGATCGTCGGTCACGCCAGCGGATATATTCGCCGGGAAAACGAAGAATGCCGGGTGATTGAAGCCATCAATGACGCCAAACCGGATATCCTCTGGGTCGGCCTCGGCGCTCCGCTGGAGCAGCAGTTCGCCGTCCGCAACCGGGACCGGCTACGCAACGTTGGAGTGATAAAGACGTCGGGCGGATTGTTTGATGTCCTGTCAGGGCAGAAATCGCGCGCGCCGCAATGGGTCATTGATGCCGGCTTCGAGTGGGCCTATCGCTGGTATCTTGAGCCCGGCCGGCTGGCGATGCGTTACCTTACGACCAATCCGCACGCGCTTTATCTGTTGCTGACACGGACCGGCGACTGACAAATAACAGAATCTGGATTTAGCCGAAGACCTGCCATTGTTGCCGGCAACTCTTCATTTGACAGCCCGCTGCTGCGCGCTGAAAGCAGATGTCGCTGCTCAGTCAACTGCGGTTCGAGCGGTGCCAAAACTCTGCTCGATTGGGCCAGCGTCGTTTCCTCTGTTACGATTTCGGATCCCGTTATGCCGCCCGCATCCAATTGCGCGCGCAGGCTATGCAGCAGATCAGCCGCAATTCTAACACTTTGTGAGTTGCAGCGATCCTCGCAACGCCGGCCGCGGCGATTTGCGCCGGTTTCCTCGGCTGTTCATTTGCCGTCCTTGCGCTCAAGTTCGCGCAAATCCCCTTCCACTATCCCGACAATACTAAGTTCGTCGGGCGTACAGTTCCATTCCGCTGCTGCTTTCTGGAGGGCGTCTCGCATCGCGTCGGTCACATTTGCCGCTTCGTAAACGCCGACGTGTGGCGTTTGCCTTTTCCGGACGACCCAGACGGTGAACACGGCAATTCAAACCCCCCTGTTGATTTCGTTCCTTGGATGCCTATCAGTTCGGCGTCCAAATGTTGCGAGCCACGTGAAAGCGCAAGTGGGTGCGTGCAGGCGAAGTCGAGGTAAACCAATGGCGCATCGCACGGGGTAAATCACAAGCTATGTGCTGGTGTGGAACCTGGGGTCGGCAGCCGTCAGGTCAAGGAAGTAGGCACGGTTGAGGTCCGATGCCCCTTGCGCTCGGCCAAATGCCGCCTGATCCAACTCATGGTGTCAGGCAGGCGACTGGAAAGGCTACAACTTCAAATTGCTTTCGGCGATCTGGGCGTAGAGTGCTCGGTCGAGCGGCGTATAGCGGTTGTGCTTTGAATCAAGGATGCGAGAGTTACACGCAATCGTCGGTCGGGTCGTGTGGGGTAAAGGAAACGCATTGCGTCCTTTGCTTGAAGGTCGGCGTCACCTCGCTTGTGTCGCGAAGCCACAAAAATACCGGGTGAGCTAGTGCGATGGCCGATTGTTAACGTGCTGCGGGAAGGCCGGCGTGTAATTCCGCCCAATCACCTCTGCACGGTCTCTCCTATTCGCAGGCACGAGCGTGGCCTCCGTCAGGCAGAAACTCCACCTATCGTTCTTCTGTCCAATTTCCGGAGCCTACTCTGAGCCGGCCGCCGGCATGTGTTGGCGCACGCGCGCGCCTACTCACGTAGACGACGAAACGGCTCGTTATCGTACAGCACGTAATTTAGTCCCGTCCTCACGATCAACGCCTAAGGCTTGGGATGCCGCTTGGTGGCGGCTTTTGCCCTGTGTCGCCTCCGCAGCGGGAACCCAAAGATAATGTAAGGGGCATCCCCCGTCGCCTTGATCAGTAAATCGGATCAGTGATGAATGACAGAAACGGTCGTCGCTTCGGCGATTCGACATCGCTGCGATTCCACCAGCCACCGCCCAAAGCTTGGAAGAGCGCCGCGGTGTCGGCGAAGCGATTTCTCCGGGCGATCACCAGCGTGATCAGTGCCCGCTGATAAGTGAGCTGGGCGTTGAGCAGCTCGATATAGTTTACGTCGCCGATCTCGAGGCGCTGGCGCATGATCGCTAGCGTCTTGGCGGCGGCACCTTCAAACGCCACCGCCTTTTGTAACGCTTTGGCATCGTTCTGGAGCGCACTGAGGCAATCGGCGACATTCTGAAACGCCGCAATCACTGCGCTGCGATATTGCGACGACGCTTGGTCAAACGCCTCGCGGGCGGTCACTTCCCTTTCGAACAGTGTGCCGCCGTGAAGGATCGGCATCAGGGCGGCGCCGCCGATGCCCCAGACATTTGAGCCGGGTGCAAAGACTTGATCGGGTGAGAGTGCGTTTACGCCATAGTTCGCGGTTAGCGAAATGTTTGGCAACCGATTGGCCACCGCGACGCCGATCAGCGCACTGGTCGATTGCATTTTCGCTTCCGCGGCGCGAATGTCGGGGCGTTGCTCGACCAATTGCGACGGCACGCTCAGCGGCAGATCGTGTGGTAGATGGAAGTCTCGCAGTTCGAACGTCTCCGGCAACCCTTCACTTGGAAGACCGCCGGTAAGAGCTGAGAGCAGGTGGCGTTGCTCGGCCAGCTGCTGTTCCAGCGGCGGCAAGCTTTGCTCGATTTGTGCCAGCGTTGCTTCCTGCGTGACGATATCGGCTTCGCTGATGGCGCCCGCAGCAAACTGTGCGCGTAAGCCGTGCAGCAGGTCGGCTGCAATTTTGATGAGTTTGTGCGTCGCGGCGATCTGCCCGCGCAGTGAGGCTTCCTGAACCGATGTGAGCACGATGTGTGCCGTCAGCGCGAGGTAAGTAGCCTCGAGCTGAAAACGTTCGATGTTGGCTTGGGCCTGTAGCGACTCAACCAGACGGCGGGTGCCGCCAAAAACGTCAGGTGTGTACGAGACCTGCACCTGGCCGGTGAAAAGGTTGTACGTCGGCGTGTCGGTCGCCAAGCCAGAGGTGGACCCCAGCCCGGTCTTTTGGCGGCTTGCTGCAAAACTACCGTCGGCTTGCGGGAAGAAGCCACCTTGTGCCGCAGCTGTGTTAGCTTCGGCCATGCGCAGCGCCGCCTGTGCCGCTCGTAGATCGGGATTACTGTTCAGCGCTCGCTCGACAAGCGAGCCGAGTGGCGCATATCCGAATACGCGCCACCAGTCGCCCGGAAGATCGCGTCCCATCACGAAGTGCTGGGATGTACCAGCGCTATCCTTGGCCGCAACCGTCCGCGAGGACGGGGGCATTGCCGAATAGCCGCTCGCCTGGGGGGGGTGAGGCGGAACAAAATCAGGCCCCACCGCGCAGCCCGATAGGATTGTGGCCATGGCCAAACCGAATAATCGTTGCGACCAATGTCCCCGGGTCGCTCGCGTCGCGGCCGTTTGAAAAAAATGTTGCCGCATCCAAGCCCGCCCCCCGCGCTGGTCGCATTACGAAACCGTGCGAACCTGTGCCGGGGAAAGTGTTGCAATTTGGCCACCTCGCCGGCTTTTTCGGCGCGATGTCGTGCTGGACAGGTCGCAATTCGATCGGCGGCGGTAGATCATCGAAAATAGGCGCGGGAACTCACGAGGGTTCGGCCGCAATGGTGCAAAAATCTCCCTGTGAGCGGGTGCCTTGTCTCGGTATTTCACTTAATTTGTACGGGAATGCTTTGCCATGGGGGTAATCACGCCGAGGGAAAATTGATTCAATGTCGTGGCAACTCTGCGCGAAGGAACTAACACATTAAGGTAGAGTTGGCGGGGGGCGGGGCCGTATTAAAGAACTGAAGGTAGCGTGATGCGGGGTAAAATAGTAGAAACGATAATCGTCGGTCAAACGACTTTTCTCCGCGAGAGCTTAGCGCTAATGCTCGACCCGGTCGGGTTCCGTATCGTCACCTCTAAACCCGATATGGCTGATGTCTCGTTCGACGAATTGCCAAAAGATGAGGCGACCCTGCTCGTCATCGAAGCTGGGGACGAGCCCCACTCGGTTATTTCGCATATCGTTCGTTTTAAGCAGAACCAACCACTTGGCCGGGTCGTGCTGGTCCAAAACCACTGGTGTACAGCCGACATTGCAACAGCCTTCGAAGCCGGCGCCAACGCTTGCTTCACAGCAATTATGGACAGCAATGAGCTGTTGAAGGCGATCGAGCTGATCATGTTGGGCCACCAGACATTGCTCCCGACCGAGCTCGTCTTGCTGCTGGCGGGTACGACCCATAAAGTTCCATTGATTGATGCGTCGAACGTGGCGGATAACTCCCAGATCGGTCTGTCAATGCGTCCGCATTTTCACCTTTCACCGAGAGAAGCCAGCATTTTATCTGGCCTCGCGCGAGGTGCATCGAACAAGCTCATTGCGAGGGAAATCAACATTTCGGAAGCTACCGTCAAAGTTCACGTCAAGGCGATCTTGCGGAAGATCGGAGTCGCAAATCGCACCCAGGCGGCGGTATGGGCGATGACCAACGGCCACTCTGCGACGACGAGCGCTCTTGATCCGGAAAGCGCGGATTTGATCGCGCCACAATTCCAGCATTGAGAGCTGCATCGACGCGCGGCGGGTTTGTCACCGAGCGCAGCCGGTATTACTCACCGAACACCGATGCCCTACGAAATTTGATGCGAAAATAGAAGCGCTCTCGTACCCGTGCGCTAAACTTCGCGCACGTCCCCCTCGGCAATAGCGAGGATGCCAAGATCCTCGGGCAACAATTCCATTCGGCAGCTACCTTTTGCAACGCCTGTCGCATGGCATCCTCGGCGTTCGCAGCTTCGTACGTGGAGGCGCTTCCATCAGCCCTTCTCCCTGCACTTTGTTTAACCCAGACAGGTGAACACGCCAGCCGGTAATGTTGCCCGCATCGACGCCAATTAGCGGTTGAGTGAATGGACGGCAACGGCGAAACTGCGGTTCAATAAAGGGGGCAGGGTAGGCAAGGATCGGTCGATGGCGCCAATTTAGCTCACCACATTGTGTGGTTTGGCCACGGAGTTTGGTGACATCCGGGCCGCCCCGGCATCGTTTTTTTGCCGATCTCGGGGTCGCTCAACCGATCACAGGCGGCGCTACAACCTGAAACTCCCCTGGGCGATATGAGCATAAAGCGTCCGATCAAGCCGGACGTAACACTCGTGTCGCGAATCGAGTACGAATAAGGACCCGCAATTATCGTCCAAGCCACAGGAGGCAAACGGGCCGGGTGGCTGTTTCCGCTTGAACGTCGGTGTCGTCTCGACGGCGTCGCGCAGCCGCAAAAATACCGGATGTGCGTATCGCGGCAGCCGGTCCTGGAGATGCCGCGGCAGGCCAGCGATGTCAAAACTCTCGCTGCACACGATTTCGGCCAGACCGGCGCGACCGTCGTTGCCGGCTACCGCGACGCCGTGAACATTTGCATCGATGATGCCGCAATAAGCGGTCAGCGCGGTCGCGACTTCCGATGTCGCGACATTCTCGCCTTTCCAACGATAAGAATCGCCGACGCGATCGATGAAATAGTAAAAGCTGCTTTCATCGCATCGCATCAGATCGCCGGTCCGGTACCAGAGATCGCCACGCTCAAACACGTCGTACAGGATTTTCTTTCTTGTTTCGGCAGCTACGGTGTAACCGTCAAAGCGGACGCTGCCGTCTCTCGTCTTGCCGATGCGTCCAAGCGCCTCGCCGATTTCATTCGACCCGCACCGCACACAGAAGCCGTCCTGGTCACGCAGCGGCCGGTCGTTGGCGGCATCGAATTGCACCAGCGCCAAGGGTGAGCGATGGGCGATAAACGGCGGAAAGCGTCCGATCGAACCCGGTTGGCCTTCGACATTGAACAGTGAGACGTTGCCCTCGGTGGAGGCGTAGAATTCGAGAATTTGCGGAATCCCAAACCGCCGTTTGAACGTATCCCAAACATCGGCACGCAGCCCGTTGCCACAAGCCATGCGCAGCCGATGTGTTCTCTCGCACGGATGCGTTGGCCCCTGCACGAGATAACGGCACAGTTCGCCGATATACTGGAACAGCGAGCACTCGAACCGCACAATCTCCGCCCAAAACTCGCTGGCAGAAAACTTTTCGCGGATGACGACCGAGCCGCCGTTGACCAGGGCGGCGCCGGTTGCGACCGCGCCGCCAACGCTATGATACATCGGCAGGCAGTTGTACATGCGGTCTGCCGGGCTGGTGTCCATCATCCCGGCGAACCAATGCGTCCACATCATGAGCCGTCGGTGGGTGATGACCGCGGCCTTCGGCAGTCCCGTCGTTCCCGAGGTGTAAATGTACAAAGCCGGGTCGTCGATCGTGATGTCGTTGCTACACGGCAGCTCCGTGTCCGGCGAGGCTGAGCTTGAACCATTGATTGCGGCGACACCAGCCGACCGGGCGCCGCCGATGAAATCTATCGAGATCTGCGGATCGCCCGCCACCTCGGCCATGGCCTCCGTCAACGGTTTGATCAACTCGGGCGCGGCTATTATATGTTTCGGCGCCACCTGGTTAATGCAATGAGCGAGCGAAGTCCCCCGCAGACTGGTACTCAGAAGCGCAGTTGCAGCGCCGGCCCGGGCTATGCCGACCCAGATCGCTAAGTATTCCGGCCGGTTACCCATCAATAGACCGACGGTGTCGCCGTGCCCGATTCCGGCCATGCGCGCCCAGTGAGCGTAACGGTTGGCAAGCGCATCAAGGGAACGAAAGCTCAGCACGTTCGCCTCGGAAATCAACGCTGGCGCATCGCCAAAACGCTCGGCCAGCTCCGCGATCACGACGGGAAAAGTGCGCGAAAGGTTTTGCGCGATGGGGGCCGTGACCATCAATGCCCGCCGCCACGCGGCCGAACTTTTTAGGTCGTGCTGCGGCGAAGGCAAGAGCTGTGGTTGCGCGCTCATTGCGTTTCGCTTTGCCCGGTCCTTGCCAACATCACCAAACCCGGGCGCGCGCCCGCATGAGGCACAGCAATGCTAGCCCGTCGCCAGCGCCAGGCAGGGATTTTCGCCGCACGCGGCGGTAACTGTTTGACCTCGGCTTCGGCAAGTGGCGGTGCTTGCATGATAAAAATACTGACGATTAGAAAGGTGAACGAAACCGTTTCCAAGTTGAAGCTTTGATCGAACAGCGAGACCAGCGTGATGCCGATGAACAAGATGAACCATAACGCGCGCAGGTCGGCGCCGCGGGCGGCGTCTGCAGGTGCCTTTTGATCGACCGGCGTCAACGCCGCCTTCGCCATTCGCCACCAGAAAACGCAATAAGCCAAAAGGCCGATTATTCCAGTCTCGAAGAAAATTTCGACAAACTGACTATGGGCTTCGCGCGAAAAAGGGCTGTACGAAATCTCTTGGCCCGGGCCGAACCCAAACCAGGGGTGTGAAAGCCCGAGTGAGGTCATGTAATACCAATGGTAAATTCGCCAATGAACGGACGTCGGCGCCGTGTGATAATCCCAGGTCATGAAGTCGCCGCTCGAGAGATAATTCGGAATCGACCGAAGCTCGGAGAACAGCGTTTCGAACGGCGAAGCAGTCACGATCACGGCGGCAGCGATCAGGAAAACTGGCGCCAGGATCGGCCGGCGTACGAGGTAATATAGTCCGAGCACAATTCCGAACAGCAGAATGCCGGTGCGTGAGGCTGAAAGAATTAACGCCACGATGACAAGCAGACAAATGCCCGCGTGTCTTAATTTGAACGACAGTCGTTGTTTGCGGCGAGCAAGCTCCCAAACAAAGAAGATAATGGCTACTTCCAGACTGAACGTCACCGGATGTGCCGAGAGTCCGGCAACGCGGGCATATTTGTCATAGGGCGTCACCATGATCGTGTGTCCGGTCAAATATTGGCCGATGGCGGTGCCGCTATCGATCACGATAACGATGATGCAGGCATGATAGACGTAGCGGACGAAGTTCGGCCCGCGGTAGATGCACGCGACCATAACGATGACCGCCAGCAGGTAAAAGTGCTGGATGACCACGTACCAGGCATGAAAACTGTCGCGGATATTATCTTCGGCGTAGGCGTTGACCGCATACGAGATAAAACAGATCAGGATAAAGAAAGTAAGCGGGAGGATGAGCTTGTAAATCTGCGGCGGGATTGCGACCTTTTGAAAGAAATGGATCGACACCACGATACCCGCGATGATGGCGGCCACCGAGGCGATCAGCGATGACTGCAGACCAAAAATGCGGTCGAATCCGTTGGTGAAGGATCGCAGCACGAGGTGCGAGAAAAAGTAGAGTTCGAGAATACTCATCACGCGATCTTGTCGCCTCGCTCGCCGAGTGCACCGACGCCCTGCGATCCCGTCGCCGTGGCCTGGTTGTAAAGGCGCAGCGTCCGCTCGGCGACCGAAGACCAGTTTTGCCGCGCTGCCAACGATCGACGCGTGCTCCGCCGCGTTGCGGGCGACGCAAGCTTGCCGGCAAACTGCTTGAGCCGTTCGGTTAGCGCATCAATATCGCCGATCGCAAAATAGTGGCGGCCATCCAGCCCAATTTCAAGATTGGCCGGGATGGCGCTGGCCACCACGGGAAGTCCATAGCTGAGCGCCTCCAACAGCGCGATTGGTAAGCCTTCATGCGAGGACGGCAGCACGAACAGGCCGGCGTGGGCGTAGAGTTCCTGCAGCGCTAAACCCGTCTGCACACCGGTCATGATCACCGCGGGGTCTTCGGCCGCGAGCCTGCGTATGGTCTGTTGGTATGGGCCGCGATGATCGGAATCCCCGACCAGCACCAGCTTCCAACCCTTGAGCTCGGCTTTGCCGAAAGCCCGGATCAGGTCGGTCTGTCGTTTTTCCGGAACCAGCCGGCCGACCATCAGCACATATTTGCGCGGGTTCAAACCCAACCGCGTCAGCACTGAGACGGTTGTCGGGATCTGCGGCAGCTCGATACCGTTCGGAATATAGGTACAATCCACATGATACTTTTTTTCTACGATCCGGGTGGTGACCTGCGATACGGCGATTCGCCGATTGGCCAGCCGCATGCCGAACGCTTCGCCGGCGCGAAGGATCAACTTAGCGAATCGCCCCCACTTTTCCCGTTCGTAGTCAGCACCGTGATGGGTAACGATGACCCGCAATCCGAACAGTCGGGCGAGCGGAACGAATAATGCCGGGCCGACCGCATGGATGTGCAGCACGTCCGGCCGTTTCCAAGCGGCGATCAAGACTCCGAGAAAGGTATGAACGATGGTTTCAAGCGAATTCGATCTGGGCGACCAGACGCGCAGAAACCGTACGCCGTGCCATTCGCTCCGATCACGCGGCATGTAGCGCGCGCGCACAATCACCTCGACGTCACACCCCATGCGGTGGAGCAGCGGGCACAACTTTTCCGCATGCTTTTCCACTCCGCCTTGAACGTCGGGGAACCCGCGCATACCGAGCATGATGACGCGGAAGGCTGGAACGGAACCGTGCATCAACTACAACTCCTACGCCACGGCTCGACTGGGTCTAGCCATGACGGTGGCATAAAGTTTCATGAGCGCGTTGGTGTGTTGCTCGAGCGAGAACTGGGTTGCGGCTCGCTGCCTTGCGGCTTTTCCCATAATTCGTCGCAAGCCAAGATCGGACATCAACCGATCGATGTGGCCTGTAAGCTGCTGCGTGTTGCCAACGTCGAACAGAAAGCCGGTGACGCCGTCGAGCACCAACTCGGGGATTCCGCCGCTGCGCGTGGCGACGACTGGTTTGCCGTATGCCATCGCCTCCAGGATTGACATCGGGCAGTTTTCAGGAGCGTTGGAAGGCACGGCAACTACCGCCGCCCGCTTGACCGCGTCCTCTAGCGCGCCGCGCGACAAATGCCCGGTAAAACGCACATTGCTGGAATAACGCGAGCGCAGCGTTTCAAGCAGCGGGCCGTCGCCGGCAACGACCAGCTGCCACGGCGGGGCAGCCGTTGCATGCGCCGCAAGTAGCGTATCGACGCCTTTGCCAAAAGCCACGCGCCCGCAGTAAAGCACATAGCCATCGTCGTGCTCGGTAGCGTTGATGCTCGCAACGTCGACGCCGTTATATAAAAGAACAAGACGGTCACGCCGGAAACGCTCGATTAATGAGTCGCGCATAAACCGGCTCGGAGCCAAAACGTAGTCCACGTTCTCGTAATTACCTAGCCAGCGTTGCACCACCGCTTCGCCGTATAACAGCGCACTGTGCGAGACCGAGCCGTCGGCACAACGGTTGCGTAGCACCTGAAAGAAATCGCCGCCGCGGCAAAGCGAGCAACATTGGCCGTTTCGCAGTCGCGTCCGCACCGGGCACACCGGCTTATAATCATGTACGGTCAAGACAACCGATTTTCCCCGGCGCTTAGCGGCATTTATGATTGAGGGTGTGAGTTGGTGATAGACGTTGTGGCAGTGGACAATGTCCGGCTGGGCGCGATCGATCAGTTCGGTAATTTTTTTGACCGCTTCGCGCGAATGTACCAACGATAATGCGCTGCCAATTCTGGCGGCGCGTCCGCCTTGGCGATATTCCCTCGGCGAAACAAAAAAGCTCGAATAATCTGAGGCGATATTGTTGGGGTGCGCCATGGCGAAATCGATAACCTCGATTCCCCGGCGTTTGAGGTATTCCCGCTCCTGCAGCACCACAGTTTCAGCGCCGGCCTTGGCGTACAAATATTTGTTTGCAATCAGAACCTTCACTCGCCGACCCTCTGAAAGCGCGCCCCCGCTCGCGGCGGGTAGCGACCCAATCCATTAATGTTGCGCGGAAAAATTTTGTTCCCTGCCGTATCAACGACTCAACGGCAGAAAAGGGCGGCGTTCACGCACCGCAATGAATGGTCATTAGAGCTATCTCCGGAGCCCGACGGAGAGAGCCGCAATATCCGGACAGGTTCGCGAACCTGGCCGAGTCGCAAACGAGTTAGCCAAAAAGAGGTACTGACAAAGAGAAACGAAGGGCTTGGCGCTTCAGTTATATTGCAATGTTATTGATTAGCGCTTTCGTGCCCCCGCGCGCGGTTTGTTGTCAGATTCATCGCCACGAGTGAATGATGTCGCGCTTACTGCGAGAGGGGGTTAGTTACGGACTGCACTATGTGGCGAACCTGCCGGTGCTGCGTAGCATTTTGCCTTGCAACGCCTTCATCGTCATGCTGCACGAAATTCAAATCGATCATAACGCGGAGTTGATGACTGGGACCTCCAAAGACCTATTTGCGCGATGTCTGCAATGGCTGCATAGCAATGGCTGGGAGTTCACCTCGCTGGACGATTGCCTAACGATGCTGGCGTCGGGCGACCGGTCCCGGCGATGTGTGGTCCTTACCTTCGACGATGGCTATCGTGACCTTGCGTCGAGTGCATTGCCTCTCCTCGAGCGTTTTGGCGCACCGTTTGTGACATATGTGCCAACCGCTGCGTTGCAGCGAACGCTGCCGTGCTGGTGGCTGGGTTTGCGCGAGTTGCTGCGTTCCCGAGAGCGGCTCGTGCTTGAGAGCGTCGGCCGATCATTCGTGTGCCCAGACCGGCAAAGCAAGCTCAAGGCGCTCCTCACCATCAGCTCGTGGGTGCATCGGGATTATCGCCGCGCAGCGCTCCTTGGAGCCGAGCTGGAAAGCGCTGGGATATCCTTTGCGGCTTTGAATGAGGCGTATTTTTTCAGCCAAGACGAATTGAGAGCATTGGCGCAACACCCGTTAGCCTCAATTGGCAGTCACACCGTCACGCATCGAGCGCTCGCCAGCTTGGACGAGGCCGACGCGCGCCAGGAAATAGCTGACAACCGCGCCTACCTCGAGGGCCTGGTTGATCGACCAGTTCAGCTTTTTTGCTATCCTTACGGAACGACGAGATCTTTTGGTCCCCGTGACGAGCGAATCGTCGGCGAACTGGGCTTCACCAGTGCTGTCTGCGGGCGCAAAGATCGCTTGGACGGTTCCCTATCTCGGTTTTCGCTGCCGCGCATTGCCATGGGCGGGCCGTTTGGCACGGCGGCTTCCTTTGCCGCCAACGTCGAAGCGATTGATCTGATCGCCCGACCGTTGCGCGCGTGCGAAAAGATGCGAGCACTATGGGCTTCGTGGATCGATGAGGGAAAAGCGGGGGGAAGGCCTATTAACAGTCGTCAATCGCCAAAGGTTTTAGTTTCCGAGCGAATACCCCATCGCTTGTTAGGCGACTTTGCGGATCGCCAAAGATAGATACGGTACCGGCGCCGCGTGTGTCACCGCCTGCAGCAGTTTCAGCATTTTGCCCAACGCTCGTTTTGCGGCTGAGGACTGCGCGTAACCAGCACACCAGACGTCGACTGCGCTACGGGCACCGAGATGACGGGGCTTTATCAGCTCCGACTGGGCCTTGCCGCCGGGGATCATCCGCATGATTTCTCGAACAGAAGCGCCGCGGACGCCCTTGCGCAACAGATCGGGCCAGGTGGCGTCGGCGAGCTGCCGGCGCGAGCAGGTCCGGACGAAGCGATGCGCCAGCGGATCAGGCAGATAGTTTACCAGCGGCAAGCTTGAGGTATGCGATTCTATGGGAAACCACCGGTGAGGCGTCTCATCAATGAACAGCACGCCGTCCTTGTTCAAGTGGCGCCAAAGCTGCGGCATCAGTCGCTCGCGCTCCTGCGGCAATAAATGCTCATAGACCGCTGGCAGAATGATGAAATCGAAATTGCCAAGCGCCGTCGGTAATTGCTCGCCGGACTTGCTCAGCTCAAATCGAACCGTGTCTAGCCCATAGAACGCAGCGCGCGCCCGGGCGATACCGAGAAAGTCCGACTCCAAATCGATGCCGACGATGGAGGTGGCGGGCAGAAGGCGCGCCATGATCGCCGTTGAAGCGCCTGAGCCGCAGCCGAAATCAAGGAGCCTTTTGCCAACAAATTCTGATGGCTCAACATGGGCAAACAGCGTGGTCCGCAGGTGTGGTTCAATATAGCTGTTGTCCTCGTCGCGCGAGATCTCGTCGCACAGATACGCGGGGCCTTTGATTTCCAATATTTTCGCGATTAAGGCGATGGGGTAGGACGTATCGCACGATTTGCGGTGAACATAGGTCGCGCCCCCTGTCACCTCGACATCAATCCGGCGCCTGCCGTCGTTCAATTCGACGATCTGAACGATCGCTTCTGCATGCGTGAGAACTGCGTCCACGACTGCTGCCTGCCGAATTTCTCCCACGCCTCTAAGGTAACACGAAAACGCGGGCGCGACGGCCGATTCATTGGAGGTAATCCGTCAGATTTCCGTACGGTCCCGCGCTCTGCGGAAGGGGGGGAGGCTGCAAAAAGGGGCGTTTCGGTTCGGGCAGGAGCGTGCGCAGCTCACCGTTCGCGAAGCGCTTCCTGGCGGTATTGCGCCATCGGTGACAACAAATAACTGATAACACGGCGCGAACCGGTTCTGACCTCGACCGTGACCGTCATGCCTGCGGTCAATGCAACAGGACGTCCATCAATTGAAATCTGCGGCCGATCAAGCGAAACCCGCGCAGCGTAAAGCGGGCTTTGCCCTTCTGCTTGGCTGGCAAAACTTGGATTTTCGGCGCTTGTGGCACGGTCGGCCGTTTCGTTGCGGGCAATGGAATCGCGAGAAATGCTCAAGATCCGGCCATGCAGCACCCCGTATCTGGTAAAATTAAACGCATCGACCTTGATCGTCGCCGCTTGGCCTGGCGCGACGAAGCCGATATCGCGATTCGATATCATCGCTTCGATCTCCAGCGGGCTTTGCGCCGGCACCACGACAGCGAGCGTTTGTGCGGCAGTGACTACGCCGCCGACGGTGTGAATGCCAAGCTGCTGGACAACCCCGTCGACCGGCGCTGTAAGCATCGTCAGACTGGTTCTTTTCTTGGCCTTGACTAGTTCTTGCAGCAGCTGCGCCTCTTTTTGTTCGGCTTGCGTTAGCTGATCAAACAAGGTTCGCCGATATTCGGCCTCGCCTTTTGCTTTGGCATCTTTAAGCGCGGAAAACGCGGCATCGGCCTGCCGATAGCGAATCTTGTAGATATTCAAATCGTGCTGCTGGCCGACCAATTCCTGCAGTTCGGTCAAGTACGCGACCTTTGAAAATAGCTTCTGGTCGTAGAGCGTTTTGTGAACATCAACGCGCTCCGCCAATAGCGGCACGGTTGCGTTCAATTTCTCGATTGATTCGGAAATTTCATCCCGTTCAGCCTGTTTTTGCGCGAGCTGACCGTCGAATTCGGCTATTTTGGCTGCCTCTTCCCAGGTCTGTGTCGCCAGAAACTGCCGCTGCGTTTCCACGAGATCGTGGGGCGCCTGCGCGGGCGGAGTAAACCGGTCCAGTGCGTGTTGCGGGTCGGCGATGGCCGCGCGGTAGCGGGCGATGTCGAGGCGTGCATTGACGAGGTCGTTATCGATCCGCCCCACGTCGGCCTGCGACACGGTCGGATCAAGTTCAATCAGCACTTGGCCAGCTTCGACACGCTGCCCGTCGCGAATGTGGATGGCCCGCACCGTTCCGGATTCGAGCGGCTGAATAAGTTTGGTGCGATCATCGGGGACAATTTTACCCGCAGCGGTCGCAACAATATCTACGTGCCCGAGGCACGCCCACAGCAGGCAGAGACTGAAAGTCGCGACAATCACAGCGCCGATGGCGCGGCCGACGGGCGAGGGCGGCGTTTCCGTAACCTCCAGGACCGCCGGCAGAAACGCCAACTCGTAGTCGCGGCGCGGCTTTGCCGGATATGGAACGAGTGCCCTAGCGCGCTCCATGCGGTTCCGCTTGCAGATAGTGGAGCTTTGCGTAGCGGCCATTGCGCTCAAGCAACTCGTCGTGGGAGCCATCCTCGATCATGCGTCCCTTGTCCAGGGTGATAATGCGATCTGCCGCGCGAACCGTCGACAGCCGATGCGCTATCACGATCACCGTTCGGCCGGTGGCTATCTCATTCATGCGCTGCTGTATCGCCCGCTCGCTTTCGTAATCGAGCGCGCTGGTTGCTTCATCAAAAATCAGGATGCGTGGATTGGTGACCAACGCCCGCGCGATCGCGATCCGCTGCCGCTGCCCTCCCGACAGGCGGCTTCCTCGCTCTCCAATTGGTGTCTCGTAGCCTTCAGGCAACTCCATGATAAAATCATGCGCGCCGGCAAGCTGCGCTGCGTCGATGATTTGCTTGAGCGGCAAGGTCCCATCGCTGAGCGCGATGTTCTCGCGGATCGTGCGGTTGAAAAGAACGCTGTCTTGCGGGACGGCGCCGATCTGCCGTCGTAGCCAGACAAGGTCGACCATGCTCAGATCGGCGTCGTCAATGCGAATGCGGCCGCTTTCCGGTACGTAGAGTCGCTGAATAAGTTTGGCGATGGTGCTTTTACCTGATCCGGAGGATCCGACGATCCCTATCATCTCGCCAGGCTCGATTGTGAAATTGATGTTTTGCAGCACGTCCGCTTCATCGACACGGTAGCGGAAGGTCACCTGCTCAAAGCGGACGCGGCCACGGATTGGGGGTAAAACCGCGCGCGCGGAAGCGAATTGCGGCTCCGGCATCGTATTCAAAATGTCGCCGAGCCTCTCGATAGAGAGGCGCGCTTGATGAAAATCCTGCCAGATTTGCGCAAGCCGCAGTACCGGCGAACTGACCCGCGAGGCCAGCATATTGAAAGCGACGAGTTCGCCGACGGTTAAGCGGCCTTTAATGACGAGCATCGCGCCAAAATAGAGGATGCCTGCGGTGACCAGTTTGTTGATCCATTGCACCGCCTGGCTGGCGACGTTGCCAATGCTGGTCACGCGGAAGCTTGCCGTCACGTAGGCGGCGAGTTGTTCCTCCCAGCGCCGCTGCATTTGCGGTTCGACCGCCATTGATTTGAGCGTTTCGATACCGGTGATGCTTTCGACCAAAAATGCCTGGTTCTCGGCGCCACGGCGGAATTTTTCGTCGATCCGGCGTTGGAACAGCGGCGTCAAGCCAAGCGAAATTGCAACGTAAAGCGGAATCCCGGCGAGCGCGGCAAGTGTCAGCAGCGTTGAATAGTAGAACATCACCGCGATGAAGATGACGGTGAAAGCAAGATCGACAATAAGCGTTAATGCTGAGCCAGTGAGAAATTGCCTTATATTCTCAAGTTCGCGCACGCGCGCTACTGAATCGCCGACCCGCCGTGCGTTAAAGTAGGCGATGGGAAGTGCCAGCAGATGGCGGTAAAGCCGCGCGCCCAATTCGACGTCGATGCGATTTGTGGTGTGAGAAAACACATAAGTGCGTAGTCCGCCGAGGCAGGCTTCGAAGCTCGATACACCGATAAGACCAACGACCAAGACATCGAGTGTGGTCATGCTCTGATGCACCAGCACCTTGTCGATGACGAGCTGAAAGAACAGCGGCGAAATCAGTGCAAAGAGCTGCAGGAAAACCGAAGCTGCCAGGACCTCGCCGAACAGCCCGCGATATTTATTTACGGCGCTGAAAAACCAGGCGACGTCGAAGCGGCCGGCAAGCTCGCCTAATGAGGCGCGCCGCGTCATTAAGACCAGGTGGCCGTCCCAAAGGGCCTCAAAATCTTCGCGCGTCATTGCGGCAGGGCGCGGCGATGGCGGGCGCTGCACCAGGATCTTATCCCCCGCCACCTGACCAAGCAGCATGAAGCCGCCATTGTTAAGGGACGCAATACCGGGCAGAGGAGTTTTGGCGAGCCGCTCCCATACTGTCCTGCGCGCTGCCGCCTTGAGACCGAATTCTTTAGCGCAGCGCAGCATCTCCACCACACCAATGCGCCGGGTCCCGCAATAATGAATGATCTGCTGCGGTGAGGTATTCACGTTGTGCAAACGTAATAGCGCCAGCAGCGCCAGCAGACCCGAATCGCCACCGAGGGTTTGTCCTGAAGCGTCGGTTTGCGCCAAAGGCTCGCCTTCGAATCGCGTGACGCGATGAACGAGCCGACCGGCGAGGCCGCTGACGAACGCACCGAGATGACGTTTGACGAGCAGATTGACGCGGCGCGCCAGTACGCAAAGCTTGCCGACCTGGTCGATGACACGCTCCGGCTGCGTCAATAAGACGATGCGGCCGGCCCAAATTTCCTTCAGTTTATCCGGCGGAAGTTTCTCTTCGTATCCGTTGGCATGAAGAACACTTACGACGCAGCCATCATGGCGAGCCAATATCAGGAAGGTGCCGTCGCGCAAGCAGCCGATGGCGGGCAAATCTGCATCCGCCAGACCGCGCCAGGTCGTCCGCCTGATCTGCGTAGCAAGACGGAAACTCTTGGCGCAGGCGCGAATCTGCCGCAGATCGACCGCAGATCGTCCACAGCGCGCGCGGATCTGGCCGATGTCGGCGGCAACGCCACGGACGCGCAGCAAAACGGCGAGGCAATTGAAACCGGAGTCGATTTGACTCCGGTTCCTTTCACGCTGTTCCGACCGCGACCGCTGCTCGGAATGTGTCCCGTCCATCAGTGATGCGGGTTGGCAAGGAGCGCTTCATGCTTCGGTTGATTTTGCCCCCGACCCGTCGCGATCTGACCTGACTCGCCTTCGCCGCCGAGTCCGGCCGCCATATATTGCTGCCACAGCGCGCACCAAGCATCGTGCAGATGGGGCGGGCTCTGGTTGGAGGACGGTGGTGGCGTGGTCGTCGCGGTCGACGCGCCTGTGATTTGCGGCCCGGTCTGTGCCAATCCCGTCAATGGCAGATTGGTGGTGTTTCCGGACGCGTCGGTAACGGCCGCACCGTTGAGGTTTACGCCGGTGGCGGTGAGCGACGAGGTCGTCTGCCCGGACGCTACTTTATAGTTGAAGGTCAATGCATCCGTGCCGGAGCCGCCAGCATAGGTGGCGGTACCACCGTCATTGAGTGTCAGCGTCGGTGTGCCGTTCTTCACCGTCACCGGCTCGTTGAGGTTCAGGGTCAGCGTGCCGGTCTGGCCAGCGGCAAGGATGCCGGTCGAGGACGATTCCAGCACTGACGTGACCGCGGGCAACAACGACGACGTCGTTGGTGGCGTGGTTGAAGCGCCGATCAGCGGCGGCGGGTCGGCCGCCAATTGCTGCGGGCTAATTGAGGAAAAATATAATGTCTGCCATTGCGTCGTCAGCTTTACCCAATTGCTCGACCCGACGCCTGGGTTATTGGCAAAGCCATTGACATATTGCGCGGTCGGGCTCGCCCACCAATCGGCGCCGAGGCTTGCCACCAACTCGGCACTTGCACTGGTGGTGCGCATGTTGGCCTCGACGAACACGCCAACCACTGAACCCGGGGCGAACGTGCCGCGCGTTGAAGGGTAAAAGTGATCGTTGTATCCGCTTTGCGGTGAGTCGACCGTCGCCGAACCATCTGAGTTTGTGGTTTCTTGCCAGGGCACTGACGAATTTCCGGAAAAATCGGCCACATAATGCGCGCCGGCGATCTGATCGGTCGATTGGCCTTGCACTTCTACCCATTGGCCAGACTTTAACAGGACGAATGTTGTGAAATCCCCGATCTGAACCTGAGCGTTCGCGTTGACGCTCGTCGCGACCCCCGCCTCCGGATAAACGAGGCCCCAGCCGGTAACAGCACTAAACGTCGACGGCGGGGTGTTGCCGAACGTCGTATCGCTGCCGCCATACCAACTGTAACTCGTCGGCACTCCATCGGGAAAATATTGATTGTCCGCACGCGTGTTCTGCGTGATCGCCGCATCGAGAACTGCCATCGAGATCTCCCTTACTTATGTCGGTGAAGAAAGCCAGGTTGTCCCAAAGACGGGTGCTGGAGCGGCGAATCCGCTCCGTGCGATCAAACGCGATCGCGATGCGCCGGTAGCCGTGTCGCTGATGTGTCCCCTTACTCCGCCGTGCGGATCCACCCGTCACCCGCAATCTCGTCGGAGTACTGCAGCAAAAAGAGGGCGTCACCACGGCGCCATAATGGTTGCGCCCATAAATTCGCCTTAAAAGAATTTTGTCGGTGGATAATTTTCGACAAGCATTTTTCCGGAACTTGGCAGCGTAGCGGACGGGCTACCTATTTTGCGCCTGCGCATTAGCTCATTGAGCGCAACGCTGACGGATCGCCCTCTGCCCTCGTGAGTTCACGCTGCGAGTGTGATCGCCATGTCAGTAGCCTTACCAGACTTTACAGCGAGTTTTGTCGCCACCCGCGCTAGGGCTGCGGCCGTCTTGGCTGGGCAGGCCTCGATCAAGCCGTTCGCGGTGCTGGCAACGGCTGAATTCCTGTTATTGATCGTGGTCGGTTATGGCGCGGCTATCGCCTATTTCCAATTCACAGCCGATGTCTGGCCATTGGCTCGGATGTATTTGCCGATGGTCATCGCAATAGCGCCGGTCGAGGTGGCGGCCGTGAGTGTCGCGGTCCATGCGGCCGACTTTCCCAGCCGATCGCGGGAATGGTTCGCCTGGAACGGCTTAATGGCAGTCCTTGGCGCTGCGTCCGCCTTTCTGTCGATCGGTTATCTCCTGCGGCTGCAACAGGACGTTCCGCGTGCTGTCATCTGCCTGCAACTCGGCTGCATGGCGGCCACGATTGTGGGCGCCCGCTCGTTTCTTTATCCGCGCATGCGGTCGATGCTTAGGGCGGGGTTGATCGAGGCGCGCCGCGTCATCCTGGTGGGCGACGTTGGTCAGTGCCTGGCAATGGCGTCGCGTTTGCGCGATGCCGGCGTCCGCACGGTTCGTTTGTTTGCCATTACCCCGACCGTCCTTGCGAATCCCGACGACCTCAACGCGGTGTTCCGCACGCTGGCCGAGAATTGCCGGGGATTGGCGGCAGAAGATATCTTGCTGTTGACGGACGTGCCAAACTTTACCACGGTCGCCGACAGTGCGCGGCAACTCGCTGAACTTCCGATCAACGTTCAGTTGGTCTTGGTCGGATCAGGAGGTCTGACGTCGGCAGTATCCGTCGTCCGCTGCGGCGACGGATTTGCACTGCGTTTCTTCGCCAAGCCACTTAGTGTTTTGGATTGCTGCATCAAGCGGGCCCTGGACATTTTGGTCTCCGCATCGAGCCTGGTGCTACTTTTTCCGCTGTTCGTGCTTGTGGCGCTCGTGATCAAACTGGAGTCGCGCGGACCCGCTCTGTTCTCACAGCGGCGGCATGGATACAACAATTCGGAGATTAGAATTTACAAATTTCGGACCATGACGGTCATGGAAGACGGTAACGATTTCCGCCAAGTCACCAAGAATGATTGTCGCGTCACCCGCGTCGGCCGACTGCTGCGGCAGACCAGCATCGACGAACTACCGCAGCTTTACAATGTGCTGATCGGCAACATGTCCATTGTCGGCCCGCGGCCGCACGCCGTCGCCCACAACGCGATGTTCTGCCAACGGATACCCATGTTTTGGCGCCGTCATAACATTAAGCCGGGGATCACGGGGTGGGCTCAAGTCAACGGCTGTCGCGGTGAAACCGACACTACGCAAAAGATGCAACGGCGCGTCGAGTTTGATCTGCAATATGTTGATCGATGGTCGCTGCTCTTCGACCTGAAGATCATGTTAATGACCGTCTTCTCCAAGCACGCGCGTCTCAATGCCTATTAGCGCCAGACGTGGCGGATCAAGGCTATCGAATGTGCGGTTGCTTGGAGAGGAACGGCGCTCTATTTGGAGGTAACGATGCGTCAGCTGGGTCAAGTCGGTAGCGCTGCGAGCAACGCGGCTGTAGCCAATGTTGTTACCGGTCCGGAGATGCTGGAATCGGTTCTTGAGTTTTTGCGCCGGCACGTTGTGCTTGTTATCGCTACAACCTTCTTGGCTTACGCCGCTTGGGCGGCTTACCTGAGTTTGGCTACGCCAGATTTCACCGGCACCGCTAAGGTGGTGGCCGATCCGCACCAGGCAGCGGTGCTGTCGCAGCAACAATCACTGTCGGTGATCGACACCGATGAGGTGCCGACCGAGGTTAACCTGCTCACCTCGGATAGCCTGGCGAAAAAAGTTGTTGGCGAGCTCAAGCTCACCCAATATCCGGAGTTTTCTCAGCCCGGTTTGCCGTCTCGTCTTGTTGCTTCTCTTGTTGCTTCCGACCGTGTGCCCGCTCAATTGCGTTGGATCGCAACGACCATTGAGCGGCACTTCAGTCCGCAGGTAGATCCAGCTGATCAAGCATTGCGGCGGACGCTCAACATCTTTCAACGCCATCTAAAGATCAAGCCGGTCGCTTCCAGCCATATCATCGACGTGAGCTTCCGCTCGTCCGATCCGAAGCGCGCGGCGCTTATTGCCAACGCTGTCGCCACTGGGCTCAGTGACCTTGAATTGCATGCCAAGTCTGAGGCCACGCAACAGGCGAACACTTGGTCGCAGGGGCGCTTACAGGAGCTGCGCTCCCAGCTGGAAGCGGCGCAAAAGGAACTGGTCGGTTTCAGGGGTACGAACGACATCGGCAGTCAGGTCCGTCTGCGCGACCTTGCGACCCGGATTGCCACGCTACGCAAGGCCTACGACGGTATTGTCCAGCACAACGCAGAATCAGTCAGTCGCCAGGACTTCCCGGTTGCGCCAGCGAGCGTTGCGGCTGCCGCCGCCGTTCCACTCGAGAGCAACAGTCCGGACGGTCCAACGGCTTTCGCAGTGGTGAGCTTTATCGGCCTTTTTGTCGGGTTCGGTATCGGCCTACTGCGCGATATGCGCGACCGGACGTTCCGCACCCCGGCGCAATTCGAGGCCGCGCTCGGCTTGGATTGCGTGGCGATGGTGCCGAAGCTGCACGGAAAAGCCGCCATGCGACGCTTGCTCGGTCAAGCCAACGGACCAGCCAAATCGCTGCGTGAGACGCAATTGGTCGAGGCTCTGCGTTCGATCGAGGTTGTCGCAGGCCTGAACCGACCGGGAACCGGCGCCATCATCATCGGCGTGACTTCGGCGTTGGCCGGCGAGGGCAAATCAACCCTTGCCGCGGCGCTTGCCTCCCATGCGGCGCGTCGCGGCGGGCGGGTCTTGCTGATAGATTGCGATCTGCGCAATCCATCTCTGTCGCACGCGATCTCTCCCGAGGCGTCCTGCGGTCTTTCGGAGGTGGTGCGAGGCACCGTTTCGCCGGAGGACGCAATACGTAACGGCAAGACCGCAACCATCAAATTCCTTCCCGCCGGGTCCGAGCTCGGCCGCTCCGACGACCACGCGATGGTCGATGGCCCAAGCATGCGGGTTACGCTCGCCAATTTGCGGCAGCAATACGACGTGATTTTCCTCGACTTGCCGCCGCTCGCTCCGGTCATCGATGCGTGGGCAGTCGCTGAATCGGTCGACCGCTACCTCTTGGTGGTCGAATGGGGAAAAACGAAAATTGATGTGGTCGAGCATGCCTTGCGCAGCGCCAAGGGACTTAATGAAAAGCTGTTCGGCGCCGTTTTCAACAAAGTCAATTTCAACCGTCTGACGCGGTACGATCGCAACCTCAAGCAATATTATTCGGCGGACTACTTCACGAGCAGGCTGGGCGGAAAATTTGGCCAACCGGCCAATCTTGCGAGAACCAAGCTTTCCTATGCAATCGAAAAATCGATGCATTGGTGTCATCGCAGTGCAAACGCTGTGTTCGTCCGTAGCGCCGACGGCCGGCTCGGCTATCCAAAAAGTGATTATCCGAAACGGCCCATCATCGCGAAGGTGACCGATGCGTTTTGACGGCGAACCCGGAGCGATGTTGGAGCGGTACGGACGTAACGCGATCCTCAGATCGATCTTTGGGCAGTCGGTGCTGGCTCTGTTCTATCGGTGTGCCGGCGCCATCGTTACCTTCGCCTTCAGCGTCTTGTTCGCCAGGATCATGTCCATTGATGAATACGGCGTCCTGGTTTCATTACTGCCATTCTGCTTCATCGCCGGGATAATTGGGTTACTTGGCCAGCAGACGCAGCTGCTTCGGGACATTCCAAAGCTGCGCGCGCAGCAGAATTATCAGACGATCACCGAAATTGCTTCACGCCGTTTGCTGCTCACGCTCTGCGGTAGCTTGGCGATGACCGTACTCGCCGGGTGCTTGTTTGTCGCCGGCCGCGGACGGATATCGATTTTCAACCGCCCCGAATATGCCGTCAGTTTGCTGTTGATTGTGCCATTGGCCGTGATCGAGCTGCAGAATGCAATCGGCTGTGCGTTGGGCTCGGTCTATCTCGCAATCGGACCGAAAGAGGTTCTTTGGCGGCTCGCGGTCGCGATCGCCGGTCTCGCCCTGTTCCTCGTTAGCCAAAAGCCGCTAAGCGCCGGCGCGGTGCTCGGCATCGCCGTTCTCGTCCTCTGGTTGCTGGTTGCGACACAACAAATGCGGGTCCGTCAAATCATCGACTGGCGGCCATTATTTTCACTGTCGGCTGTGTTCGGCAGGAAAACGGCGGTGAACTTTGGCGCGTCGGTTCCTTATTGGGTCACCAGCGTTGTCAATATCGCGCTTCCAAGCGTTGATATTGTCGTGGTTTCGATCGTCATCGGGCCGAAGGCGGCTGCTTACTACTATGCCGCTAATCGCATTGCGCTCTTGCTGGAATTTTTCATTTCCTCGTTTTCGGTGCCGGCGGCGCCTTGTATCGCGTGGCTCCACCAAGCCGGCCATCGAGCGCAGATCAGCCGAATGGTTTCGAACGCGGCGTTGGTGTCATGCGTGGCGGTCTCAGTCGGTTTGACAGCGCTTGGTTTCGCCGGTGACCTGGTCCTGCGGGCATTTGGGCCGAGCTTTGTCCAAGCCCATGGCTTGCTCATGCTGCTGGCAAGTGGCGCCATCGGCAGCGCGTATTTGGGGCTGGGGACGCCGGCGCTGGAAATGACTGGGCACCAGGCCGCAGCTAGCAGGATCATGGCTGTCACGGCCTTCACCGGCATTATCGCGATGATCGTCGCGACCACGATATTCGGCGTCTGGGGAACTGCCGCGATTGCAATTCTTGCCAACCTGGGCCGCAAGGCCGCAATCGCAATCCACATTTATGCGGCCGAGGGGATCGACATCACGGCAACGAGCGCGATCCGCGAACAGTTTACAGCGTTGCGTCATAAATGGGCGGGACGGCCAGCAACAATTGAGGGCGGGCACAATGCGAAACCAGTGGAACTTCAGTGAGGTCAACATGCAAATCTCGGTACGAACCACCGTCCTTTCGGAAATGGGAGAGGTTGCGGCGCAAAACGGCAAGGCGCTGCCGCCATTGACCGACGACAATATCGCCCTGGCGCACACCGGGCTCGATTCCTTGTGTCTTGCGGTATTGGTTGCTCGGCTTGAAGACCGATTGGGGGTCGATCCGTTTGGCAGCGCGGAGGGTGGCGATTTCCCGGTTACCCTCGCTGATTTCGTGCGCTTGTATGAAAAAGCATTCAGCGAAAGCGAAGCCACCCGCGTCTCGATACGAAACGCCGATCCTGCGCCGACGCGCCAAAGTAGGTAATACACTTGGACCGGCCGGTACCCACGATGCTTTCTGTTGTTTCGCCACGCCCTTAAACAAGATGGCGCGTTAACGCCGGGAAGCCGCGGCCATAGGTGAGCGTGGCTTCTTTACAAAGGGAAAGACAATGCCCAATCAAGATACCGTCCCCCAGCAGGTCACCAACACCCAGCAGGTCACCAATTCGCTAGGTCTTGAACACTCCGCGAGCCTTGCACCGCCTTCCACACCGTCGCCGGGTCTTGCAACCGCTCCACTACCGTCCCCCGGTCTTGCACCGCCCTTGCAATATTTACGCAATGAAGCCCTGGCTGAGTCTGAATCGGGTTTCGCTTTTAAACGGATCGTTGATGAAATCTGCGACTTGAATTGGCGCGCGCTCGATCGGGAGAACCTCGCGGCCGTCGCGGCAGTCTATTATTATTTCTCGGTGCAATTCCGTGAGACACTTGAGATTGCATGCCGTTTGTATCCAAGCGACAAGCTGCTGCAAGAACTGGATGCCGGCGAGCGAAATACCGCTAATCTCTCGCCCTGGCCGGGGGTGGCCGATGAAGGTGAGCGCATGAATCACGACGAGTTCATGCGACGAACGTTGCGGCTTACGCCTGTCCAGGACAGCACCAAGCAGCGTCTGGCGGCGCTTGGCTCGACTTACCTGGCAAAGAGCCGCGGCACAGATTCGCTTACCCGGGCAATCAGTCTGGCCAGCTACGAAGACGGCGGCTTGGAAAAAGTCTTTCGATCGATCCTGCAGGCAAGGGATTGGGATGACCCGCTGCTGCGGGCGTTCCGGCATTTCCTTATCAAACACATTGAATTCGACAGCGACCCAGAGCATGGCCACGGTGTCATCTGCCGCCACCTTACTCCCGACGATAGTATCGCCCCGCTGTGGAGCGCCTTCCGCGATATGTTGGTGGCGGCAGCGCCAAAGCTTACGGACGCGTGCGGATGAGGTGGGCCGACGGCTGAAGACTTGCAACCGACGGCCGAAGACTTGCAATGATGCTCCGGTGGTGCGTTGAGCCGGTGTCGCGAGGAAGCGGCGCCGGCTTGGCGTTTTTGCGTGAAGCGCTTCCGCCTATTTGAAAATTTTAGCAGCGCTTGTTTTGAGAACACGACGAGCTAGATCGAGCGTCTGCTTCTTGCACCATCTACGCGCCGCGCGACCCGGTGAGGCGTGAAGTTATTGCGATTGTGCTGTGCCTTGCTTCGAAGACGGCGGGCTTTTAAGGCCGCCAGCGTGGTTAGCCAATTGCGATAGAGACGACGCGCGTGACTGTGAAATTGATGCGCCGGCGCGCTGGGGAGCGGAAGACTGCCAACAAGATGCGGCTCAGCAAGAGCACGGTCTCGGAATGCCAGCAACGCCGCCGCATCGCTGTCGCCGATGCAGCCCTCTGGCAGAGCGGGGTAGCGGTTACTTTCGTTTTTGAGGTAACGGGCAACGTCGCGGCGGTATTCGCGCATTAGGGTATCCTGCGCGTATTCCGGATGCCCTTGAAAAAAGAGCGACAAGCATTTGTCGTTTTTGACGAAAATGTCGGCGCCCGCAGCCGTGGAAGCCGTCAGCACTGAATATCCGGCGCTTTGCAGCTGCGCGGGAGCCAATGCGTTCCAGCGCGAATGCTGCACTAAGAGAGGAAGCGCCATTCCCGCGAGCAACGGATGCCAAGTGACGAGCCCGCACGGGAAAATACCAAAGCATTTTTGCGGCAACGGCTGCCGCTTGATCCCGTCGCGATGCAGCACGGCCGCGTGCGCCGCCAGGCACGAGAAGATCACCGAGGATACATTGTCATGGCACCAATCGACAGTATGGGTCAGGCTTGACCAATACGGCTCTTTCTTGAGGTCGGCGGCTTTCGGTTCGGTGCCGGTCACGATCACGGCGTCGAGATGCTGTTCCCAAAGTGTCGCGATGGACCGATATTGAATGTCGCCGGTCGCTTGTTCGTGATGGCTCGCTGTGTCGGTCAGCGAATAAAACGTGATCCGCACCACAAAGCCGTCGGACGCGGCGGCGAGCAGGCGTAAATATTGTCGCTCGGTGGCGCCTTTCGCCGCATCGCGCATGTTGTTGATGATAGCGAGGTCGAGGTGATGGGGGTGGTCCGCAGCAAACGGCGGACTTTGCGACATACTCCAACTTTTCTGTAGCGTGGTGGTTGCGCCCTGGATCCGTATCGCCATGGTTAGGGTGTCACCGCCTCACACGCTTCTGCGACGGGCGGACGCTTGCAGTATGGCGCCGCCAGCCTGACGCGCCGGCCGAGGTCCGACCCCCTGGCTGGCGGTGAGCGCTTGATCGAGATCTTCGATGATATCGTCGATGTGTTCGATGCCGATGCTGAGCCTGATCATTTCCGGTCGGACGCCGGCCCGTTTGCTCTCTTCCGGAGACATTTGCCGGTGGGTGGTGGAGGCGGGGTGACAGGCGAGCGATTTGGTATCGCCGATATTGACGAGCCGCTTGAATAACCGCAGCGCATCGTAAAACCGTTTGCCGGCCTCATATCCGCTGGCGACGCCCAAGGTGAGCAAAGAGGCCGCGCGACCGCCAAGATATTTTTGCGACAAAGCGTAATAGGGATTGTCGGCAAAGCCCGCGTAGTTGACCCATTCTACCCCGGGATGGGCTTTTAAGAACTCGGCGGCTTTCCGCGCATTGATGACGTGCCGTTCAACGCGAAGCGCGAGCGTTTCGACGCCGAGTAGCAGCATCAAGGCGCTGTGGGGAGAAAGAACCGCGCCGCCGGTGCGCAGGCCAACACTGCGACAGCGGCCGATATAGGCGGCCTCGCCGAAATGGTCGGTATAGACCAGACCGTGATAGGACTCGTCGGGCTCGCTGAAGAAGGGGAATCGCCTGCGATGCTTACGCCACGGAAATTTGCCACTGTCGATGACAATACCGCCCATGGTAGTGCCATGGCCGCCGATGAATTTGGTGAGCGAATGGACGACGATGTCTGCACCCCAATCGATCGGCCGACACAGAATGGGTGTGGCAACCGTATTGTCGATGACCAGCGGCACTCCATGCCGGTGGGCCATGGTGGCCAATCCCTGGATGTCGCAAACGTTTCCGGCCGGGTTGCCGACGCTTTCGCAGAAAACCGCACGCGTGTCTGCGTCGACCAACGCGCCAAGCGCGTCGGGATGATCGGTTTCGGCAAATCGCACCGTTACGCCCTGGCGACGCAGTGTATGGGCGAACAGGGTATGGGTCGTACCGTAAAGTTGCGGCACCGAAACGATGTTGCAGCCGATGTCGATCAGGTTGGTTATGGCGCAAGCGAGCGCTGCCTGGCCTGAGCTTGTCGCCAACGCCTGCAGTCCGCCCTCAAGCGCCGCTATACGGCGTTCGAGAACCATCGTCGTGGGATTTGAGATCCGTGTGTAACGATAGCCGTTGGCCTCGAGATTGAATAAACCGGCGGCGTGATCGGCGCTGTCAAACGCGTATGAAACAGTCTGGTAAATCGGTACGGCAACCGCCTTAGTGCTGGGCTCCTCGTCGTAGCCGTGATGAATGGCTAAAGTTTCCGGTCTCATTGAAGTTTCCGGTCTCATTGATGTTACCTGCGGAATGACGGTTTGAAGTGATCCCCGCAGCCTCAGTTGGCCGCTACCAACCTAACGACCAAGCGGTGCCAAATATGACGGCGATTCCGGATGCTCGAGGTCGACGGTTTTGCGATTAAGAGGTAGCCCGAGTTTTCGCGATCTCGGCCGAGCAAGCTTGACCTTCGATCGTTACGGTCGCGCAGTCGGTGCCGCCAAAGGAGGCGGGTCGGATTGCAATTGCTGCGCCGTGAGCGAATAGAAATAGAGCGTCTGCCATTGTGGCGTAAGCTCGACAAAATTGCTTTGCCCGACGCCTGGATTGTTGGCGAATCCTGGCTTGAATCCCGCTGATGAATTTCTCCACCAATCGGCACCGAGCGCGGCGATAAGATGCGCGCCGGCAGTCTTAAGCTTCGCGGTGACGAGCACGCCGTCAATTGTCCCAGGGCTGAAGCTTCCCCGGGTGGCCGGCCAGAAATGATCGGTAAACCCCGTCCCCGGTGTTGCAATCTTGGTGCTGCCATCGGGCAATGTCGACATTGAGAGCGTAACGTTGGCGTTGTTGGAGAAATCGGCCGCGAACGTCCCTCCATGCACAGCATCTTTGACCTGACTTTGCACGCTCAGCCAGCCGCCATCGGTCAAGTGCAGATAGGTTAGAAAGTCCGCGACCATCACTTCACCGCCCGCACTGGAATCGGAAAATCCCGCTTCTGGATAAATCACACCCCAGCCACTGATCGCGGAAAAGCCTTTTGGTGCGGATGCGGCAGTCCCGCGACCGGACTTGCCGCCATACCAGCGATAGTATGGTGGAACGCCAGCCGGATGCGGTGGATTTATTTGTCGGGTGTTTTGCCGGATTGCTTCGGTAATGGCTTCGGCTTGGCCGGGCGTATTCGGCGCCACTGGCAAGCGTTCAATTTGTCCGAGCGCCGAGAAGGGGATGCTGTTGGCCAAAACGACCGTCACGCCGACAACAATAGCGGTCGACACAGCTGCCAACGGCGTATCTTTGCGGCGCACCGCGGAGCCCAGCAACAGGCCGATGAGTGAGGCCGCAGCGTCGATGCAGAAATCGCTCAAGCGGGCGTGCCGTCCTGGCACAAAGAACTGGGATAACTCGATAACCGCGCAGAAGGCCGGTGCCACCATGAACAATCGCCATTGATACCCAGCATAGCAGGCACCGAACGCGGCTGCAGTGATCACAAAGGCGATTCCGTGCTCCAGCGCGTGTGGCAGGGGTGTGATCGGCCGCCACCTTGGCGGGACAATGGTGAGGGCAATAATGGCTGCGAGCGACAGCCAGGCAAAGGCGCGCAGATAGGTGAAAGTGTGATCGGCGTCTTGCGGCTGATTGTGCATGCAATTCATATGGTCGTTCATTGCGGGTCGCGCTTTCCCTGCCAACGCAAGTCGGTCACGGTAAGGCGCGCGGTGATGGCGCGGTGGCTATTTCGCCTTACCTCTAGCGGCGGTTTTGCCTCCTGGTAAAAGATACTGTTACGCGAACGAGGCTTATGCGGTCGCGCCAGCATCGATCGTCAACACCGTGCCAGTGATGTTGCGAGCGGCATCGCTCAGCAGATAGTCGACAGCGCCGGCAACGTCCTCGACATCGGCAAGCCGGCGAAGGGCGCTCCGTCCGATGATGCGTTGGCGCTGATCATCGGCGAGCCCGTGCGTCATGTCCGTATTCAGGAAGCCCGGCGCTACGGCATTGACGGTAATGCCGAGCCGGCCGACTTCGCGAGCGAGAGAACGGCTAAAGCCCAACATGGAGGCCTTGGTCGCCGCATATGCCGATAGACCGGTATAACCAGTAAATCCAATGATCGAGGCTATATTGACAACGCGTCCGCTTCCCTCCGCCATCATTGCCCGCACCACATGTTTGGTCAGGATAATCGGCGCCAGCGTGTTGATACGCACAAGGTGCTCGATGTCAGCATTGTGCATAGTTGCCAGCACACCGGCATGGCCGACTGCGGCATTGTTGACGAGCCCAAACAACGGGCCGAACTTCGCTCGCAGGCCGCGAATGAGCTTCGGTATTTCCCCGATATCGCCGAGGTCAAAGCCGACAAAACAAAGAACACCTGGCCCTTGGCGCTCAACCTTGGCAATGGCGGCAGTCAACTCGTTAGTTGGCTTGCGCGCCAGCGCAATCACCCGGTAGCCGGACGCAGCGAGCTTGTTTGCGATGCCAAGACCGAGGCCGCGGCTGCCGCCGGTCACCAGCACGTTGCGTATCGGCTGGCGGTTGGCTGGTGGCTCAGCCATGCCGGCGCTTGAGCTTGCCGGTTGCGGCGACTGCGAGATTTGACACGAATTGGATCGAAGCCGGCACTTTGTGCCGTGCCAATCCTGTCCGACAGAGGCTTAGAATTTCATTCTTTAGGATTTCGTCTTTCGTTTCGCTGTGCCGACCATCGCCTTGCCCACTGAGCACAACGTCGGCGCTCACGATCGCGCCGGTGATCGGACTATGCCGTGGCTGCACCAACGACATATGCACCAAGGGGTGCTGGTTGATGACTGCTTCGATCTCTTCGGGATGAACTTTGAGGCCGCCCACGTTGATAATGCCGCCTTTGCGACCAACGAAATAATAGCGATCGCCGCGCCGCTCAAGAATATCGCCGGTGTCAACGAAACCTTCGCCGTCGGCGAGCGCATTTTCGCGTCCGAGATAGCAGGAGGCGGTTCGTTCCGAGCGGATGGTCAGCGAGTCGTCGACCACTTTCATCTCGACGCCATTGCGTACCTCGCCAACATAGGAGGCCGGAAAACCGGCAAGGCCATCGTTGACGTCGAAGGCGACGCCGGCCTCGGTTGAGGCATAAGCATGACCGATGCGGGCGGACGGAAAGGCCAAGCGGAGCGCGTCAAGGATCGCTTGATCGGCGATCTCACCGGATAGGCGCACATAGCGGGGAGCAATTTCTTTAAGTGCTGGATTCATCAAGGCGCGGCGCCAATGCGATGGAGTTCCGGATAGATGGGTCACGCCACACCGCCCCAACCGAAACAGGTGATCGGCGACCGGTTCGTCGGCGTCTGCGAGCACCAGCGAAGCGCCATTTAACATGGCGCGGAGGAAAATCTGCAGTCCGCCATACCGGCGGATATCGTAGAACGTGGCCCAAACCGCCGCTCCGTCGGCTGGACTGGCTTCTCCGATTGCGGCGGTTAAGCCGCGCAGAGTGTGGTTGACCATTTTGGGCGCGCCGGTGGTGCCAGATGTCAGCAGCACCCATTCGGTGTGGGCGTCACTCGGCGGGATTTGCGCAAGCGGGGTCAACGACGGGCTGCATTCGACGCGAAGAGGAAGATCGCGCACTGCAGGAGGGTCATCGCCGTCAAGCACGACGGTGTCGATCTCCGCGGCGGCGATAATGGCTGCAAGATGATCAGCGTTGACATCGGCAGGCAAGATGATCAGCCGGCGGGCGAGACCTGCAAGCTCGATGAGAGCGAGCGCGGCGGTGAGTTGCTTTCGGGTCGCCACCAGGACGGAGCGGCCGGATAACTCTGCGAGGTTTCCGCGCAGGCCCGTGGCGTGGCGAAGCCCCGCCACGGAGACAGTAACGTCGTAAGCTTGCAGGAACGATGCCGCATCGTTGATGCGATCGCGCAGCGATTGGGCGCCAAAACGAAACATGATCTAAAACACGCGCTCCGGGAACCTCGGTGGCTGTGGCCCACTCAATCAAACTAAAAGTTCCATCAGAAGGTTCCACCCCAACCGGAGGCAGGTATTGAACGTATTTGCCTCATTCGAATTATCTAATCGCGTAAATACGTGTTCGCTAAGCCGCTCAAGCCAGCCGCTCGTAGGAACGCGAATGGTGCTCTGCTGTGCAGAAAATCGTTTGCCGCCAGGTCAATCAAGCCGATATTACAGCTGTTACCTCGTTGCTTATCCGGAGCTTCCCCGAGTGCAGCCAGCAATTTTGGCTGACTCTCTTTGCCGAGTTGACGCGGCGCGCACCCCCGGCCGGATTACCTCAATATGGTTATCTTTTAGCCGACGGCGATTTGATCGTCGGGGCGCTGTTGCTGATTTGCACAGCGATGCGGCGGGCAGAGCCGGTCCGCTGCAACCTCTCCAGCTGGTGCATCGCGCCGGGTTTTGCCCCATACGCCGCTTTACTCGTCTCCCAGGCGTTGCGGCATAGGGGCGTAACCTACGTCAACATCTCACCGGCGCCGCACACCCGCGCCATCATTGAGATCCAGGGATTTTCGCCCTATAGCGGCGGTGTGTTCGTCGCGATGCCGGCCCTCAATCGGCCGACGAAAAATCGCTCGAAAATTTTGCCGGCGCGGCAGGTCCCCATAGGTCTATTCGACGCGACCGATAACCGGATTCTGCAGGAGCACACGGCCTTTGGCTGCATGAGTTTTTGCTGCTTAAGCTCCGGCAGCGCTTACCCGTTTGTGTTTCGCTTTCGTTCGGTAAGGGGGGTGCCGTGTGCACAGCTGATCTATTGCCGCGATGTTGGCGATTTTGTCCACTTCGCTGGGCCGATCGGGCGGTATCTAGCGCGGCACGGACGATTGTTCGTTCTCGTCGATGCCAACGGTCCAATCACTGGGCTCACCGGGAGGTTCTACAAGGGCGCGATGCCAAAATATTTCAAAGGTGTTGATCCGCCGCGGCTCGGCGACCTCGCCTACACCGAGACTGCGCTATTCGGCATTTAATCGGTGACTATTCGCGCCTGAGCTCGTTACGCCCATGATCTGCTTTAGGTAGGTGGCATCATCGGGGTATTCAGCTTGAAACTCTTTGAAGGCCTATCCCGCCATGGCGCTACCGAAGCTTCTTCGCGGCCTCAATCATCTCAAATCCCAACAATGCCGCGGAGTTACCGTCCAAGATCAGTTGAATGTCCTGAATATCGAGCGGATCGCGTAGTGACACTAATTCGAGCCTTACGACTACATGGCCCGCTTCGGCGTCGACTCTTGGGAATGTCCCTTGCCGTAGGTCGTATGGCGAACCCGCTTCCTGACTAGCCATTCCACGCTCCCCTTTAGGTTGAGGGCAACCCTAAACTAAGCGTTACTTGCCTCAAGGGATAACGAGGGCACTTGTACGAGGACAGGTGCCGTCGACAGACCTGTAAGAGGTATTCGGACGTCACATCCTCCGTCTGGCACACGACGAATGCGACGGGCACTTCTCCCCAGACGTCGTTCGGACAGCGTACGACGACCGCTTCGACCACCGCCGGGTCGGCCACCAGCACGCTCGATCTCGATCGGGTAGATGTTGCCGCCCACGTCCAACACCGTTGGATTGACGATTTGGCGGCGCGCAAAAGTGAGAAGCTGACGCGTCAGCGCCTCGCCCCGTTGTGCAGCCAAGGAAATCGCTTCGGCCGAACGCGCCAGTTTTGCGTCATCCGCGACGGCCTTTTGCAGAGCGCGAATATGGCCGCGGATGACCATCAAAAGGTTGTTGAAATCGTGTGCGACGCCGCCGGTGAGCTGCCCAAGCGCGTCCATCTTCTGCGCCTGCGCGCGCTGATTCTGCGCTTCTTGGAGAGCAAGTTGCATTTCGCGGCGCTCAGTAATGTCGCGCGTGATTTTGGCGAAGCCGATGAGGCGCCTTTGTTCGTCCCAAATTGGATCGATGACGACGTTGGCCCAAAACATCGTGCCATCTTTGCGCACCCGCCATCCTTCGATCTCGAAACGCCCCTCCTGTGAAGCGGTATAGAGGGCGCGCGCCGGCACGCCGGCGGCTCGGTCGGCTACCGTATAAAATTTGGAAAAGTGGTGACCGACAATTTCTTCCTCAGTATAGCCCTTAATGCGCTGCGCCCCGGCGTTCCAGGTCGTTATAATGCCGTTTGGGTCAAGCATGAACACCGCGTAATCGGTAACTCCGGCGACCAACAGGCGAAACTGGCGCTCGCTTTCCTTTATCGCGTCCATAGCCACGCGCCGTTCGGTAATGTCGCGAGTGACTTTGGCAAAGCCTTCCAGAACGCCGGTTCACTCCGAATCGCGTCGATCACCACGGAGGCCCAAAAGCGGCTTCCATCTTTACGGACGCGCCAGCCCTCCGTTTCGAGCCGTCCCTCGCGAGCCGCTATCTCAAGGAAACGGCCCGGCGTGCCAGTGGCGCGATCCTCGGGTGCGTAGAATTTCGAGAAATGCTGACCGACAATTTCCTCTGCGCTGTAACCCTTGAGTCGCTCTGCGCCGGCGTTCCAATTGACCACCACGCCGCTCGGATCGAGCATGAAAATCGCGTAGTCGATCACCCCCCTCGACCAGAATGCGAAATCGACGTTCACTTTCCAGGATCGCATTCTGTGCTTGCACACGTTCGGTTATGTCCCGCGTGATTTTGGCGAAACCGATAAATGCGCCGCGTTCATCGTGGACGGACTGCAGGAGCGTATAGGCCCAGAACCGGCTGCCGTTTTTCCTGACGTGCCACCCTTCGGCTTCGTAACGGCCATCGCTGCGGGCCGTCTCCAACATCTTGCCGGGAAGCTTAGCCGCGAAGTGCTCAACTACTTCGTGCGTCGCGTTATTCCGCTGCTTCCAGACCGCTTTACCATCAGCCGAAGTCGCGTGCGTGATTATATCGAGCGTATGGCCGAGGAGGAGTGCGCGGGAGTAAAATTTGAGGGCGCCGCGGAACAGTCGCTAATCAGTTGTCCGACAGCGAATTTGACCGCTCAAGGTTCGGTAAAAGCGTGCTCAAATGTTGTGGTCGGCGAATGACACCGAAAGACACTCGCACGAGGCGACCGAAAAACTCTTGGGCAAGAGTACCCGGACGGCACGCCGAGGCCAGAAACGGTGGGCCCCGCTGACTCATAAAGGAAGCCATATTTTGTCACCAGGCGCGCAACTGAATAAGAATCTGCTTTTTCTTAATCAGTTGGTGGGCGGTAAGATGTCGTGGATCGATACGCGCATGATCAGTCGCCTAATGCGTGGTTATGGAACTCGGAATTGTGGGCACTGAGGCGGATCGCGGCAATAACTCGACGCCTTTAGGTTCGCCCTTTTTTACACGTATAGCGTCGCATCTGCTGCTGCTTCCGGATGGCTTTTTCAACAACCGAAGTCCGGTACCCGGATAGCCCGGCGAATTGCGGAAAAGCCGGTCAACGGCGTGTTTGCCGAATTCTTGGGGTGCTGCGCTCTACTGACTTCGCGGCGCTCGTCGCCACCGTCGGCTCGTGCTTTGGAGCGGCCACCAAGTCGATGGCTGTCATGATTTCACCGGTCGCACTTTGATGCACCATATGTCCCGTGTCAGGCACGCATCGTAGGGTGCTGTGCGGGATATCACGATGCAGAAGGGCAGATTGCTCGCTGTCGATAACTCTATCTTCGGCCCCTGCGACGATGGCAGCCGGCATCCGCAGCAATCGGTACCGTTTTCGCAGAGTATGGGCAGACGGGATCATGAGTGCCGATTCAGCAGCACTGGCACGTATCTGAGATGGTCGGAACGCCATCTCCTTGGGAAAGCCTTTGAATTTCTCAGGGACTGGGCTGGGTCCAAAAATTTTGCGAAGGAAGAGGGGCCAGTTCAGTCTGCTCAGGAGAGGAGATATGGTGTGGCTTAAAAGGTCGCCGATCAGGGGTACGGCTGGCGCGGATAGAACCATCACATCAGCGCGAGCATTGGGGTAATAATAGCCAGACGCTAAAACCAGAGCCTCAACCTCTTGGGGATACTTCTCGGCAAGAGCGAGAGCCACTAATGTTCCCCAAGAATGTCCAAGAACGATTGCGCGTGGCACGCCGATCATCTTGAGGGCGGCCGCAATTAGGTGAGCCTGCGCTTCCGGTGTCCAGATAGTGTCGCGCGGCCGTTCGCTATGGCCAAATCCGGGTCTGTCGAAAGCGATCACGCGGTATGTTTTCGCTGCCAGATCAATAAGCCCGCTGGATTGAAAGTCTTCGATCATGCTCTCGTTGCCGTGCAACAGGATCAGCGGCGTTCCCGCTCCCCGCTCGACGTAGTGGAGACGAACCCCGTCCACCACAATAAAACGCCCCTTAGGCGGATTGCGGCGCTCAGCTTTCCGAGCGAGCCACCAGTTTACAAGAGCTGCCGAGGCGGTGGCCGCGATAATGCCGCCGGCGATAGGAATCGCCTTCCGCGCCAAATAGGAGGACTTTGCGGCGTCAGACCGCGTTAAAAGAGAATACATCGTCGCTGACTTTGGCCAGGCGAGACTCCGCCCGGCACCCGAGGGATTGTTGCACTGCGGGGCAACGGGGCACCGCGCTGTTCGTTCCTGCCGCCAGCTTCAGTCAGGTGTAGGGAGCGCGCGTCTACACCGTCGATATCCAATTTAGAACGCTGACATCACGCGGGCGCTTGGTTTCTTAGGGCTTTCGGGAACAACGGGGGTTGCGATGCTGTTATCGCGGGGAGCTAAGTGGTCAGTTGCCCCTACAGCGCCCACCATATCGAACAACGAGATTCGTTGACGTTCGGCGCCCCTAAGGTGCGCTTTCGGCTGCAAGCCGCGTGTCGGCTGGCAGCTCAGTACGCCTCAGTTGGAAGCCCGCGAGGCAGTCGTTTGCAGCGCGCGAATGCGGTCGGCGAGCGTGCCCTTGCCTTGCTGCATGGGATCGCTTGCCGCCGGTCCGGTTTCGCCGCCGTTCAACGGCGCGGTTCGCTCGGCCGCACCGAGGGTGGGAACCGCCTCGGCGAGGATCGATTCGATCGGCGACCCCGGACCTTCCAGCACCGCGGTCAATCGGGCCACCTCGGCGGCCACGTCGTTGATACGCTCGCGCAACATGGCGTTTTCGACGCGCTCGGTCGCCCAGGACGTTTCCGCCTCGCGTTTCATGTTGATGATTTCTCGTTGCAGCTTGCTGCGCTCGTCGACCGCGGCGCCAAGTTGCGCCTCAAGCTGGCCGATGTCGGAGCGGAGCTTATCGGCGGCGCCGCTCGAGCGGCTGCCGGCGCTTTCAAGCTCAACACGCAAATCGCTCTCGACCTTGGCCGCGGTTTCGATGTCGCTGCGCAGCCGCCCGATCTCGAATTCGCGCTCGGCCAACTGGCGGCCCTGATCGCCAAGCCTTCCTTCCAGTTCCTGCACGCGGCGGCCCAATACTTCGGCTTCCGTGGTATGGACCAAGACGTCGCGCTCGAGGCCGGCGGTGCGGGCGGCGAATTCGTCGAGCTTGCCGCGTACCTCTTTCGAGATCGCCGTCGCCGCTTCGGCTTCGTTCCGCTCGCGCGCCAGCCGCTCCTCGGTCATCCTGACCGCCCGCTCGTAATCTGTGACGCTGACTTTCATCGCTTCAATCTGTGTACGCAAAGCGGCGAGTTCGACGCGTTGACTGTCGGCCACGATCGAGCGTTCGCCGAGTTCGGACACCAGCTTGGCGAGGTCGCCCTGCTTGTCGGACAACCCGCGCTCGGCTTCGCGCAGCGCATTCGACTTGTACTCAAATTCCTGTTCGGTCGTGCGCAACTGATCGCGCAAAGTTTTGTCGCGCGTTTCGAGCGCGAAGATCGTCGCGGTCTTTTCCCCCAGCTCCTTTTTGAGGTGATTGATCGCGTCGGCTTTCTTGCCAAGTTCGGCGAGCTGATTGGTCGTCTTCGCTTTCATTTGCTCGACGCTCAATTCGAGCCGGCGCGTCGACATAGCGAATTCGGCGCGCAGCTGATCCTTGTCGGCGCGGATTTCGGCAACGGAAAGTGGCGTGGCGGCTTCGAGCCGGCGCATAGTCAACCGGACCGCACGGTTGTGAACCAGCGGGACGAACAACAATCCAAGCAGCGCCGCGACGAGGAAGCCGATCCCGAAGTACATGACCGGTTCAATCATGACACCACTCTTAAACTCACATCGCTATCCCAGCATGATCTTGCCATGCGGGGACCGCACCACACTACATTCGCCGAGCGTTAACCTAAACCGGGATTGGGCCGGGCGCCAGAAAAGAGCGCTGGCCGTTGCAATCGACCGACCACCGGAGCGACTGATTTAACGGTAAGGGTGGTCAGAACGGATTCCACGTCGCGCGTTGGGTAAATTTCAGATAGCCCAGATTGGCTCCGAGCCGCAGCCCCACGCCCGAGCGGATAGGTACAACCACAATGTCGTTGGCGGTCAGCGCCGTCATGCCGAAGCCGCCGACAAAATAGGCAGAGCCGTCAATGCCGCCGAAACGTTCGAAAATCGCTTCGGTGCGCGGCAGGTTATAGACCAGCATCATGGTCCGGGCGCCGTCGGCGCCGGCGTCGAAGCCCAGCGACGGGCCCTGCCAATAAACCCTGACGTCGCCGGCATTCTTGGTATAAAGCGTGCCATCGCCGTAGCGCAGGCCGCCGATAAAGGCGCCGCCGGCTTCCTCGCCCAAAACATAACCGTTCGGCAGGCCCCATTGGCTAACCGCCTTCTCGACAACCATGGCCAGCCCGCGGGAAACCCCGCCGAAGAAATGGTGGCCGGCCTCAAAAACCTCGTTGGACGAAAACTGGTTGTTCGCCGGCGGTTGCGGCGGGGGAGCGGCTACCGCGGGCGGACCGACCGCCGCGGGCGGCGTCGGCGCGGGTTGCGCAGCGGCCGGGAAGGTCCCCAGGCTGGCCAGCGCGAGACTGGCAATGGCGAACCGCAAGGCAGGATTCATTGAGCTTTCCCCGGTTAACCCCTTGCTCACATGCACCGGCTAACTCTCGGCGCAAGCTTCATCGCGCAAGCTGAACCGAATCAATCGATCCTTGGCCGAGACTATGACCGCAGCACGGCGACAACGGAAGTGTTACCGGGCCGGCCTTTCCGTCATCATCGGCCTCACGCTTGCCGTTGCCGCGATTTCACCGGCCTGGCAGGCCGCGGCTACGGAAAGAATCGTGGTTGCCTGGCATACCGGGCTTGCCATCGACGGCTACGACCCGGTGGCCTTCTATACCGACGGCAAGCCAATGCCGGGCAGTCCCGATTTCGAGTTATCTTATGGCGGCGCGGTCTGGCGTTTCTCCAACGTCGGTAATCGCGCGGCATTCGCGGCACGGCCGGATGTCTACATGCCACAATTCGGCGGCTATGACCCGGTCGGCGTCGCGCGCGGCGTCGCCGTCGCAGGCAATCCCACGATATGGCTCATTTCCAGCCAGCGGCTATTCCTGTTTTACGATCGCAGTCGCCTCGACAACTTCGCGGCAAATGCCGAGCGCATTATCGAGGCGGCGGGTCGCAAGTGGCCCGAGGTGCAGCGCACCCTCAGTCCCTGACGACGTTCAGCCGCTCGTGACCGCGCCGTCGATCGGTGCCGGGCCGCCCCAGGCCAGAAACGCCGGAATTTCTCGCCGCGGCGTGCCGTAGCGAGGGGGCGCGCCGTCTGGCTGGATCACGCTTCCGCCGGCTGCCGCCAGAACCGCATGACCGGCCGCAATATCCCAGTCGTGCGTCGGGCTTAGTCGCGGATAATGGTCGGCGGAGCCTTCAGCCAGCCGGCAGAATTTCAGCGAAGAGCCGCAGGCGATGCGTCGGCTGCGTGGCAGGCCATCGAGGTAGGTCTTTGTCGCGTCGTCGAGATGCGAGCGGCTGACCATGACGATCAGCTCGTCCGGCGGGCGCGCTCGCGCATGAATGGGCTGTGGCGGCGAGAGACGGTCGGCCGAAAATGTCAGCTGCTCGGCGCCGCGTCCGACAATGCCGCGCCAGATCGTGCCCGTGGCGGGCGCAGCGACGACACCGAGAATTGGCGATCCACCGCTGACGATGGCGATGTTGACGGTGTAATCTTCATATCCGGCGATGAAGTCGCGCGTCCCGTCGAGGGGATCGACCAAAAAATAGTTAGCTCCCTTGATGACGGTTTGTTCGCGCGCGGCGTGCTCCTCCGAGATAATTGGCAGGTCGGGCGCAAGCCGCGTCAGACCATCCCGGATCACGGCTTCCGCCGCTTCGTCGGCGGCTGTGACCGGCGAGCCGTCGGCCTTGATGCGCATGCCGTCTTGCCGCCGTACGCTGCGGATTGCAGCCGCAGCGGAAACGCCGATGGCAGTCAGCGGCTCGATCAGCGCGACAATGGCCAGGTCGACAGCAGGCACTCAAGGTCCCGGTTTTGATTGACCCAGGGCGGGCGCAACGCCTGTAGCACAGCTCCGCGAAGGCGGCACGATTGCCGAATCGCGCGTGCTGTGACAGGCACGGACCGTCGCATTTGCGCGCGGAGTCCATCATGTCCGCCCCTGTCTCCGGCCCCATTACCATCGGCGCTCTCGACCTTGCGTCACTGCTGTGCTCGCGGGTTTGCCACGATCTGATCAGTCCGGTCGGCGCCATCGTCAACGGCATCGAGGTGATGGAGGAGGACAAAAATGAGGAGACCAAGGTTTTCGCGCTCGATCTGATCAAGAAGAGCGCGCATCAGGCATCTGCCAAGCTGCAATTTTGTCGGCTGGCGTTTGGTGCGGCCGGGTCGGCGGGGGCACAGATCGATCTCGGCGACGCCGAAAAGGCGGCGCGCGGGTTGTTTGAAGACGGCAAGACCAGCCTGGTTTGGAACCTGCCGCGGCAATTGCTCGTTAAAAACCGGACCAAGCTCCTTCTCAACATGCTGCTGATCGCCGCTGGAACCATCTCGCGTGGGGGCACACTCAAGGTCGATCCGATCCCCGGCGGGGAAGCCATTGCCGGGTTCATTGTAACTGCAACCGGTAACAACGCCAGGTTGAATCCGGCTACCACCGAGCTGCTGACCGGCAGTCCATCGCACGCCGTTGACGCGCATGCGATCCAGCCCGTCTATGCCGCTATTTTGGCTCAGGACTGCGGTCTTGCCCTATCGGCGGATGGCCAAGCCGGGGTGGTGGTCCTAACCGCCCGTTGAAACACGTTTTTTGGCGGTAAGCGGCGTTTTCGAAGCCGCAGGCCGGTTCTCGCAACCGAAATTAAACGCTTTGACAACACACTAGCGCTGGCCGGCCGGGCGTTCGCTGCCCGGCAGTGACGGCACGCGTCTTGCGTGCAAGCGGGCGGCAGGGCGACTTGCCGGTCGCGAGTTCAGTGTGTGTGGGCGCGTAGCATGGACGACCTGCTCCAAGAATTCCTCACCGAGACGCGCGAAAGCCTCGAACGGGTCGATGCCGAACTCGTGCGGTTCGAGCAGGAGCCGAACAACCGCGATATCCTCGGCAACGTCTTTCGACTGGTCCACACCATCAAGGGTACTTGCGGCTTTCTCGGCCTGCCGCGGCTGGAGACGCTCGCGCATGCCGCCGAAAATCTGATGGGTAAATTCCGCGACGGCATGCCGGTCACCACCGATGCCGTTACGCTCGTTCTCTCCAGCATCGATCGCATCAAGCTCATCCTCAACGGAATCGAAGCAAGCGAACACGAGCCCGCCGGTGAGGACGGCGATTTGATCGAGCGGCTGAACCGGCACTCGCAAGACGCTCCGAAAACGCTGCCTGGCGCCAGGCCCGAAGCACGCGCGCCGCAACCGCCGTCGCCCGCGCCCGAGCGGGAAAAGCCGCAGAATCCGCCGCGCGATAAACCGGCGAATGAGCGAGCCGACGACGAGCGGAGCGACCGCCTGGCCGCCCATTCGATCCGCGTCCATGTCGAGACGCTCGATCACTTGATGACGACGGTCTCGGAGCTTGTACTAACCCGCAATCAATTGCTTGAGATCGTCCGGCGCAACGAAGATTCCGACTTCAAGGTGCCGCTGCAGCGGCTCTCCAACGTCACCGCCGAGTTGCAGGAAGGGGTGATGAAAACCCGCATGCAGCCGATCGGCAATGCGTGGCAAAAGCTGCCGCGCGTCGTGCGCGACCTGTCGGCCGAGCTCGACAAGCAGATCGAGCTCGCAATGTACGGCGCCGATACCGAACTCGATCGCCAGGTGCTTGAGCTGGTGAAGGATCCGCTGACGCATCTGGTGCGCAATTGCGCCGATCACGGCATCGAGACGGCGGCCGAACGGCTGGCTGCCGGCAAGCCGCAGAAGGGAACCATCCGGCTTTCGGCCTGTCACCAGGGCGGCCACATCATCATCGAAATCGCCGACGACGGCCGCGGGCTCGATCTGGCGCACATCCGCGCCAAAGCCGTCGAAAACGGCTTCATCAGCGAAGCCGAGATCGCGCAGAAATCGGATGTCGAAATCAGCAATCTGATTTTTGTGCCCGGCTTCTCGACCGCGAGCCGGATCACCAACATTTCCGGGCGCGGCGTTGGCATGGACGTGGTCCGCGCCAACATGGAGCAGATCGGCGGCACCGTCGATCTAAAATCCGTTCGGGGTCGCGGCACGACGTTCACCATCAAAATCCCGCTCACTCTCGCCATCGTTTCCGCCCTGATCGTGGAGGCGGGCGGCGAACGTTTTGCCTTTCCGCAACTCTCGGTGCTCGAACTGGTGCGCGCTTCGATGACCGGCGAACATCGCATCGAGCGGATCAAGGACACGCCGGTGCTGCGGCTGCGAAACAAACTATTGCCCCTGGTGCGGCTCAAAGAGGTACTTCAGCTCGGTCACAGCGACGGCGACGGCGGATTTGTAGTGGTGACGCAGGTCGGCAGCCAAGTATTCGGCGTTGTCGTCGACGGCGTTTTCCATACCGAGGAAATCGTCATCAAGCCGATGTCGTCGCGGCTGCGCAATATCGCGGTTTTCTCCGGTACCACCATCCTCGGCGACGGCACGGTGATTATGATCATCGATCCGAACGGCGTGGCGCAGTCGTTGGGCCGCGTTACGCCGGTCGGCCAAGCCGATCGGGCCGCAGCCGACGACGATGGCGACGCCGTGCACCAGGATTTTACGTCGCTGCTGGTCTTCCGTGCCGGTTCGCAACAGCCCAAAGCCGTACTGTTGTCGCTTGTCTCGCGGCTCGAGGAGATCGATTGCCGCCGGATTGAGACCTCGGACGGCCATCATCTGGTCCAATACCGCGATCAGTTGATGCCGCTGTTGCGCATCGATGCACAGGCCGAGATCAGAAAAGACGGCGCGCAGCCGATTCTAGTGTTCTCCGACAGCGGCCGCTCGATGGGTCTCGTGGTCGACGAGATCGTGGACATCGTCGAACAACGACTCGACATCGAAGTGGCGAGCGAACGTCCAGGCGTGCTCGGCTACGCCGTTATCAAGGGAATCGCCACCGAGATCATCGACGTCGCGCATTTTCTGCCCCAGGCCTATGCCGACTGGTTCCACCGGCGCGATGCGCGCTCCGCACCGACCGTGCGGAAGATTCTGTTGGTCGACGACTCCGCATTTTTCCGCGACATGCTCGCGCCGTTGATCAAGGCCGCCGGTTATCACGTGGTCGCCGTCGCTTCCGCCGGTCAGGCGCTGGCGGTGATCGAGTCCGGTAAGCGGGTCGACATTGTCGTCACCGACATCGATATGCCGGAGATGGACGGTTTCGAGCTCGCCGCGACGTTACGCGAGAATCCCGGCACTGCCGCTATTCCGGTTATCGCGTTGTCGGCGATGGTGTCCGCCGCCGCGATCGAGCGCGGCCGCAGCGTAGGCTTCCACGATTTCGTCGCCAAATTCGACCGCCCGGGGCTGATCGCCGCGCTCAAAGAGCAGAGCGACGATCTGCATGAGGCGGCGTGAACGCAAACGGATCAGAGACCCGCATGCACGAAGACGCCGATTTCACCGAATTCGTCACCTTCACCATCGACGGGCAGATGTTCGGCCTGCCGATCGCGTGCGTGCAGGATGTGTTCAAGCCCGCGCGCATCACCAAAGTGCCGCTGGCGGCGGGAGAGATTGCTGGCGTGCTCAATTTGCGCGGCCGCATCGTGACCGCGATTGACATGCGCTATCGGCTTGAGGTGAAGCGCCGCGAGGAACGCGATGCGTCGATGGCGATCGGTATCGAAGCCAAAGGCGAATCGTTCGGGCTGTTGGTCGATGCGGTCGGCGAAGTGCTCAAGCTCCCGGAAGCGCAGCGCGAGCCCAATCCGATCAATCTCGATCGCAAGCTGGCGACGCTGTCCGCAGGAATTTATCGGCTCGATGGTCAACTTCTCGTCGTGCTTGACATCGACCGGGTACTCGATCTGCGCGCCGAAACGGCGGCAGCGGCGTGAGGTGAAGTGGTAACGGATCGGATTCAGGGCGGTAGTGAAGCGGATCGCCCGCGAAGCGTGGAGTAAGGACAGATGAAAACGTGCCTGGTCGTCGACGACTCGAGCGTTATCCGCAAGGTTGCGCGGAGAATCCTCGAAGGACTCGAGTTTCAGATCGCGGAAGCGGAAAACGGCGAGGAAGCCATCGACTCCTGCCGAAAGCAAATTCCCGACGCGATCCTGCTCGACTGGAACATGCCGAAGATGGACGGCTACGATTTCCTGCGCGCGCTGCGCCGGTTGCCCGGCGGCGATAAGCCGAAGGTGGTGTTCTGCACCACCGAAAACGACGTCGCGCATATCGCTCGCGCGCTACACGCCGGCGCCAACGAATACATCATGAAGCCGTTCGACAAGGACATTGTCGAGGCAAAGTTCCAGGAAGTCGGACTGATCTGAACGCCCGCGGCCGCGGTCTAGCATTCAGTTCGGTGAAATCCGGGTGCCTGAGCATCGGCCCTGAAGGTGTGAGTAGATGAGTATCGTCGTTACCGCCGCGAAACCGCTGGTCGCCGTTGATCGTCCGATCCGCGTCATGATCGTGGATGATGCGATTGTGGTGCGGCGCCTGCTGGCGCGCTGGATCGCCGCCGAGCCCGACATGATGGTCGCCGCTTGTCTGTGCACCGGACGCCAGGCGGTTGATAAGGTCGAGGAATGCGATCCCGTCGTCGTCGTTCTTGATGTCGACATGCCGGAGCTCGACGGCATCTCGGCGCTTCCGTTGTTGTTGCGAAAGCGGCGCGACCTGGTCGTGATTATGGCCTCCACGCTCACTCGCCGCAGCGCGGAGGTGAGCTTGCGCGCGCTGGCCCTTGGCGCCGCCGATTATGTACCCAAGCCGGAAGTCGCTCCCGACGCCGCGACATCGGCGGCGTTCCAGCGCGAGTTGATCGATAAAATCCGCCACCTCGGCCGTCGCGGCCGCATGATCCATCCCGAAAAAACGACGCCGGCAGCATCCCGGCCCGTTCCAATCATCGAGCGAGCGCTGCCGCACGCCGAAGTCGAGTCTTTCCGGTTGCGGCCGTTCGCGTTGTCGATACCGCGCGCATTGCTGATCGGCTCGTCGACTGGCGGACCGCAGGCATTGACCTCGCTGGTAGGCCAGATCGGTGCGACCATGGAGCGGGCGCCGGTTCTGATCACCCAGCATATGCCGCCCACCTTCACTACGGTTCTGGCCGAGCATCTCACCCGGGTCTGCGGACGAAGCGTCCGCGAGGCGGAGCACGACGAGCCAGTGGTCGCCGGCAGCGTTTATGTGGCGCCGGGCGGCCGGCATATGCGGGTAAGACGCGGTCGCGACGGCGCACCAACGATTGCGCTTGGCGACGATCCGCCGATCAATTTCTGCAAGCCTTCTGTCGATCCGATGCTTTCCGCAGCGGCGGAAATATGGGGGGCGGCGGGTCTGGCGCTGATCCTCACCGGGATGGGCGTCGACGGGACCCGCGGCGCCGCCGATATCGCGGCTGCCGGCGGCTCCGTGATTGCACAAGATGAAGCGTCGAGCGTGGTGTGGGGCATGCCGCGCGCGGTGGCACAAGCCGGTCTTTGCTCGGCGGTGCTTCCGCTCAGTCAGGTCGCCGCCAGGATCAATCGCCTGTTTGCGGGGGATCGTTCATGACCCCGCACGATTACGATTTTCTGCGCAAATGCCTGAAGGAACGCTCCGGCCTGGTGCTGTCCGCCGACAAGCAATATCTGGTCGCGAGTCGCCTATTGCCGGTCGCACGCCGGGCCGGGCTTAACGGCCTTGCCGAACTGGTGAAGGTGCTCAAACGCAGCGATGCGGCAGCCTTGATGACGACGGTTGTCGAGGCGATGACCACCAACGAAACGTTTTTCTTCCGAGACAAGACGCCGTTCGAGAATTTCCGCTCCACGATTTTGCCGGCGCTGATGGCGGCGCGTCCGAACTCCCGTCACATTCGCATCTGGTGCGCCGCCGCCTCGACCGGGCAGGAGCCATACTCGCTCGCGATGACGCTCAAGGAGATGGGGCGCGAGATCGAGGACTGGCGCATCGATATCCTGGCAACCGACCTCTCAACCGCAGTGCTGGAAAAGGCGCGCCAGGGCATTTACAGCCAATTCGAAGTGCAACGCGGCTTACCGATTCAGCTTTTGATCAAATATTTCACCCAAGTCGGTGAAATGTGGCAGCTCGCACCGAGCGTCCGGTCGATGGTCAAATTCCATCAGATTAACTTGCTGGCTGACTTCACTCATTTAGGCATGTTTGATGTGGTCTTCTGCCGCAACTTGTTGATCTACCTTGATCAGGCGGCCAAGGCCGATCTGCTCGATCGCTTGGCGCGGGTCATCTATGGCGACGGCTATCTCATCCTCGGCGCGGCCGAGACCGTGGTCGGCGTCACCGAGCGCCTCAAGGTCTTGCCGGATAAACGCGGTCTCTATGCGCCGAATCTGCATCCGGCCCCGCAACCGGTGCCGGGCGCGGGTGGACGCATGCCGCGGCTGGTTGCTGTCACCAGCGCACGTTGAAAAAGTTTCTGGCAAACAAAAACCCCGGCCATCGGCCGGGGTTTTGCATGCCTGAAAGGGTTGAGCAGAGCTTAGGCGGAGATTTTCGCCTCGTCCTCAATCGGTTCGCGTAGCACGTAGCCACGGCCCCAAACCGTCTCGATGTAGTTCTTGCCGCTGGAAGCATTGGCGAGTTTCTTGCGCAGCTTGCAGATGAAGACGTCGATGATTTTGAGCTCCGGCTCGTCCATGCCGCCGTAGAGATGGTTGAGGAACATCTCCTTGGTGAGGGTCGTGCCTTTGCGCAGCGAAAGCAGCTCCAGCATCTGGTATTCTTTGCCGGTGAGATGGACCCGCGCGGCGCTGACCTCGACCGTTTTGGTGTCAAGATTGACGACGAGATCGCCGGTTTGAATGACCGACTGAGCGTGTCCCTTGGAGCGCCGGACGATGGCGTGGATGCGCGCGACCAACTCGTCCTTGTGGAACGGCTTGGTCATGTAATCGTCGGCACCAAAGCCGAGACCCCTGACTTTGTCCTCGATACCGGCAAGGCCGGTGAGGATCAGGATCGGCGTCTTGACCTTCGACACGCGCAGGCTTCGCAGCACTTCGAAGCCGGACATATCCGGAAGATTAAGATCGAGGAGGATCAGGTCGTAGTCGTAAATCTTACCGAGATCGATCCCTTCCTCGCCGAGATCGGTTGTGTAGACATTGAAGCTCTCGGATTTGAGCATCAACTCAATCGATTGCGCTGTGGCGCTATCGTCTTCAATCAGCAATACGCGCATGCCAGTCCCCTTCTTCGCCGCGCGACTTAAGGTCGGCACGCCCCTGGGGCGGCCCCCGAAAAACGCCCTGGGACAAACTGATTCGAGACTGTAAACGCGCTATGGTTAACAAAACCTGATTCATCCACGCAAGCATTCCCTAGGCAAATTCTTGCGAATCGCCTTAAGATATTGCCTGAGAGTGGTTTTTTGGCCAAGTGGGCGCTCATGTATCAGGTTAAGTTTCGGCGCTAACCGACTCATTAGACTCGCCCCTCCTTGCGGCCAGGCGAGCCGTCGTATTCCCAAGGACGACGCAATGATTAACGGCCCGGGTAAATACAGCGTTAAGATCGGTGCTGCGGAGGTAACCAAAACCTCCCGGCCGATGGCGGCCGCGCCATGAAAGCGCTGGCCGAGCAGATCAACGAACTCGACGGTATCGATATCTACGGACGCGTGGTCGGAGTGCGCGGGCTGATGGTCGAGGTGGCCGGTCCGCTCTACGCCATGTCGGTTGGCGCCCGCGTCATCGTCGAGACGCCGGCCAAGAACATTCCCTGCGAAGTGGTCGGGTTTTCCGGCGGTAATGCACTGTTGATGCCGTTTGCTCCGCTCGAAGGCGTGCGGCGGGGGTGCCGGGCTTTGGTGACGTCGGTTGCCGGCGCGGTGCGGCCTTCGCCCGGCTGGCTCGGTCGCGTGGTCAATGCGCTCGGCGAGCCGATTGATAACAAGGGTCCGCTGCTGCACGGACCTTCACCCTATCTATTCCGCAATACGCCGCCGCTCGCGCATGCGCGCCGCCGGGTCGGCGCTCCTCTCGACCTCGGCGTGCGCGCGCTCAATACTTTCATCACCTGCTGCCGCGGCCAGCGCATGGGCATCTTCTCCGGTTCCGGCGTCGGCAAATCGGTGCTGCTGTCCATGCTCGCCCGCAACGTCGTAGCCGACGTCACGGTGATCGGGCTGATCGGCGAACGCGGTCGCGAGGTGCAGGAATTCTTGCAGGACGATCTGGGCGATGTGGGGCTTTTCCGGTCGGTGGTCGTCGTCTCGACTTCCGATGAGCCGGCGCTGATGCGCCGCCAGGCCGCCCATCTGACCCTCGCGATCGCCGAATATTTTCGCGATGACGGCAAGGATGTCCTTGTGCTGATGGATTCTGTCACGCGCTTTGCCATGGCGCAGCGCGAAATCGGGCTTTCGGCGGGCGAGCCGCCGACCGCCAAAGGCTACACGCCGACGGTCTTTACCGAGCTGCCGCGGCTGCTTGAACGGGCCGGGCCGGGGACCGAGCAGGGCACCATTACCGGCATCTTCACGGTCCTGGTGGATGGCGACGACTATAACGAGCCGATCGCCGACGCGGTGCGCGGTATCCTGGACGGCCATATCGTCATGGAGCGCGCTATTGCCGAACGCGGCCGCTATCCGGCGATCAATGTGCTCAAATCGGTGTCGCGGACCATGCCCCGCGCCGCCGACCCCGATTACCTGCCGACCCTTAACCAGGCGCGGCAGGTCATGGCGACCTATACCGATATGGAGGAGCTGATCCGGCTGGGCGCCTACCGGGCCGGAACCAGCCCGGAAGTCGACGAGGCGATCCGGCTGCACAAGCCGCTGGAGGCTTTTCTGGCCCAAAGTAAGGAAGAAGCAACCAGCTTGGCGGAAGGTTACCGTCGCTTGGCCGAGATAATGGCCGCCTCGGAAACCGAACGCTAACGTTATCGTGGCACAATTGGGGTTATGGGGGCGCCGTGCGGCGGGTTTTCGACCGGCGTTATGGTCCCGTGGCTTCGGGGAGTACCAGTAAATGAAGTCCCGTGAGACGCTCATTCGCCTGAAGAAGTTTCAGGTCGATGAGAAACGGCGCAAGGTCGCGCAGATCGAGACCATGATCGCCGAATTCGAGCGCATGGCTGCCGATCTTGAGCGCGAGATCCGGGTCGAACAGGACCGCGCCGGCATCCACGATCCGGGCCATTTTGCCTACCCGACCTATGCCAAAGCGGCGATTACGCGGCGCGAAAATCTTAAGCGTTCGGCCGATGAATTGCGCACCCAACTCGAGGACGCAAAACTCGCGCTTGGCGAAGCCTTCGACGAACTCAAGAAGGTTGAGCTGCTCGACGAACGCGACCAGATGCGGGAACGCGAAGCCGAGAATACGGCCGAACAGAGCGAACTCGACGCCATTGCGCTGATGCGGGTTCGTGGCGGCGCGCCGGCCTAAACCCTCGCCATTTCAGCCCGCGGGCGCCGTATCCATAATCCCGGCGCTGGGCTGATAAAGTCCAGGCTCGCCGCGTCGCCGCGCCGCGGAATGCCAAAAACCCCCGCTTTCGCCCTCGACGAACGCCCGCTTCCGCGGCGATAATCAGCCGCCGCGTGGGGTGTCACGGACCAGGGGCCGTCGATGTTGCTGATGCAAGCGGAGCTGGTTGGGCTGCTTGCAGCCGTCGCCCACGGCGACGAGGCCGCTTTCGAACAGCTCTATGCGGCAACCCGCGCGAAACTGTACGGGGTGCTTCTGCGTATCTTGGGCAGGCCCGAATTGGCCGAAGAGGTCATGCAGGAGACCTACGTCAAGGTTTGGAAGATGGCCGGAAAATTTGATCCCAGCGTCGCCAGCCCGATCACCTGGATGGTGGCGATCGCGCGCAACCGCGCCATCGACATCGTGCGCAAAAGGACTGAGCTTTCGATCGAGGAAGAGCCGGAAGCGATGGACGTGGCGGCCGAGGCGCCGGTGCCGCTCGCGCGCCGTGAGATGACCGAGGAGCTTAAGCGGCTTTTGTCGTGCCTCGGCAAGCTCGACCCGGAAAAGCAGCGCATCGTGCTGCTGGCTTATTACAGCGGCTGGGGTCGCGAACAGCTTTCACGCAAGCTCGATATTCCAGTGAACACAATCAAGACTTGGTTGCGGCGCAGCTTGATCGAGGTCCGCGAATGTATGGGAACGCCCTGATGCGGGAGCGTGGGTAGTCATGTTGGATGAAGAGCACGACACACTGGCCGCCGAATACGTGCTTGGCACGCTTTCCGCCGAGGAACGCGAGCACGCCGAGGCGTTGCTGTCATTTGATCCCGGCTTTGAAGCCGCCGTTCGCCAATGGGAACGGCGGCTCGGCGAACTCAATGTGATGGTGGAAGCGGTCGAGCCGCAGCCGGCGCTCTGGGAAAAAATCAAGGATGAGGTGACGTCGGTCGCTCCCGCCAGCGATGCCGAGCCTTTCGTGCCGGCAAGCGAGCCCGAACTTTCTGTCCCGGCAGGCGAACCCGCATTGCATTTACCGCGCGACCTTGACGATCCGGCAATGGCTGCAGCGCTCGCCGCCGATCTTGCGCCGCTTCCGGAAGTGGCTGCCGACTCGGCGCCCGCAGCCGCCCCCGAAATTGAGCAAACGATATCGGTTGCCGCGCCGACAGCGGAGCCGGTGACGGTCCCGCGCAGCGCGGATGTGATCTATCTTGCCACCCGCGTGCGGCGCTGGCAGCGCGTGAGCGTTGCGTTCGGCGCGATCGCCGCGTTGCTGGCGCTGTATGTCGCCACATGGCAGGTCGCGCCGGAACTGATTCCCGCTCAACTGCGGCCTGTAAGCGCGGGCGTGACGGTGCAGGCAGCCGACACGCCGCGCACGCAGGAGGAGCGGCTGGTTGCCGTGCTGCAACAAGGGCCGAACGCGCCAGCCTTCCTGCTCACCCTCGACGCGCTCACGCACACTTTGGTCGTGCGTCGGGTGTCGGCGACGTTGGAAGCGGGAAAGAGTTACCAGTTGTGGCTGATTGCAGGCCGCGGCGGCGCTCCGCAGTCGCTCGGCGTGGTCGGCGACAATGAGTTCACGCAGCGGCCGGTGCCGGCAAACTTCAACGCCGACACATTGCGAAACGCGGTCTATGCAGTGTCGCTTGAGCCGGCGGGCGGCTCAAAGAGCGGCGCGCCTAGTGGACCCGTCCTCTACACCGGCAAGGCGATCGAATCGCTGCCGGCATCGTCGCCGACTGCACCGCCGCGGACCTGACCAGGCCCGCGCTCAGGTCGGACGCAAAGAGGATAGTTGCTTAGCGGATAGCCGGCAGTCCGCCGCTCAGTGCAGTCGGCTGTCCGGCTTTGACGAGCGGAGCGGTTCCCAGGTCGACGTCGCTGACCCGCGCGAAAATGCCTACGGCCGCAACCACAGTCGCGCACAAAAGGCCGATAACCACGATCTTGAGATGGGTGCGGCGGTCCGCGCTGTACATCGAGTGGTTCATGGCGTCCTCTCGGCTCTACCAACGGCCAGTATCTTGCGGGCCAATCCCGGCCCGCCTCACACCGCAGATACGTGCGAGCAACCGCTCTGGAAACGCGCTTTCACCGAAGCTTGAACAACCGTGATAACGGGTGAGCGGGGGGTTTTGTTCCGCGCGAATGCACGCCGGCGAAAGGGACGCTCGGCGCCGCCCGCAATTGCGGGCGAAGTCGGCTAGATGCTGGCGATGGTTTTCAGCCGCGTGCGCGGGTGTATTTCCGACTGCGCGAGCACGCTCGTTTGCGCGCGGAAGCGCTCGACAATACCGCGCACGAATGAGCGGATGGCTGGCGAAGTCACCAGTACTGGCGCTTCGCCGTCGCGCGCGGCCTGTTCGAATTTTTCTCGCACCAGGTTGATGAATTCGGTGAGCTTCGACGGCTGCATGGCGAGCGTACGTTCGTCGCCCTGGCCGACGATCGATTCGGCAAAAGCCTGCTCCCACTTGGCGGTGAGCGCGATGATCGGCAGGTAGCCGGCGGGACTAGTATGCTGCGCGCAAAGCTGGCGCGACAAGCGAGCGCGAACATGCTCGGCCAGCATCGTCGGGTTGCGCGTCGCCGGCAAACCGTCGGCGATGCCTTCGAGAATGGTTGCCAGGTCGCGGATCGAGACGCGTTCGGCCAATAATATCTGCAACGTGCGCTGAATGCCGGAGACCGTGATCTGCCCCGGGACGATGTCCTTGATCAATTCCGCCTGCTCCTTCGGCAGTTCTTTCAGCAGCTTCTGTACTTCGCCGTAGGAAAGCAGCTCGGACATGTTGCCTTTGATCAGCTCGGTGAGATGCGTAGCGAGCACGGTCGCGGCGTCGACGACGGTGTAACCTTTCACGGTCGCTTCTTCCTTGAGCGATCCGTCGATCCAGGTGGCGGGTAGACCGAAGGTCGGCTCGGTGGTGTGCATGCCCGGCAAGGTCACCTGAGCCCCGGCCGGATCCATGACCATGTATTGGCCGTGCCACACGTTGCCGGTGCCGGAGTCGACCTCCTTGATTTTGATTACATAGCTGTTGGCGTCGAGCTGGACGTTGTCGAGGATGCGCACGGCCGGCATCACGAATCCCATTTCGGCGGCGAGCGAGCGGCGTAACGCCTTGATCTGCTCGGTGAGGCGATCGCCGCCGTCGGGCGTATTGACCAGCGGCAGCAACGCATAGCCGAGCTCGATCTTGAGGTCGTCCATCTTCAGCGTAGCCGACATCGGCTCTTCGGCCGGCGCCGGTTTCGCGGCTTCGATTTTCTTCGCTTCCTCCGCAAGCGCCCGCTTCTGGCGGCGGTCGATCACGTAAGCCAGCGCGCTGGTACCGCCGCCGAGCGCCAAGAACGGTATCAATGGAATTCCCGGCAACAGCGCCATCACCAGCATCACGGCCCCCGACATGCCGAGCGCTTTCGGATAGCCGGAAAATTGGCTGAGCAGCGCCTTGTCGGCCGCGCCGGTGACGCCGGCTTTCGAGACCAGGAGGCCGGCCGCAATCGACACGATGAGCGCCGGAACCTGGGTTACCAGACCGTCGCCGACGGTCAGTGTGGTGTAGGCGTGCGCGGCTTCGGCGAAGCTTAGGCCTTGTTGCAGGATGCCGATCACCATGCCGCCCATGACATTGATCAGCACCACCAGCAAACCGGCGATGGCGTCACCACGAACGAATTTCGAGGCGCCGTCCATGGCGCCGAAGAAACCGGATTCGTCTTCCAGGTTTTTTCGTCGCCGCCGCGCCTCTTTTTCGTCGACCAGTCCGGCGGACAGATCCGCGTCGATCGCCATCTGCTTGCCCGGCATGGCGTCGAGGTGGAAGCGTGCGGCTACTTCGGCGATGCGGCCCGAACCTTTGGTGATGACGACGAAGTTCACAATCACGAGGATCGTGAAGACGATGATGCCAATGACGAAATTGCCTCCCATGACAAAGCGTCCGAACGCTTCGATAACGTGGCCGGCGGCGTCGGCGCCTTCGTGGCCGTGCGCCAATATCAATCGTGCTGAGGCGAGATTGAGCGCCAGCCGGAGCATGGTGCTGATCAAAAGTACGGTCGGAAAAGCCGAGAATTCAAGCGGCGTCTGGATGAACAGCGAGGTCATCAGGATCAGGACGGAGAATGTGATCGAGATGGCCAGCGAAAAGTCGAGCAGCAGCGGTGGCAGCGGCAGGATGAGGACCACAAGGATGGCCATCATGCCGACCGCCAGCGCGATGTCGCTGCGCCGGAGCATAGTGCCGAGATCGGCGAGCCGCGTCAGCGTCAACGAGCCGTCGCCGCTTGGCGCCGCAGTTGCGTCGGTCATGTCGGTTAATCGACCCCGTCGGTCACGTGTTTCAAAGCTGTGCGCGGCGGCGGGAGGGCCACCGGCACGGAGAAGAGGTGCGGCACTTGAGTCCAGGGCTGCCCCCGAGGCTGCGGTGGAAACGGAATTACCTCCCGGGCAAAATGTGCCGGGTATATGGTTACCGTGGAGTTAACGTTCGTCGCAGCCGTTGGCGAATTCCGCGCCGGATCACGAGGATCGATGCCAGGGCCTTGCCGCTTCGTGTTGATTGCCGTCGCATCGGCTGGAGCCATTGCTTTTGCTGCCACAGCCGGCTTTGCCGATGGCATTGCGCCGGGTCTGTGGCGTATCACCAGCCGGACAATGACCGGCGGGGTGATCGGGCCGCCGCATATAAGTTCGCGCTGTTTCAACCCCGCTGAAGCCAATGACGTGGTTGCGACGTTCGTACCGGCGGCCGGTGCGGACAATTCGAGCTGCACGCCGGCCGAACACACCTTGCACGGTGGCAAGCTCAGTTGGCGATTGACCTGCCGGGGCGAGACCGACATGGAACAATCCGGCGAATTCATCTTCGAAAGCCTGCATCATTATAGGGCGACGATACGGACGCGAGCCGCGGTGTCCGGCGCGATCATGATCGACTCCCAAGACAGGCGCGAAGGCCGGTGGCTGTCGGAATGCGGCCAGGGCTCGGGGCACCGGTAATAGCGTAACATCCCGTTTGCTCCTATTTTTGCGGTACCGGCTCGACAGCGAGGTGCCGCATGCATTCACATTCCATCGCGTCATGGACGCACGGCCACACTTTTCTCGGCGAACACCATGGTGATCACGAGCGGCGCACCTGGAGCGTGGTAACGCTTACCGCGGCCATGATGGTCGTCGAAATTGTCGGCGGCCTGATGTTCGGCTCGCTGGCGCTGGTCGCCGACGGCTGGCATATGGGTACTCACGTCGCCGCGCTGGCGATTGCCGGGCTGGCTTATCTGTTCGCGCGCCGGCATGCACAAGACGCGCGCTTTTCGCTCGGCACCGGCAAATTCGGCGAGCTTGCGGCGTTCGCAAGTGCGATCATTCTCGGCATGATTGCTTTTGGCATCGGCTACGAAGCCGTGCTGCGGCTTTTGCATCCGGTCGCCATCCATTTCCGCGAGGCCGTCCCGATTGCGGCGCTGGGCCTTTGCGTCAATCTAGCCAGCGCGTGGCTGCTGCGCGAAACGCACGATCACGGCTACGGCGGGCACGACCATGACCCCGGCCAACACCGTGACCATGGCCATGACCACGCAGCGGACGACCGCGCCGCCCATGCGCATGACTCGAACTACCAGGCTGCCTATGTGCACGTATTGGCCGATGCCATTACGTCCGTTTCGACGATTGCCGGCTTGTCGCTCGCTTGGGCGTTCGGTTGGACGTTCATGGATCCTCTTGTCGGCCTTATCGGCACGGTCGTTATCGTGGCATGGGCCGTAAGCCTCGTGCGCAACGCTGGCGGCGTCCTGCTCGACGCCGTTCCCGATCCGGAATTGGCACGGCGCATCCGCGAGCGCATCGAGACCGGCGGCGATCGTATCGTCGATTTCCATCTGTGGCGGGTTGGTCCTGGCCATGCCGCCGTGATCGCATCGGTCGTCTCCGATGCGCCTCAAGCGCCGTCGGTCTATAAGCAGCGCCTGGAAGATTTGGCCGGCCTGTCGCACGTGACGATCGAGGTCAATGCGTGTCCGCATTGAGAAGCGCGTTGTTCGCCACCGCGTTTGCCGCATTCGCCGCGCCGGCGGTGTCGGCGCAAGAGCAGCCGGCCGCTTTCGTCGATGCCGCCACGCTTGTGCCGGGATTGATCGTCGAGATGCGCTATGCCGGCGTGCACAATTTCGTCGGCCGACCGATCGACGGATACCAGGCGCCGCGCTGCCTGCTCACGCGGGCCGCCGCTACGGCGCTGGCCGAAGTGGCGCACGACCTCGCGCCGCGCGGGCTGACGCTCAAAGTGTTCGATTGCTACCGACCTGCGAGGGCGGTCGCACATTTCGTGCGCTGGGCGCACGATCTCCACGACACGGCGGGCAAGCGCGAGTTTTATCCCGGCGTGGACAAAAACACACTGTTTCGGGACGGCTATATCGCCTCGCATTCGGGCCATTCGCGCGGTTCGACCGTCGATCTCACGCTGGCACGCGATGGTCAGGAGCTGGATATGGGCACACCGTTCGACGTCTTCAGCGTTCGCTCCTGGCCCGGCAGCGCCGACGTGAGCGTCCAAGCCAGAGCCAATCGCGCCCTGTTTGCCGCGGCCATGCGGCGGCGGGGATTTCGCCCTTATGATCGCGAATGGTGGCACTTCACCCTGTCGCATGAGCCGTTTCCGGCCACTTATTTCGATTTTCCGGTCAAATAAGCTTTGGGTGCGGCGCGCCGCTAGAGCTTTATAGCGTCAGACCGCGCGGTCGCGAGATCGGGGTTCACAACCCCAGATAAAACTTCTTGATCAAATCGTTGTTGTTCAGCGCGGCAGCCGAGCCGCCCTCGAAGGCGATCTTGCCGTGCACGATCACGTAGCCCCGGTCGGCGATGCGGATCGCTTGCGTGAAGTTTTGCTCCGCCATCAGAACCGTAAGCTTATAGCGCTCCTTCATAAGAGCGATGGCCTCGATGGTACGGCTGACCAGAATTGGCGCTAGGCCCACCGAGGGTTCATCCACCAGCAGGATCTTCGGCGCCAGCATCAATGCCCGGCCGAGCGCGAGCATTTGCTGTTCGCCGCCACTCATCGAGCCGGCGAGCTGCGAGCGGCGTTCTGCAAGCCGCGGAAAGGTCTCGAAGCAAACTTCGAGATTGCGTGCCGATTCGGCACGCGCCGTGCGGCGGAAGGCGCCCAGCAGGAGGTTCTCTTCGACGCTCAGTTTGGGAAACAGCCGGCGGCCCTCCGGCACCAGTGCTATGCCGAGATCGACGATCTGTTCGGTCGTGCGGCCGACAAGGTCGTGATTGACACCATCGATCTCGGCGATGATCGACCCGGCTGTCGGCCGAACGATTCCCATGATGCATTTGATAAGTGTCGATTTGCCGTTGCCGTTGGTTCCCAGCAGCACCACGGTCTCGCCCGCACCGATATTGAGCGAGACGTCGTCGATGACGCGCACCGCCCCGTAGGCGGCGTGAATGCCGGTAAGGGTGAGCTTACTGGCCAAGATACGCGCGCTCCACTTCCGGCTCGCGCACAACAGCGTTCGGCTCGCCGTCGGCAATCTTGCGCCCGGAGACCAGGACCACAAGCCGCTGGGAGAAACTCATCACCGCGCGCATGATGTGCTCGATCAGAATGACGGTGACACCTTGCTCGTTCAGGCGCTTGAGCAGGTTCAGAATTTCCTCGACTTCCGAGTGGGTCAATCCGGCCATCGATTCGTCGGCGATCAGGAGCTTAGGCTCTGCCGCCATCGCGCGCACAAGCTCGAGCTTGCGCATCTCCACTTGGGTGAGGTCGCGCGGCAGCCGATGCGCCTTGCTGTCGAGCCCGACCTCGCGGAGGAGCGCGAGGCATCGCTCGTCGATGTGGTCGGCGGTGTGAAGCACTCCGCCGCGCGCCGCGACCGTATAGAGCAGCGGTATGCGCAGATTTTCGGCCAGCGTGAGACTGGCGAAGGGACGCGGCAGCTGGAACGTGCGCGCCACCCCGCGACGCGTGCGTTGGTGTGCGGTAAAGCCATCGAGTGCGCGGCCGTCGAAATGAACGGAACCGGCTTCGTTGCGAAGCGTGCCGCAGATGCAATTGACCAGGGTGCTTTTGCCCGACCCGTTGGGGCCGATCAGGCCGACGCGTTCGCCCGGCTGCACCGAGAGCGCGATGTTTTCCAGCGCAACAAACCCGCCGAAGCGTTTGCCGAGGTTGCGGACGTCGAGCAGCGCCGTCATGGCGTCGCCTCCGGCGCATCGGCTTTGACGCGGCGGCGCCCGACCTGGCCCAACGGCCTGTGTGGTATGTACTTTTGAACCAATCCGGTAATGCCGTTCGGCGCCACAATCACGAAGCCGACCAGAAGAAAGCCGACGATGAGGAGATTGACCGCGGACGAGATCGTCACGGTGGCAATCTGTTGCAAAGACCCGAGCAGGATCGCTCCGATCAGCGGGCCGACCCAACTTGTCGTGCCGCCGATCAGCGGCATGGCGATCGAGTTGACGGCGTAATCGAGGCCGAATGCCGACGACGGTTGCAGGTAGCCGATGTAATAGGGGAATGGCGCCCCGGCCATGCCCATAAGCGCGCCCGAGATTGTGGTGGCGACAAGCTTAAGTCGGAGCGTTGGCACGCCGGAGGCTTCCGCCGCCAGTTCATCGTCGCGAATGGTGGCAAAGCCATAGCCCAGCCGCGACCGCTCGATGAGCCGAGCCACCGTGATGGAGCCGATCGCCAGCACGAGCATGATCAGGAACAGATATTTGATATAGCTGCCGAACGGCGCAATCGTTTCCGGCCGCACGATATAGGCGCCGCGCGAGCCACCGACGTAGTCCCAGTTGACGACCAGCGTCTCAAACACGACCGCAAGCGCGAGCGTTGCGATGGCGAAAAACGCCCCCCGCATGCGCAGCGTCAGGTAGCCCGTACCCAAACCGACAATGCCGGACGCCACGCCGCCGAGCGCGACGTCGACGGGTATCGGCATCGGATGAAATCGATACAACGCGACGGTCGAATAAGCGCCGATGGCGAAAAAGGCGGCCGAGCCAAAATTGACGTAACCGCAATAGCCGCCAAGGATGTTCCAGGCGGTTGCCAGCACCACATATTGCAAGACGACGTAACCGGCGAAAAAATAATAATCGTTGCCGAGCGTTGCCGCGAGGCCGTACACGCAGGCGCCGATAATCAGGCTGACGATGAAGAAGATGTGCGTGCGCACCTTTCAGCGTCCCAACAGACCGGCCGGCCGTACCGCCAGCGTCAAAAGCAAAAAGCTGAACGACACCGCCGGCGCCCACGAGGGGCCGTAGAAGGTCGACGTCAGGCTCTCGACGATACCGACCAGCATGGCGGCAACCAAAGTGCCCGGCAGGCTTCCCATGCCGCCAAGGACGCAGATGGCAAACACCCGGCCGATATATTCGCGGCCGACCGACGGCTCGACCGGCTGGATGATGATGAGGAAGGCGCCGGCTAGCGCGGCGGTCGCGATCGAAATGCCGAAGGCGATCCGTTTGATGCGAATCGGATCGACGGCCATGAGTCGCAGCGCCAGCTCGTCCTGCGCCACCGCCATGATCGCGCGTCCGATGAAGGTGCGCGTGAGCGTTAGTTGCAATCCGGCGATCAACAACAGCGAGACCAGACACGGCACCAGGATGCGCAAGGGCAGGTCGACGAACCCGAAATGCCAGGTCGGACCGATATATGGCGCTTCGACGTAACGATAGTCGACGCCGAAGTAGAGAACCAGCGATACTTCGGTGATGAACAGGATGCCGAAGAAGAACGCGAGCCCGCGCATCGAATCCTGGCCGCGCTTCTCGAACGAGACGTAATAGACCTGATAAATAGCGGCACCGAGCACGTAGAAAGCCGGCATCACCGCGATGGCGGCGACGATCGGATCGATTCCGAGCTTCAGGTTGATGATGTAGACGACGTAGGAACCGAGGATGATGAAGCCGGGATGGGCGATATTGACAACGTCGAGAATGCCGAACGACAGCGTTATGCCCGCAGTCACTGCCGCGTAGAAGGCGCCGATCAGAATGCCCGACACGATGGCATCGATCAGGAGATCGAACGAGAAGATCATTACTCAGCCCCACCCCGCACGCACGCCGTGCCACTAAGTTTAGACGAAAGTGCCGTCGGCGGGTGCGATCAGGATAGTGCCGCAACGCGCCTGCGCACTCTAGGCCGCGGCCCGCACCTTGTCAGGAATGGCGAGCGGTTTATTCGCGCCGTCGAGGAATTCGACGGTCATAAAGACCATTTTCACCGATGTTCTCAAGGTCGTGGACCTTGAACTCGCCCGGCCCGTAGGTCTCGTGCCGGGTCTCGCCGGGCGCGTAAGCGTATTCGACGGTCGCGCCATCGTGCAGGTGCTGGCGTCCACGCCCGCCGGTCACGTTGGTCCAGAAGTAGTCAAGGACGTGCCGATGGCAGCCGAACCGTTGACCGGGCGCCAGCCGGATTTGCCAGACCCGGGCGCGCTCGCTCTCCGAAAGCAGCATATTTCCGACGCATCCATTATTGGTTTGCCGTTCACGCTCGAATTCTGCGGCAATCGTGCTCGGCCACGTCGATTTGTCGGCGTTGTCGCTTTTTTTGTCCACCATCGCCAAGGCCATGGCGTTCCTCCTGCGTTATTGCCTCAGTATAGAAAACGCCCGGGTATTGGCAAATAGCCCCCGCGAATAGCAATGTGCTGGCATGTCGCAACGCCAAACCGGCAGGCGCGCCTTGATCGTTGGCGGCTCGATGAGTGGCCTCCTGGCCGCCATCATGCTGCAACGGCGCGGTTGGGTGGTCGACGTATTCGAGCGTGTCGACAGCGAACTCGCCGGCCGCGGCGCCGGGATCGTGGCGCAGGCCGAATTGATCGCCCGCCTGACCGCGCTCGGCCTCGACGTGCGCGACCTTGGCGTTGAGATCAGCACGCGCCGGCTGCTCGACCGCGACGGTGGGCTGGCGGATACCCTCGCATGTCCCCAGATGCTGACCGCCTGGGAACGGGTCTATCGGCTCCTACGCGATGCGTTTCCCGGCGACCGCTATCACCGCGGCCACGCACTGATCGCTTTCGAGCAAACCGCAAGCGGCGTCACCGCCTATTTCGGCGACGGCGGCACCGCGCACGGCGATGTGCTGATCGGCGCCGACGGCTTGCGCTCGACGGTCCGCCAGCAATGTTTGCCGGCTGTCGTGCCGGTCTATGCAGGGTATGTGGCTTGGCGCGCGCTCATTCCGGAAGCCGTGTTGCCGGCGGTCATCCATCGCGAATTGATTAACGCGATGACGTTTTGTTTGCCGCCGGGCGAACAGTTCCTCGGCTATCCGGTGGCCGGCCCGGATAACGATCTGCGTCAAGGCTATCGCCGCTACAACATCGTCTGGTACCGGCCGGCGAATGAAGCGCGCGAACTCCCCTGGCTCCTGACCGACGAAAGCGGCGTCGTGCATTCGATCTCGATTCCTCCGCCCCGCATTCGCCGCGAGGCAGTCGCGGCGATGCGGGAAGCGGCCGAGCGGTTGCTGGCGCCGCAATTGCGTACGATTGTGCGCTTGATCGACGAGCCGCTCCTGCAACCGATCTACGATCTCGCCAGTCCACGGCTTGCATTCGGCCGCGTCGCTGTCATCGGCGACGCCGCCTTCGTCGCGCGCCCGCATGTAGCGGCGGGCGTTTCCAAGGCCGCGGACGACGCAGCCGCGCTGACGGCGGCGCTCGATGACGGTGACGTCGAGGATTCGCTGCGGCGCTACGAAGCCGATCGGCTACCGGAAGGTCATCGCATCATCGAGCGCGCGCGTCACCTCGGTGCTTATCTGCAAGCATCGCAAAGCGATGAGGAGAGGTTGCGTTCCGCCCGTCACGGCATCCCGCAAGCCGTGCTTGCCGAAACGGCGCGGATCGATTTTTTGTACAGTTGAGCCGACCGGCGGCGCGGCAGGCGCGGCAATTATGTGGTCACTTCGTCGCGGAAGGTTGCGGCAGCCGGAATGGCTGCAAGCAGCCTGGGATAGAAAGTCTTGAAGTCGGCGACGATCGTCTCGAACGGCACGTCCTCGAACGCGCCGCGGTCGGCGAGATATTCCATGTGCTGGCGTCCGGCCTGATCGAAGGGATGAAACAGGCTGTCGTTCTCGCCGTCGAAATCGAGCGACTTGATCTTTGCGCGCTCGCACAGAGCGGCATCGAATGCCGGTGTGCACTTGACCCACTTTCCGTCAATATAAAGCTCCGTGTAGGAGTGCCAATAGAACGTATTGCCCATGTGCTCTTGCAGCCGCTTCGAGGTGAGATGGTTGCGCACGTCGGCATAGCCAGGCCGCGCCGGGACGCCGACGGCGCGCGCGGCGGCCGCCAGCAACGCCGATTTCCCGACACAGAACCCTTTGCCCGCGGCAAGCACGGCGCTGGCGCGGTACGTGGCCGGATCCAAAAAATTCCGGTACGGATCGTATTGAATCAAATCGCGCACGGCGTCATAGAGAGCGATTGCCTTTTCCTTGGCTGTTTGCGCGTTGCCGGTGGCCGTGCGGGCAAAATCCCGAATCGACGGATCGCCGCTATCGATGAACGCCGTCGCCCGCAGATAATCGGTCTTGTCGATTGCCGCGACCGAATTCATTTTGACCTCTTACACGTGCTGGCCGCCGTTGATGTGGATCTCGGCGCCGTTGACGTAGGACGCGGTGTCCGTGCACAGCACGTAGATGATCTTGGCCACTTCGTCGGGCGTGCCGAGCCGGTGCATCGGAATGTTTTCGACGATCTTCTCCGTTCCCGGCGACAGCATCGCGGTGTCGATCTCGCCCGGCGCGATGGCGTTGACGCGGACACCGCGCGAGCCGAAGTCAGCGGCCATTTCCCGCGTCAGCGCGGCAAGCGCCGCCTTCGACGTCGAATAGGCGGTTCCGGCAAAGGGATGCACGCGCGAGCCAGCGATCGAGGTGACGTTGACGACCGAACCTTTGGCGGCGCCCAATTCATCGAGCAAACCGCGCGCCAGCATGATCGGCGCGAAGAAATTCACCTGGAAAATGTGACGCCAGTCGCTGCGCGAAGTTTCGATGGAGCTGAGCCGCTTGCCGCCGGCAGCCTTGGGCGATATCGCGGCATTATTGACCAGCGCATGCAGTTCACCGTGCAACCGGCGCTTGATTTCGGCGATTGCCTGCTCGGTGCTTTCGGTATCGGCGAGATCAACCTGGACGTGATCCTCGGGGCCGGCTTCCCACGGGCAATTTTCCGGGAACGGATGCCGCGAGCAGGTGATCACGCGCCAGCCTGCGGCGGAGAAGCGCTTCACCGTTGCATGACCGATGCCGCGGCTTGCCCCGGTGAGGAGCAGCGTGCGGCGCGGCTGGTTGGTCGTTGTCATCGTCCTGCACTCTAAATCACGGATAGAGCCGCGTCTTGGTCCATGGCGCGGCCGGGCTCGCGCGCCGGAAAGCGATGCGGTCGTGCAGCCGGAACGGCCGCTCCTGCCAGAATTCGATCTCCTGCGGCTGCACGCGATAACCCGACCAATGCGGCGGTCGCGGCACGGCGCCGATGTTGAATTTCGCGGTGTAGCCGGCGACCGCCGTTTCGAAGGCAAGCCGGCTTTCCAAGGCCTCGGACTGCTTGCTGGCCCAGGCGCCGATCTGCGCCATGCGGGAACGGCTCGCGAAATAGGCGTCAGCTTCCTCTGCCGACACCGGTTCGACATGGCCGCGCACGCGCACCTGGCGTTGCAGCGACTTCCAATAGAATGTCAGTGCCGCCTTTGGCGCACCGCCCAATTCGCGTCCCTTCACGCTACCGAGGTTTGTGTAAAAGACGAATCCGCGCTGATCGACATCCTTCAGCAAAACCATGCGCGCATTGGGCATGCCGTCGGCGTCGATGGTGGCGAGTGTCATGGCGTCCGGATTGACCGGCTCGCGGCGCTTGGCGTCGTCAAACCACGCCGTAAACAGCCGCAGCGGCTCGTCGGCTTCGGCGAAGTCACCGTCTGTTAACCAGGTTGGATGTTCTATCGGCGCTGCGTCGGACATTCAGTGAGGTCACCTGGTGGTCGCGTGCGGCGATCGGGAAACGCGTCGCCGGTCTCTATATAATGGAACCGGAGCGCCGCGCCTATGTCGGCCGCTGCATCGGCTTCTCGCCGCGGCGGCCGTGTTGGCCGGATTTTCCGCCGGCGGTTGCGCCTACCGCCTCGATTCCATGTTTGCCAAGAACACTGCCGACGTCGAGCAGACCGGCTCGATCGGCCGAACCGGCCATGAGTTAGGCGATACCAATTCCGCGGCGCTGGCGGAAGTCGATCTCGCCTATGCTCGCGCCACAGCCGCCGATGCGCTGTCCCGCGGCGGCAGAGACCTGAGCGTGCCGTGGGAAAATCCGCGTAGCGGTGCCAGCGGCAACATTACGCCGTTGGCGACGCCTTACGTCGAGGGTAGCCTGACCTGCCGCGATTTCCTGGCAAGCTATGTGCGCGGGCAAACGCAATCCTGGTTGCAGGGTGAAGCCTGCCGCACCGACCAGGGGAAGTGGGAAGTCAAAAGCCTAAAATCCCTCAACCAGGGCTGACTTTCGGTCATTCCGCCTGCATCGCATTGCGGGACGGCTGCAAAAGTCCCACATTGACGTGCACGGGCGGGCGGGGCCGGCCCCATGCGAAATCGGAGTCGATCGGGGATGCGTGATCCCTATGAGGTGTTGGGCGTTGACCGCAAGGCCAGCGGAAACGACATCAAAAGCGCGTTCCGGCGCCAAGCGAAAAAACTGCATCCCGACGCCAACAAAAACGATCCGAAGGCAGCGTCGCGCTTTGCTGAACTCAACGCGGCTTACGAGATCCTTGGCGAGAACGACAAGCGCAAGGCATTCGACCGCGGCGAGATCGACGCCGAAGGCAAGCCCCGCTTCCGCGGGTTCGAAGGTTTTGGCGGCGGCCCGGGCGCCGGCGCCCGTCCCGGCGGCGGCTTCGGTCCCGATGCGGAATTCGAAACTTTCAGCTTTGGTCCGGAAGGCTTCACCCGCAACGGCCGGCGCGGCCGCGCCGGCGCGGGTGCTGGCGGCTTTGAGGATATTCTCCGCGATGCATTCGGTGGCATGGGTGGGGCGGGAGCGCGCCGCGGCGGGCCAGGTGCCGCGTTCGAGCCGGAGGAGTTTGGCGCCGGCGCCAATGTCACCGCGGCGCTGACCGTTTCGCTGCTCGACGCCGCGAATGGCGCCACCCAACGTCTGCGGCTTCCCTCCGGCAAAGACGTCGAAGTCAAAATTCCCGCGGGCATCCACAGCGGCCAGCAGATTAGGCTGCGCGGGCAAGGCTTGGCAGGGCACGCTGGCACTGGCGATTTGTTGATCGCGCTGACGATCGCCCCGCATCCGATTTTCACACTCGACGGCGCGGACATCCGGCTTGATTTGCCGGTTACGCTGTACGAAGCGGTGCTCGGCGCCAAAGTGCGGGTGCCCACGCTCGACAAGCCCGTCGAACTCACCATTCCGCCCGGCACCAACAGCGGGCGCACCTTCCGTCTCAAGGGCAAGGGATTTCCAGTCAAGGCGGGGCATGGCGATCTTCTTGCTACCGCCCGCGTCATGCTGCCCGAGACCAGCGACCCTGAACTCGAAGCGCTGATGAAAAAATGGCAGACGGAAAAGCCCTACGATCCGCGCAAGGATATGTAGGCGGCCGACGTCCGTCGTCAGGTTGCATGTCGACTGCGATCAGCGTACGCAGCGCGAATGAGCCGAGGCATTTTCGCGTTCGACACGATCGCGCATCCGAAACGGCGCGAATGGTTTGTGATCGCGCTCGTTGGTGCGCTCACATTGCTATTTCTTCCGATCGTCGCGTGGAAGGTCGTTGGCCTCGGCCAAGGCGATACGCAGGTTTTCTTTCGCGCCGGCTGGGCAGTCTGGACCGGTTATCCACTTTACCAGATTACCGATCATCACGGCTGGACCTATCATTATCCGCCGACATTCGCCCTGTTCATGGGTCCATTCGCCAACCCGCCTGCGGGCGAGCTGCAACCGGCATGGGCACTGCCGTTCGCCGCGGCGGTGGCGGTTTGGTACCTGATCAACGCGGCGTGCCTGATGCTGGCGTTGCATGTGTGGGCGAATTTGCTGGAGCGGTGCCGGCCGGTAAAAGCGCGGCCCGGATTTTTGCAGGGTGCATGGGCGTTGCGGGTCGGCCCGCTGCTTGCGTTGTTGCCGTTTCTCGGGGACGGATTGGCGCGCGGCCAACCGACGCCGGTGTTGTTGCTGCTGGTCGTTCTGTTTCTTGCTCTTTACGTCGAGGGGCGTATTGCGGCCGCAGCCTTTGCCTTCGCGCTTGCCGTTACGATCAAGTTATTTCCGCTGGTTCTCGCGATTTTGCCGTTCATGCGGCGCGACTGGAAATTTATGATCTGGGCGGCGGTGTGGGGCGTCGTTTTGCTGGTCGGGCTGCCTCTCATTTTTCTCGGGCCGGCGGCGACGCTCGATCTTTATCGGGTGATGTTCGAAGAACATCTTGCCGGTATCGTCAGCGGATCGATGTCGCCGCAAATTGCGGCGCAGGTATCCCCCGGGGCTAATTCCAGCATCGGGGTCGGCGCGGTTGCCGCGCGTATCGCTGCGGGGACGGCGTTCTACTCCACGCCATTGCCGCATTGGGCGTCGGCGCTTCAGTTTCTGTTCAACGCCGCCACGGTCGTGACGGTTGTCGTGTTCGGTCGCGGTGGTTTCTGGGCGTGGCGCAGCACTCAACCGGCTGCCGGCTATCCCCTGCTGGTCGCCAGCTCGGTGCTGTTCGCCGCGGTTCCGCTGATGATCTCCTTTGCCGGGCCGCAATACGTCACTTCGGCCGTGCCGCTGATCGGCGTGCTGATCATCGAGGCGTGGCGGCGCGCGCGCCGAGAGATCGTCAGTGGCGTCATAGTCGCCTGGTCGGTCATCGCCTGGCTGTCCATGATCGCGCTCGATATGCCTTGGAACTGGCTCAAGCTCATCGGGCCGATGACCTGGACCCTGCTGCTGCTGGCGCCGACGAGCCTTAGCCTGATCGCGCAACTCTCCCGCGGTTACGATGCGACCGCCGAACCGGCCACAGCCGCAAGTTCTCGGCTTAGTTAGCCTTTCGGCCCCCCGAAACCACGTGCTTGCTGGCTCCACCGGCCATATGCCATAGGAAGCACGGACGCCGAGATCGTCGAACGGAGGTCGGAGAATGTCAGAAGTCTCGGGCCTCATGCGCGGCAAGCGCGGACTGATCATCGGGGTCGCCAACCAGCGTTCGCTTGCCTGGGGTATCGCCAAATCCTGTCGCGCACATGGCGCGGAACTGGCCTTCACCTATCAGGGTGACGCGCTGAAAAAGCGCGTCGAGCCGCTGGCGCAGGAGGTCGGCGGCATTGTCGTCGGCCATTGCGACGTTACCGAACCGGCCACCATCGATGCGGTATTCGCCAACGTGCAATCGGCTTGGGGGACGATCGACTTCCTCGTTCACGCGATCGCCTTCTCGGATCGGGCTCAGCTCGACGGGCGTTACGTCGATACCTCCGAGGATAACTTCACCAAGACCCTGCTGGTGAGCTGCTATTCGTTCACCTCGATTGCGCAACGTGCCGAGAAGCTGATGCCGAATGGTGGCTCCATGCTGACGCTGACCTATTACGGCGCAGAGAAATGGATGCCGCACTATAACGTCATGGGCGTTGCCAAGGCCGCGCTCGAAGCATCGGTCTGGTACCTCGCGGCCGATCTGGGCGTGAAGAACATTCGTGTTAATGCCATTTCCTCGGGGCCGATCAAGACTTTGGCTGCCGCCGGAATCGCCGACTTGCGCTATATCTTCAAGTGGAACGAGTACAATTCGCCGCTACGGCGCAATGTGACAATTGAAGACGTCGGCGAAGCGGCGGCGTATCTGCTCTCCGACATGTCGCGTGGCGTCACCGGCGAGGTGCATCACGTCGACGCCGGCTACCACATCGTCGGCATGAAGCATCCGGACGCGCCGGATCTCGGCGTCAACAGCAGAGAGCCTTAGGCCGGCCTCTGCGGCTATTCGCATTTTCAGATTTTCCAAGTGACGCTTGAAAGCAGCAGCGGCCGGACTCTCGCCCAGCCGCTGTCACGAAACACCGCTCAAGGCGCCTCGCGAAATCCAAAGAAGTAGACGGCGCTGCCCCGATACGAGGCACGCGAACGTCGTTACTTCTTCATCTTCTTCTTTTTCTTCGGCTTGCTGGCCATGGGTTACTTCCTTCTAAGCGTGATGAACGTACGGCAGGAATGAGTTCAAGCTTCGCGGGCGTGTCTCGGTCCCTCTGCCCTTGCCCCCCTTACCGACGATAAAGATGTCATAACCCGGCTCTGGCCGCAATATATACGTGGCAAATAGTCCTGATTTTTCCGTAGCTTAACGGTTATTCAGGTTTTCATTAATCGCCATTCACCGATATGAATGGCGCATGAACGCCCCCCGGAAACAGCTGCCGCATGCGTATGCGAGGACCTGACTGGCAATCGCCGCGGCGATTTGACCCGCTAGACCCTGCGGGCTACCTAACCTTCGCGTCCTGCTGAAAGAAATCGATCTTACCGCGCGCTACGGCAAGCGCGCCAAATTTTTCAACGATGTCGTTCAATACGTTCGGGCACTCTTTCCGCGTGACGACCTTCGGCGAAAGCCACGGGGCTGCGATCGGTTGCGTGGTCGACGGTTGTCCGCCGCGCATCGCGCTGACTGAAGCCGACATCCAGCCGTATCTCGACCGGCGGCGGCCCGGACAGTCGCGATTCACCACCCAGCGCCAGGAGTCGGACGCGGTCAAAATCCTTTCCGGCGTGTTTGCCGACGAAACCAGTGGCCAGCAGGTTACGACCGGCGCGCCGATTGCGCTCGTGATCGAGAATGTCGACCAGCGCAGCAAGGATTACTCCGACATCAAAGACAAATATCGGCCGGGCCACGCCGATTATACCTACGACGTCAAATACGGGCTGCGCGATTATCGCGGCGGCGGTCGCCAATCCGCTCGCGAAACGGCAATGCGGGTTGCCGCCGGGGCGATTGCGCGCAAGATCGTGCCTGGCATGCAGGTGCGTGGCGCTCTCGTGCAGATCGGTACCGAACGCATCGATCGCACGCGGTGGGATTGGGTCGAGGTCGAACGCAATCCGTTCTTTTGTCCCGACCCGCAGGCCGCTTCCCGTTTCGGTGATTATCTTGAAGCTGTGCGCAAGCGCGGTTCCTCGATCGGAGCGGTAATCGAAATCGTAGCCGAAGGCGTGCCGCCGGGGCTCGGCGCGCCGATCTATGGCAAGCTCGACGCCGACCTCGCCGCGGCACTGATGAGCATCAATGCCGTCAAGGGCGTGGAGATCGGCGCCGGCTTCGCCGCGGCCGAGCTTTCCGGCGAGGATAATGGCGACGAAATGCGGATCGGGAACGAACGCCAACCGATTTTTCTGTCGAACAATGCCGGCGGCATTCTTGGCGGCATCTCCACCGGCCAGCCGCTGGTCGCGCGTTTCGCGGTCAAGCCGACCTCATCGATCCTCACGCCGCGGCGCACGGTCGACCGCTACGGCAAGGAAACTGAGATCAGCACCACCGGGCGTCACGATCCTTGCGTCGGTATTCGTGCGGTGCCGGTCGGCGAGGCGATGATGGCATGCGTGGTTGCCGATCACTATCTGCGTCACCGCGGCCAGGTCGGCGACGCAGTGGCGTGGCCGTTTCCGCAGCCGCGGCGGTAAAACATGAACGATGCTCACCAGCCCATTCATCTCGCCGTCACCGCGTTTGCTCGCGGCGAACTGATCATCGTTGCCGACGACGACGATCGCGAGAATGAGGGCGATTTATTCGTTGCCGCTTCGCTATGCACGCCCGAGAAGATGGCCTTCATCATCCGGTATACATCCGGCATCGTCTGCGCGCCGCTGGCGCAGGACGAAGCGCGACGGTTGCATCTCGAACCGATGGTGGCGCGCAACGATGCGCCGCTCGGTACCGCCTTTACGGTCTCCGTCGATGCCCGTCCTGGACTGACCACGGGGATATCCGCCGAGGAACGCTCCAACACCGTCCGCGCGCTCGCCAACGGCAATATGGGTGCTGCCGATTTCGTGCGGCCCGGGCACGTGTTTCCGCTGGTGGCCAAGGAAGGCGGCGTGCTCATGCGTTCCGGCCATACCGAAGCCTGCGTCGATCTCTGTCGGTTGGCGGGGTTGCCTCCCGTCGGCGTGCTCGCCGAATTGATGAACGATGATGGAACGGTTATGCGCGGACCGCAGATCGCCGAATTCGCCGTCCGTCACAAGCTCCAGCGCATCTCGATCTCCGATTTGATCGCCTATCGGCAGGCGCGCGACAAACTGATCGAGAGGGTCGGTGAGTTTCCGGTGGAGAGCGAGATTGGGACGCTGACCGGTTACGCTTTTCAAACGCCGTTCGATCCGTTCTATCACATGGCGTTCGTATACGGCCGCATCGACGATGGTCGCAACGTGCTGACGCGGCTGCATCGCGCCAACCTGATCCTTGACGTGTTCGGTGGCGCCAAGGCTATCCATCGGACGCTTGAACGATTCAAGGCCGAGGGCAGGGGTGTGTTGGTGGTGCTGCGCGACGGCGCGGCCGGCGTGCCGGTGATCGCCATTCCGAAGTCGGATGAAACGGCTTCCGGCGAGGCGCGGAGCCGCCAATGGCGCGAAGTCGGCCTCGGTGCGCAGATCCTCAAAGATCTTGGCATTAGTTCGATCCGGGTGCTGAGTTTCTCGCAGCCCCTAACCTATGTCGGCCTGTCTGGTTTCGGTATCGAGATCGTCGGTACCGAGCCGGTCGATGCGTGAACAGAGAGGGCGCAGATGAGCAAGCTAATGACGCGTATCTGGACATTCGCGGTCGTCGGGCTTGGGCTTGCCGTGGCCGGCTGCGGCTACAACACCATTCCCACCCTGCAAGAACAGGCCAAGGCGCGCTGGGCGGACGTGCAGAACCAGTATCAGCGGCGCGCCGATCTCATTCCGAACTTGGTCGCAACCGTGCAAGGCTTCGCGGCACAAGAGAAAAATGTGCTGACCGCGGTAGTAGAAGCCCGCGCCAAGGCGACGCAGGTCAGGGTGGACGTTTCGCAGCTCACCGATCCCGACAAGCTGAAAGCCTTCCAGGATGCGCAGAACCAGTTGACCGGCGCGCTCGGCCGGCTGCTCGCGGTATCGGAGAACTATCCGGAGCTGAAATCCAACGCCAATTTCCTGGCGCTGCAGTCGCAGCTCGAAGGCACCGAGAACCGCATCGCGGTGGCGCGGCGCGACTACATCGACGCGGTGCGCGCTTTCAACACGGCATTGCGCACTTTCCCGACGGTGATTTGGGCCAAGACCGCGTTCTCGAGCGAGAAGCCGATGGCGGAATTCACTGCGAGCGAAGGAAGCGAAAAGCCTCCGCAAGTAAAGTTCTAAGAGACGTGCGGTGAAAAAGCTCGCGCCGGCCGCCGCGATAACGCTTGTCGTCCTGTTCGGGTCGCTGGCGTTCGCCTTCGACTTTCCCGCGTTGACCGGCCGTGTCGTCGACGATGCCGGCGTTATGACGCCGGCGAGCCGGAGCGATGTCGAAGCCAAGCTTAAGAGTCTGGAAGACAAATCCGGTATTCAGCTTGTCGTCGCTACCGTTAAGTCGTTGCAGGGCGGCGACATCGAAACTTTCGCCAACGATCTATTTCGATATTGGAAGCTCGGCGAGGCCAAGAAAAACAACGGTGTGCTGCTTCTCGTTGCTCCCGCGGAGCACAAAGTGCGGATCGAAGTCGGTTACGGCCTCGAAGGCACGCTGACCGACGCGCTGTCGTCAGTCATCATCGCCGGTGCGATCATTCCGCGCTTCAAGGCCGCCGACTATTCCGGCGGTATTGAGCGTGGCGTCGACGGCATCATCAGCGTGCTCAGTGGCGACACCACCGACTGGCATCAGAAGGCCAATGTGCGCACGGAAGATGCCTCGGCAGATTTCAACAAGCTGTTTCCGTTGCTGTTTCTGGCTGTCTTGCTGTTGGTGATTTGGTATTTGATCCACCAAGCGAACGGGCCGGGGTCGGGTCGCCGCGGCGGTGGGGTGGGCCCGCTCGTTTGGGGTGGCGGCTTTGGCGGCGGTTTCGGCGGCGGCTTCTCCGGTGGCGGCTTTGGCGGCGGCTTTTCCGGCGGCGGTGGCTCGTCGGGCGGCGGCGGCGCGTCCGGAGGCTGGTGATGCACTTAGACACGGGAGATCACGCCGCGGTCTCCGCCGCTATTCACGAGGCGGAAAAGCGCACCAGCGGCCAAATCGTTTGCGTCTTGGCGCGGACCTCCGCGGATTACGCGCACGTTCCGATTTTGTGGGCGAGCGCGCTCGCATTACTGGCGCCGTGGCCACTGATCGTGCTCACACCGTGGAGCGTGCAGCGGATTTTCCTGATCCAGCTCGTCGTATTCATTGTCGCGGCGCTCCTGTTTTTCCTCACGCCATTGCGGCTTGCGCTGGTCCCGCGGGCCGTGCGGCGCGGACACGCGCATCGTGCCGCGCTCGAGCAGTTCGTCATCCGCCGGGTCGCCCACACCGCGAGTCGGAGCGGCGTGCTTATTTTTGTGTCATTGGCCGAGCGCTATGCGCGGATCATTGCCGATGACGGAATTGCCGCAAAAGTGAACAACTCGGAATGGCAAACCGCGATCGACGCGCTCACGGTCCATATGCGCGATGGCCGTATCGCCGACGGTTTTGTCGCTGCCATCGAACGCTGTGGTGCAGTGCTGGCGGCCCACGCGCCAGGCGATGGCTCGGGCGACGCCCTGCCAAACCGGCTTTACGTCGTGTGACAGCGCTAAGACGCTCGGGACCATCTTTTGCGCATGCCGCGCATGCACAGGGCCGGCACCCGCTCGCGGGCATTTTACCTGAGCGACGCGATGAATTCGCTATCACAGGTCAGACTGAAATGAATTGAACACCGGGAGGTTTTCCTATGCCCAATGAGTATTCAATCGACCGCCGTCGGCGGAAATTTCTTGGCACCAGTGGCGCGCTCATCCTGAGCGCGGCCTTGTGGCCGGCCGGCGTGCGGGCGCAAAGCGCCAAGATTCATATCGGCGTTATCGGCTCAGGCAATATCGGTGGCACGATCGGCGGCCTCTGGGTGAAGAATGGTCACCGGGTTCTGTTCTCCTCGCGACACCCCGAAGAGCTCAAGGACCTGGTTGCCGGCCTCGGCGAACGCGCGCAAGCCGGCACGGTCGAGCAGGCGATCGCATTCGGCGATGCCTTGCTCATCGCGGTGCCCTACAAGGCTTTGCCCGGTCTCGGCAAAGAATACGGTCCCGTGCTCAAGGGCAAGATCGTCGTTGATGCCTGCAATTCCACGACCGCGCGCGACGGCGCCGAATTGACCGAAGAGGTCAACAAAAGCGGCGTCGGTGTGACCTCGCAGAAATATCTGCCGGGCACGCGACTGGTCCGCGCATTTAACACGATGAATTACAAAATCTTTGCCGACGAGGCGAACCGGCCCGATCCCAAGCTCGCGATCCCGATTGCCGGCGACGACGCACAAGCCGTGCAGATTGCCGCCGGCCTTGTGCGCGATGCCGGTTTCGATCCGGTGATGGTCGGCAAGCTTGCCGATGCAAGCCGCTTTCAGATGGGCGGGCCGGGCTTCGGTCAGCGCGTGACGGCGGCCGAACTCAAACAGAAGCTCAATCTCGCCCCATGAATGCTTGGCAGCGTTGGCTCGGCTGGGCGATGCCGGCGACGCCGCAGGAGCGCGCCGCGGCGCTGTGGTCGTTCGCCTACTTCTTCGCATTGCTCGCCGGCTACTACGTTCTGCGTCCACTGCGCGACCAGATGGGCATCGCCGGCGGCGTACGAAATCTGCCGTGGTTGTTTACCGCGACCTTCGTCACGCTCATTGTCGCGCAGCCGCTCTACGGCGCGTTGGTTGCGAAACTGCCGCGCGCGCGCTTTGTCCCGATCGTCTATCATTTCTTTGTCGCTAACCTGGCCGTGTTCTGGCTGTTGCTGACACTCGGCATCGCGCCGATTATCGTGGCGCGGGTCTTTTTCGTTTGGGTCAGCGTGTTCAGCCTGTTTGCGGTTGCGGTGTTTTGGTCGTTCATGGCGGATCTGTTCACCGCCGAGCAGGGCAAGCGATTGTTCGGCTTCATCGGCGCGGGCGGCACCGCGGGCGGTTTACTCGGACCGGCAATCACCATCGGATTGTCGGTGCCGCTCGGCGCCGTCAATCTTTTAATCGCGGCGGCGGTGCTGCTGGAAGTCGCTGTGTTCTGCGTGCATCGGCTCGAACGCGCCGCCGCTGCGCAAGCGCCCGTCTCGGAAGGAGCGGCCGAATCGCGCCGTATTGGCGGCTCGGCATTCGCGGCTCTGCCGGAGCTGTTCCGTTCCCCATATCTGCTCGGCGTCGGCGCCTGGGTCAGTCTGCTCTCGTTCTGCGCGACCATTGTCTATTTCGAGCAGGCGAATATTATCTCGGCGGTGATCCATGACCGCGGCACGCAAACGCGCCTCTTCGCCGGCATCGATCTGACGGTGAATATTCTGAGCCTGGCCACTCAGGTTTTTCTCACCGGGCAGGTGCTCAAGCGCTTCGGTACCGGTTTCGCCGCTGGAGCGTTGCCCGCCGTCTATATCGTGGGCTTTGCCGCTTTGTTCTTCGCGCCGACACTTGGCGTCGTGATCGCGCTGCAGGTTGCACAGCGCTGGATGAATTATGCCGTCGCCAATCCGGCGCGGCAGGTATTTTTCACCGTGCTTGGCCGCGAAGAAAAATACAAAGCCAAAAACCTAATCGACGTTGTGATCTATCGCGGCTCCGACGCTTTGTATGGTTGGGTGTTTGATAGCCTGCAAGCTCTTGGCCTAAAACTTGGCGCCGTTGCGCTGGTGGCATTGCCGGTGGCGGCCGGCTGGATTGCGCTTTCGGCGCTGCTGGGCCGCGCCCAGGAAACGCGCGCTGGATCGATCGACGAGACTGTTCAGCAAGGAAAACCAGCATGACCATCCGCATGACGCGACGCAACTTCGCGCTGGCGGCCGGCGCGGCCGGCTCGGCGATAATGGCGTGGCCGGCATGGGCGCAAACTCCGGGATTGCTGACACGCGCTATTCCAAGCAGTGGCGAAAAACTCCCGGCGGTTGGGCTCGGCACCGCGCAAGTCTTCAATACCAACGATGACGCGATCCGCCAGAAAGCGACCGGCGTACTGCAAGCGCTGATAGCGGGCGGCGGGAGCCTGGTCGATACCGCGTCGGTCTATGGCGATGCCGAGGCGGTGATTGGCGACGTCATGACGCCGGCTAATCTTCGCGGCAAGCTCTTCATCGCCACCAAGCTTGAGTCACCCGATCCGGCCGAGCTCAAACGCTCGCTCGCCCGCCTGCAAACACCCAAGCTCGACCTGCTGCAGTTTCACAATGTGCGCGACCCGCAAGCCTCGCTGGCCCAATTCAAGGATTGGAAGGTGCAAGGCGTTTGTCGCTATATCGGCATTACCTCCACGCGCCACGGCGATTTTGCCGCAATCGAAGCGGTACTCGGGCGCGAGAAGCCGGATTTCGTGCAGATCGATTATTCGCTGGATGATCGTGAGGCCGAAAAACGCATTTTGCCGCTTGCCGCCGAAGTCAAAGCTGGTGTCCTGACGGCGCTGCCGTTTGGTCGCGCCCGGCTGTTCCGCGCCGTGCACGGCAAGGAACTCCCCGAATGGGCGCGCGGCTTTGCCGGAAGCTGGGGGCAATTCTTCCTGAAATATCTGTTGTCCGATCCGCGGGTGACCGCGGTCATTCCCGGCACCGCCGACGCGGCGCACATGACCGACAACGCCGGCGCCATGCACGGGCCATTGCCCGATCCCGATCAGCGCAAGCAAATGGTGGCGTTCGCCGACGCGCTGTAGTCTATGTGCCGGCCATTCAGTCCAAGAGATCGGCGATGCCCACGCTTACATCCAGCTCGCGGCAAATAAACTACGTGCTTGATGGTCCGTCCGCCGGGCCGACCTTTGTGTTGGTCAACGGGCTGACCCAATACATCAAGATTTGGGAGCCGTTTCGCCTGGCGCTGGCCGAGCGGGGATACCGTGTGGCCACCTTCGATCTGCTCGGGCAGGGCAATTCCGACAAGCCGAGCCTGTTCATCGGCCAGGACGACCAGGTGGCGGTCCTGTGCGATCTGGTCGACGAACTCGGAGATCATCCGGTCTTTCTCGCCGGCATCAGCTTCGGTGCCGTGATCGCGTTGCGCTACGCCATTGCTCATTCCGACCGCATCGCGGGTCTGGCGCCGATGAGCGCGTTTGCCGAGCTGACGCCGCAACTTTTGATGCTTGGCAATGCGCTCCGCACCGGGCTGATCCTCGGCGGTACGACCTATCTTCAGGACTTGCTGTTTCCGATGAACCTCTCGGACGACTACATCACCGAGCGGTTCGACAAGCTTGAGGATGCCAAACGCAAGGGCTGGCTGATCAACGACCTCTATGCGCTGCAAAACCTGATGGAGTCGTTTCTCGATTTTAAGCCGCTGACGCCGCAATTGTCGTCGATCAGCGTGCCGACCATGATCATGAATGGTGAGTTCGATTTTTTCACGCCGCGCAAACTGCACGAGTCGCTGCGCACGCACATCCCGGACAGTGCGCTGATAATCGTTCAGCGGGTCTATCACGCCTTCACATTGGAGAGGCCGGCGCTTTCCGCCGACCTGTTGGCGCGGTTCGCCGAGGACGTTTTGGCCGGTCGCTGGCGCGGCGACAAGAAAGTCTGGATCGCGCCCGAGGAGCCCGGCGGGGCGCTCATTCCCTTTCCCGCCGGCTACGATCATTTGCGCGCGCTGCCGTTGCAACCGTAGGCTTAGACCGGTGTTAATCCCTCGATTGACGCGTTCGCCGGTCCTCTATAGCCAGTGGACAAATTCAGGTTAGTCTCTGCAGGGAAGCCCCGGGAGAAAGCGGCGAATGCCTTGGCTGGACTGCAATTCTCGACGGATCCATTACGAATTAGCGGGTCCGCCGAACGGCCCTGCCTACGTGCTCGTCAACGGTCTCACGCAGTATGTGAGGCTTTGGCAACCTTTTCGCGATGCTCTGGTGGCGAAGGGTTTTCAGGTCGTCAGCTACGACATGCTGGGCCAAGGCCAGTCCGACAAGCCGTCGCTATTCATTCACCAGGATGACCAGGTGGCGGTGCTCGGCCGCTTGATCGAAACGTTGGGCGACCGGCCGATCTTTGTCGCCGGCATCAGCTTCGGCGGCGTCGTTGCACTTCGCTACGCTATCGATCACGGCGACAAGATCACCGGGCTGGTGCCGATGAGCAGCTTCGCCGAGATTCCGGCGCAGTTGTTCATGCTTGGCAACGCGCTGCGCACCGGGTTGATCCTCGGCGGCACGTCGTTCCTACAGGATCTCCTGTTTCCGATGAATTTCTCGAGCGACTGGCTCGATTCGATGCGGCATCTCATCGACCTCGCCCGCCATCGCGGCTGGTTGGCCAACGACGTCTATGCGCTGCAAAACCTCATGGAATCGTTTCTCGAGTTTGAGCCGTTGACCGATCAACTATCGGCTATCCGCGCGCCGACCATGATCCTGACCGGCGAGTACGATTTCCTGACGCCCCGGCCGCTCCAGGAATCTTTACGCGCGCACATTCCCGACAGCGCATTGGTCATCATTCCGCGTGCCTATCACGCGTTCACGCTGGAGAAGCCGGGACTGACCGCGTACCTGGCGACGCGCTTTGCCGAAGAGGTGATGGCGGATCGCTGGCGGGGTAAAGGATCAATCTGGGTCGGGCCGGAAAATGTCGGCGGCGAACTTACGCCTTTTCCCGAAGGCTTTGATCATATGCGTGCGATCCCGGTACAAACCTCGAAGCCGGATCGGGCGTCGCAACAGAAGAAGGCGACTGCGTCATGAAGCCGTTTCTCGGTCCGCTCGAACATGGCCGGATACCGGCGCTGCAGCAGACCCGGGTATCGGCGTTTCTCATCTCGGCGCATGGGGCTTTAACGCGGCAACTTGGCGTGGCGATACCGGCGAGCCTGCACCACGGCTGGCAGGTGGAATTGCACTCCCAGTATTGCCGCGAGATGGAAATACTCTCGCTGCTGGGCCGCGCGACGTCTTGGGTTCCCGATCCGGCACTCGGCTTTCGAATTTGGCAATGGGAACTGGCCTGGCTGCCCCGGCCGGTCACCGGTGTGGAGGATCGAAGCCAGGGCGTATTGATCGACCTCGCGGCCTTCGGCCACGCGTTGCATACCGTGATCCGTCCGGCAGCGCTGTTGCCCGAAGGCTTTCCGGATGAAGACCCGTTTGCGCTGGCGATGCGGCGTATCGAATTCGAAAGCGGCCGGTTGATGCAGGCGCAGATTCTATTTCTCAAAGGTCCGCAGCTCGCTCCCGTTCGCGACGTCGTGGCTTCCGCGGTCGAGACGCGCCATGCCCAGGTTCGCGAACTGTGGCAAAATCTGCTTTACTCAATGGAAATCGATAGCAGTAGCCGACATACTCTCATGCCCGCGTATCAGGCGCGCACACAGCCCGTTCCTGCCGCCGCGACGCAGCCGGGCGTAGCGGTCAGAGAGCCATGAACGTCAATCCTGAAACTCAATCCCTTGCCGGGGAGTCGCCGTTCAACTCCCGCTCGCCGTATTTTTCCGAAGAGCACGAGCTTTTGCGCGCGCAGGTCCGTCGCTTCGTCGAGAATGAAATCAAGCCGCACGCGCTTGAGTGGGAAAAACAGGGCTTCGTCCCGCGCGACGTGCTGCGCCATATGGGCAGTTTGGGATTTTTCGGCATCCGTTATCCAGCCAGCTACGGCGGGTCGGAAATGGATACTTTGGCGACCGTTGTGTTCGCGGAGGAGCTTGGCCGCTCGACATTCGGCGGCGTTGCAATTACTGCGCTCGTCCATACCGATATGGCATCGGTCCACGTCTTCAACGCCGGCAGTGAGGCGCAGAAGGACAAGTGGTTGCCGCGCATTATCTCCGGCGAGACGATCACCGCGGTCGCGGTGACCGAACCGGACGCCGGTTCCGATGTTAAAAGCATCCGTACGGTGGCGCGCTGGGAAGGCGATTCCTTCGTTCTCGACGGCGCCAAGATGTTCATCACCAACGGCGTGCACGCGGATCTTTATTGCGTCGCGGCGAAAACCGACCGTGCCGGCCAGGCCAGCCGCTCGATCACCATGTTCCTGGTCGAGAAGGGCACGCCCGGTTTCACCGTCAGCCGCGCGCTCGATAAGCACGGCTGGCGGTCCTCCGATACCGCCGAGCTTCGCTTTGAAAACTGCCGCATTCCGGCCGAGAACCGGCTGGGCGAAGAAGGTCGCGGCTTTTACGCTATCATGAAGAATTTCCAGAACGAGCGGACGGTGATCGGCGCGATGGCGATGGGTGAATCGCAGGCCGCGATCGAACTGACGCTCGAATATCTGCGTACGCGTAAAGCGTTCGGCGCGCCGCTCTGGCAAAAGCAGGCGATCCGCCAGCGGCTGGCAATGCTGGCCGCACGCGTCGCAGCCGGGCGGCAACTCGTCTACCACGCCGCCTGGCTCGACACCCAAGGCATCGACGCCACCCGCGAGGTATCGATGGCCAAGGCTTATTGCGGCGAGCTCGTCAACCAGGTCATGTACGATTGCCTGCAATTTCACGGCGGCATGGGCTACATGCGCGAGAGCACGATCGAGCGCATGGCGCGCGACGCGCGCGTGCAATCGATCGGCGGCGGCGCCACCGAGGTGATGCTCGAAGAGGTGGCGAAGCGGATGTAGCGCTTTAAGTCCGCTGCGCCGCGATAGTGCGGCCTTGCTTGCCTTGCCCGCCGAGCGCCCGGCCGATAGCCTTGAATTTCTGTGAAATGGGGCAAGGACGCCATGACCTTCAAAACGCTCGTCTACAAGACCGATGGTGCAATCGCGACCATCACGCTCAACCGCCCGGAGCAGCTCAACACCATCATCCCGCCGATGCCGGATGAATTTGAGGCGACGATCGAGCTCGCCGTCCGCGATCCATCCGTCAAAGTGGTGATCTTGCGCGGCGCCGGACGTTCGTTCTGCGCCGGTTACGATTTCGGCGAAGGTTTTCATCTGTGGGACGATGCCATCACCACGAACGGGGCGTGGGACTCGGGCAAGGATTTCGCCTGGGCGACATCGCATGCGCTGGCGCCGACGCAAAAATTCATGAGCATGTGGCGTGCGCCGAAGCCGGTGATCGCGCAGGTCCATGGCTGGTGTGTCGGCGGCGGCAGCGACACCGCTCTATGCGCCGACATCGTCATCGCCAGCGAGGACGCGTGTATCGGCACTCCCTATGCGCGGATGTGGGGCTGCTATCTAAGCGGCATGTGGATTTATCGCCTCGGTCTGACCAAGGCGAAGGAATATGCGCTGACCGGAAAGCCGTTGTCCGGCCGCCAAGCCGCCGATATCGGCCTGATCAATCGCGCCGTGCCCTTCGCTGCGCTCGAAGCGACCGTGCGCGAGACGGCGCTTCAGCTTGCATCGATCCCGCTGTCGCAACTTTCGGCGATGAAGCTCGTGGTCAATCAGGTCTACGAAAATATGGGTTTGAACAGCACGCAGATGCTCGGATCGATCCTCGACGGGCTGCTGCGCAACACGCCCGACGCGATCGATTTTATTCGCTTGGCGGAGCAGAAAGGCGTGCGAGCGGCGATCGAAGCGCGGGACGGACCGTTCGGCGATTACAGCCAGGCGCCCGAGAGCGAGCGGCCCAATCCGGACAACGTCATTCACCTTTGAGGCGGTCGGCCTGGTTGCCGGCCGCCGGTTTTGGCAGAAGCTTAGGCCAGTATCAGCGAGGGAGGCTTGCTGATGGATGTTCTCCCGCTGGGTCCGGGTTTCGCAGCGGAGTTGCGCGGCGTCACGCTAGCGGATGTCGCCGCCGGCGATGCCGTCTATGAAGCCGTGCGCGCGGCATTCGAGCGGCACTCCGTCATTGTGTTGCGCGATCAGGAGGTAACCGACGAGGCCCAAATCGCGTTTTCGCGCCGGTTCGGGCCGCTGGAAGTGACGCCGGCGGCGACGCAAGGGGCCGGAACCAACCTCGTGATCCTCACGACCATCGGCAAGGACGGCACGGTCGTGTCGGCCGACGATCGTCTGGCGCTGCGCAACAAGGCCAATCAACTCTGGCACGCCGACTCGACCTTCAAAAGCACGCCGGCGCTTGCTTCGGTGCTGTCGGGGTGGGTCATGCCGGCACAAGGCGGCGAAACCGAATATGTCTCTACGCGTCTTGCCTGGGAGCGGCTTCCTCCGGCGACGCAAGAGAAAGTCGAAAATTCATTCGCCTGGCACGATTACGCGCATTCGCGCGGTAAGATCGCGTCCAACATCGTCGGCGCTTCCGAGCGTGCGGCGCTGCCGCCGCAGTGCTGGCGCATGGTGTGGAAGAATCCGGTGAACGGGCGCGGCGCGCTTTACATCGCTTCGCACGCTTACGCGATCGAAGGGATGGAGCAAAACGAGGCGCAGAACTTGCTCGCCGAACTGACCGAGGCAGCGACCGCGCCGGGGTTGCGCTACCAGCACGTTTGGCGCAAGGGCGACGTCGTCATGTGGGACAACCGCGCTACGTTACATCGCGGCCGGCCGTGGCCGTCGCATGAGGCGCGGACCATGGTGCGCACCACCATTTCGGCGACCAATGCCGACGGTTTGCAGGGCGTGCGGCCACCGGCCCGGCAGGCGGCGGAATAGCGCTCAAACCTGATAGGTCCGGTTCGGGACCGCGAAGCCGCAGCTCGATCCGTCGGTCACCGCCACCTCGTCTTCCCACGGCAGCTGGTATTTTCCGGCCACCAGCTCGCGCATGTAAGTGTAGGGACAGTCCTGGGCGCCGCCTTTGACGGCGACATAGCCGCGATGGCCGAACTGATAGATGTTGTTCTCCACGCCCCACAAGCGGCGGGCTTCGTCGGCAAGCTTTGGCCGGACTTCGGCGGTGATGATCTCATCGGGCGCGCCGTTGCCGGTCACGAGCGGCACACCGTCAAAATTGACAATCATGCCTTCGCCCATGGAATTGAAGATGCCGTCGCTGCCGGCCATGCAGACATTGGCGGTGTACATCAGGTTTGAAAACGCGTTGCTCTGATTGCTGATATGCCAGGCATGCCGGATCGGCGCGGTGTAGCCCGCGGTGCGCAACATGATGTTGGCGCCTTTGTACGCGCATTCTCTTGCCATCTCCGGGAACATGCCGTCGTGGCAGATGATCAGCGGAACCTTGCTGCCGTTCGGCCCGTCGCAGACCGGAATGCCGAGATTGCCCGGCTCCCACGGCTCAACCGGAACCCACGGATGCATTTTTCGGTAATAGAGCTTGATCTCGCCTTCGTCGTCGATGATCAGCCCGGAATTGTAGGGATTGCCGTCAGGATTGTACTCCATGATGGAGAAGCAGCCCCAGATCCGATTGTCCATGCAGGCCCGCTTAAAGCTTGCGACCTCGGGCCCGTCGAGCCGCGACATGAGCTCGGCATCGGTATCCATCGACAGGCCGTGCAGGGAGTATTCGGGAAAGACCACGAGATCCATGGTCGACAGGTTCTTGCGCGCCTTCTGCACCATCGTGCAGATCTTCTTGGTCTGGGTCGCGAGATCGCCCTCGGTCGCAATCGTTGGAAGTTGCAACTGCACCAGGCCGATGACCACGCCGTCGGGCGCCTTGTTCAATCCGCCGAGCCCACTCATCCATGTTCTCCTTTGCTACGCCGGCAGCTCCCGCGAGCATGCAAGATTTGCACCAGCCCGAGCTTGGCGCGGCTACTATTTTTCCAGCCGGGCTACGATCTCGACATGGGCGGCATAACGGAATTGATCGACCGGCGTCACCGCGTCGAGGCGATAGCCGCCGGCAATGAGCGTGTGCATATCGCGGGCAAAAGTGCCCGGATTGCAAGACACCGCGAGGACGCACGGCACGTCACTTGCCGCCAGCGCGCGAGCCTGCTGGTCGGCGCCTTGACGCGGCGGATCGAATACCACTGCGTCAAACTCGGCGAGTTCCGGCACCGTAAGCGGTTGGCGAAATAAATCGCGCCGCTCCACCGTGACCGGCTTTAGTCCGGTTGTATTCGCGGCGGCGCGCTTGAGCGCGGCAAGCGCGGCCTCGTCGTTGTCGACGGCGTGGACGGTTGCGTGCTCCGCTAGGCGCAACGCGAACGGACCAACGCCGGCGAACAGATCGGCAATCGTGCCCGCGCCGGTGCAACCCTCGAGCACGAGCCGCGCCAGCGTTTCCTCGCCGGCCACGGTCGCCTGCAAGAAGGTCGCCGGCGGCAGCGGTACAATCGTTCTGCCCATGCGTAGCGTCGGCGGCCTGTGCTGCGCGACCAATTCACCGTGGCGGGTCAGCCGTGCCAGACCGTGCTTTCCGGCAATTTGCGCGAGATTGCCCGTTTGTATCGGCGTCAGCGGGCCGGAGCCGCGCACGTCGACGTCGATGCCGTTGTCGGTCGCAGTCACCTGGATATCGAGCGGCTTGGCTGCGCCCCGCAGACCTTCGGCGATTGCCCAGGTCGCAGCGATAGCGCCGCCAAGGGCAGGCGTCAGCACCGGACAGCGGTCGATGGCCACCACGCGGTGACTGCGCGCCGCCGCAAATCCGACTTCGAGCACATCGCGGTTGCCGCGCCGCGCATGAAACACGGCGCGGCGGCGGCCGTCGCCGTGCGCGTCGATAACGTCTCCGACCGGGGCATCGAGGCCGGCGAGCCGCATCGCTTCCACGACCAGCTCGCGCTTCCATGCCCGATAATGGTCGATGTCCCAGTGCTGGACGGCACAGCCGCCGCATACGCCGAAGTGTGGGCAAATCGGAGCGATCCGCTCGGCATTCGCAATGTCGATCCGCAAAAGATGCCGCCGGTCCGGATGACCGGTTACGGCTTCGACCTCGACCGTCTCGCCCGGCAACGTACCGGGCACATAGATCGCGCCGGCTGGACCGTCGGCGACACCATCTCCGCGATGGCCGAGCCGCGCGATCTTGAGTCGCTCAACCAAGCTCCGCCTCGACGAAGAATTCGGCGTTGCCGTCGCCACCAAGGATCGGCGATGGCAGGCGGCCGCCGACGCGCCAACCGTGCGCGGCAAGAAATTCAGCGATGTCGTCGCATACTTTTGCGTGGACCGCGGCGTCGCGCACGATGCCTTTTTTGATTTCGCCGCGGCCGGCCTCGAATTGCGGCTTGACCAGCGCCAGCAGTCGGGCGCGTGGGCGCAGCAATTTGCCGATCGGCGGTACGACAAGCTTGAGTGAAATGAAACTTACGTCGACGGTTGCCAAGTCCGGCCTTTCGTCGATGCGCGCGGGATCGAGGCTGCGGATGTCGGTTTCCTCCAGCATCGTAATCTCTTGCCGGCCGCGCAGCGAGGCATGCAACTGGTCGCGGCCGACATCGACCGCGAAGACGCGCTTTGCGCCGCGGTGGAGGAGAACTTGGGTGAAGCCGCCGGTCGAGGAGCCGACATCGAGGCAGACCCGGTTGGTGACGTCGATGCAAAAATGATCGAGCGCGGCCGTCAGCTTGACGCCGCCGCGCGATACGAACGGATGCGCGGGCTCGGCTTCAATGACGGCGCCGGCGGCGATCGCATCCGAGGCTTTGCCAACAACGACGCCGTCCGCGCTGACGCGGCCGGCGGCGATGGCAGCCTGCGCCCGCGTCCGGCTCTCGAAAAGGCCGCGTGCCACCAGCAGGCGATCGGCGCGTTGACGATTGGTCATGACGTGTCTTTGCTCACCCCCGTGCGCGCGGGGATTTAGCCATTCTACGACATAGTTGTTCGACTGGGACTTCGCCTAAGCGGAAATAAGTGGCATGCCCAAACCGCCGCCGGCTTTTAGCGCACCAACTTGATGGTTTCGCCGCGCATATTCTCGCCCAACGCCGAGAACGCCTTGTTGACGATGCCTTTGGCATCGAGACCGGCCTTGGCATACATGGCCGCCGGCGAATCCTGATCGAGAAATAGATCCGGCAGGACCATGGAACGAAGCTTGATGCCGCGGTCGAACACGCCATGCTCGGCCAAAGTCTGCATCACGAAGGTCCCAAACCCGCCGATTGAGCCTTCCTCGATGGTCAGCAGCACTTCGTGCTCGCGGGCGAGCCGCAGCAGAAGGTCGACGTCGAGCGGCTTGGCAAAGCGCGCGTCGGCAACGGTGGTGGAAAGCCCGTGCGCAGCAAGTTCATCGGCCGCCTTGAGACATTCGCCCAGCCGCGCGCCGTAAGAGAACAGCGCAACCTTGGTGCCTTCGCGCAGGATGCGGCCTTTGCCGATCTCAAGCGGCTTGCCTTCGTCCGGCATCGGCACGCCGCGGCCTTCGCCGCGCGGATAGCGCAACGCCGAAGGCCGATCGTCGATCGCGACCGCCGTGGCCACCATGTGTACCAAGTCGGCTTCATCGGCGGCTGCCATCAGCACGAAGTTGGGCAGGCAGCCGAGATAGGCGATATCGAACGAGCCTGCATGGGTCGGCCCGTCAGCGCCGACGAGACCCGCGCGGTCCATGGCGAAGCGCACCGGCAGTTTCTGGATCGCCACGTCGTGGACCACCTGGTCGTAGGCGCGTTGCAGGAAGGTCGAATAAATGGTCGCGAACGGCTTAAAGCCTTCCGTCGCCAATCCAGCCGCGAACGTCACGCCATGCTGCTCGGCGATGCCGACGTCGAACGTGCGGTTGGGAAATTCCTTCTGGAACAGGTCGATACCGGTGCCGGACGGCATGGCCGCGGTAATCGCGACGATCTTGTCGTCCTTGCGCGCTTCCTTGATCAGGCTCTCGCCGTAGACTTTCTGGTAGGCGGGGGCGGCCGGCTTCGATTTGACTTGCGCGCCGGTGGCGACATCGAATTTGACGACGCCGTGATATTTGTCGGCGGATTTTTCCGCCGGCGCGTAGCCCTTGCCCTTCTGGGTAACAACGTGGACCAGGAAGGGTCCGTTCTTGGCATCGCGGACGTTCTTAAACACCGGCAGCAGATGATCGATGTTGTGGCCGTCGATCGGACCGACATAGAAAAAGCCGAGTTCGTCGAACAGCGTGCCGCCGGTAACCAGGCCGCGGGCATATTCCTCGATCGCGAGCGCGCGCTTTTCCAATGTGCGGGTCGGCAGATGCTTGGCGATCTGGCGCAGGATGTGGCGCAGGCTGCGATAGGTGCGGCCAGACACGCGGCGCGCGAGATACGCCGACAACGCGCCGACCGGCGGCGCGATCGACATGTCGTTGTCGTTGAGGATTACGATAAGGCGCGAATTCATCGCGCCCGCATTGTTCATCGCCTCATAGGCCATGCCGGCCGACATGGCGCCGTCGCCGATGACGGCAATCACATTGTTCTGCTTGCCGTCGAGATCGCGCGCGACCGCCATGCCCAGCGCGGCGGAGATCGAGGTCGAGGAATGGGCAGCGCCAAACGGGTCGTAATCGCTTTCGCCACGCTTGGTGAAGCCGGACAACCCGCCCGCCTGCCGCAAGGTGCGGATGCGGTCGCGGCGTCCGGTGAGAATCTTGTGTGGATAAGCCTGGTGGCCGACATCCCAGACTAGCCGGTCGGCCGGCGTGTCGAAGACATAATGCAGGGCAACCGTCAGTTCGATGACGCCGAGGCCGGCGCCGAGGTGACCGCCGGTGACCGCTACCGCGTCGATAGTCTCCCGCCGCAATTCGTCGGCAAGTTGGCGCAACTGGCCTTCTTCAAGCTTGCGCAGATCGCTGGGGGTATCGACGAGATCAAGCAACGGCGTTTTCGACTGAACGGTCACGCGAATGCTCCTTATTATTTAGATTATTAGCCCATTGGCTTCGTCAGCCCAAATGACGATTTTTAGGGTTGGATCCGTCTAAACGCCGCCCCGCCCCAAAGGCTTAAACCTCAACGTTTACACCATTCCACACGGGCAACGCAATTTGGCCGCGTTCTTTTCCCGGAACCCCCGGGACTCCCGCGTTTTGTCGTAACCTTTTATGTTGGGCTTGGTTGTCCCTTTTACCATGGGCCGAGACACTGCCGGCCGCCAATTTTAGCCATGCCGCGCCCGGAATTGGCCCGGAAAGCGGCAAGCGCACGAGTAAACGCCGGTGGCTCTCGATATTTACCGAAAAAAACGAAAATTCGGCGTAACGGCCGAGCCGCGTGGCCGCAAAGGCCGCACCGGCGGTCACCGGTACGTCATTCAGAAGCACGCCGCGACCCGGCTTCATTACGACCTGCGGCTTGAACTCGACGGCGTCATGAAGAGTTGGGCGGTTACCCGCGGTCCAAGTCTCGATCCCAACGAAAAACGTCTTGCCGTCCACGTGGAGGACCATCCGGTCGAATACAACGCCTTCGAAGGCACCATTCCGAAAGGCGAGTATGGCGGCGGCACCGTGATGATCTGGGATCGCGGCAGTTGGACGCCGGAAGGCGATCCCCATTACGGTTACGGCAAAGGCCATCTCGTTTTCGATTTGCACGGCGAAAAGCTGCACGGCCGCTGGCATCTCGTTCGCATGCGCGCGCGCGACCGCGAGCGGCACGAAAATTGGCTGTTGATCAAGGCCAAGGATGAGGACGCGCGGGGCGCGCGCGACCAGGACATCCTCGAAGACAAGCCGAACTCGGCCGTCACCGGCCGCTCGATCGAGGAGATTGCCGCCGGCAAGGGCAAGAAGCGGGTCTGGCACTCCAACCGTGCGGCCCGGTCCGGCAGTAAGGCGGCCTTTCGGCAAAAAATCCACGCGCTCGCCGTCAAAACGGCGGCGCGGCCGTCGCCGAAGGAATTGCGTGATGGGCGCCATCCCAAACGTGCCGCGAACCAAAAGCGCGGCGCGAAAAAGTCCGCACATTCGGCCGAAACGGATTTGCCGGATTTCGTGCCACTCAGTCTTGCCACGCTCTACGAGCTACCGCCGCGCGGAGCGAACTGGCTGCACGAAATCAAATTCGACGGCTACCGTACCGAGGCGCGCCTCGACCACGGCCAGGTTAAGCTGTTGACACGCAAGCAGCAGGACTGGACGCATCGCTTCAAGCCGGTCACCAAGGCGGTGGCTGCGCTGGCCGCTGAGACTGCACTGCTCGACGGTGAAATTGTCGTCGAAGGTGAAAACGGCATCAGCGATTTCTCGCTGTTGCAGACCGATTTGAAGGCCGGCCGAAGTGATCGCTTCGTCTATTACGTCTTTGACTTGCTGTATCTGAACGGCCGCGATCTGACCGACGCCCCCTTGACCGTGCGCAAGGCGGCGCTGGCCGGCTTGCTCAAACGCAACAGCAAAGGCAGTGTCATCCGCTATGCCGAGCATTTCGACGAGGACGGCCCGCTGATTTATCGCCACGCCTCCGACATGGGTCTGGAGGGCATTGTATCGAAGCGCCGGGATGCGCCTTACCGTTCCGGCCGGACCGACAATTTCATCAAGACCAAATGCCGCAATCGGCAGGAACTGATTGTTGCCGGCTTTTCGCCTTCGACGGCGATGCCGAAAGCGGTCGGTGCGCTGACCGTCGCGGTTCGTGAAAACGGCGAACTTCGCTACGCCGGCCGGGTCGGCACCGGATATACGCAAAAAACAGCGCGCGACCTGTGGAAGCGGCTCGACCCGTTGCGTGCCGAAAAGCGTCCGATCGCGTTACCGGCCGACGAGCGGCGCAAGGATGTGGTCTGGGTGAAGCCGAAGGTTGTCATCGACGCCGAGTTTGCCGGCTTCACCCATGGCGGCGTGTTGCGACAGGCCTCGTTCAAGGGCGTCCGTGAAGACAAGAGCGCCGAAGACGTGGTGCGTGAGGTTGCCGCCGGCGAGAAGCCGCCGGCGTCGTCGCGGCCGGCGCGCGCGCGCGCCAGCAGTAACACGAAGAAGAGCGCTAACACGAAGCACAGCGGCGCCCCCGGCGCCGCATTTCACCTCACTCATCCCGACCGGGTCTACTGGCCCGACGCGGGCGTAACTAAAAAGGATTTGGCTGAGTATTACGTTTCGGTTTGGGATTGGATAAAGTCGCAAATTCTCGGCCGCGCTCTGTCGCTGGTACGGGCGCCGGAAGGAATTTCCGGCGAGACTTTTTTCCAGAAGCATATCGCCGCCAACGTCAAATCTTCGCCGCTACGCCGCGCGGTGCCGGGCAAGGATCACGACGTGATCGCGATCGAAACGCTCGACGACCTCCTCGCGCTGGTGCAGTCGGGGACGCTGGAAATCCACGTGCGTGGATCGCGGCTGGAAAGCCTAGAAATGTGCGACCGCATCGTGTTCGACCTCGATCCGGGCGAGGGCGTCGGATGGCCGCAGATCGTCGCAGCGGCGCGTGAGACGCGCGAGCGGCTCAAGGCCGAGAAGCTCGAAAGCTTCGTCAAGCTCTCCGGCGGCAAGGGCATCCACGTGGTGGTGCCGATTGCAGCCGCCGATTGGGATGCGGCCAAAAGTTTCAGCGAGCGCATTGCCGTGCGCATGGCGGTGGAAAGCCCGAAGCTTTATCTCGCCAAGATGACGAAAGCGCTGCGTGCGGGCCGCGTCTTCATTGACTATTTCCGCAATTCGCGCGAGGCGACGTCGGTCGCGCCTTACTCGACGCGCGCGCGCCCCGGCGCGCCGGTGTCGACGCCGGTGACTTGGGAACGGCTGGCGCGTACCGCTGGCGGCAACGATTTCTCGGTGCTCGATCTGAAAAAGCGCGTGAAAGACGATGCTTGGGCCGAGATCGGCAAGGTGCGGCAGAAGCTGCCCGCGGCCGCGAAGACGCGACGATAACGAATTGAGCCAACGAACCGAGCATGATCCGAAAAAGTGGATGCCGGTTTTCCGGAAAGATCATGCTCCAAGGAAAGTCAGTCCCTGAATTTTGCGGTTCGCTTTTCCATGAACGCTGCGAATGCCTCCGCCATATCGTCGGATTGCAGCAACGCCGCGTTCCAAATCGCCATGTAATTGAGGCTGTCCGCAACCGAATGGTCGCGGGTGTAAAGCAGCATCTCCTTGGTGCCGCGAATGGCGAGCGGAGACTTGGCGGCGATCGACTGCGCGAGCGCTGCGACGCCGGTCATCATGTCGTCGCGAGAGCCGTAGCAGCGGTTGACGAAGCCGATCTCCTTGGCTTCGGCGCCGGCGAATGGGCGCCCGGTATAGGCCAATTCGCGCGCCATGCTGTCGCCGACGAGCTTCGGCAGCCGTTGCAAAGTGCCGACGTCGGCCACGAATCCGAGATCGATTTCTTTGATGACGAAATTGGCGTCAGCCGAGCAATATCGGATGTCGGCGGCGCACGTCAGATCGAGGGCCCCGCCGATGCAGGCGCCATGAATCGCGGCAATCACCGGCTTGCGGCATTTCTCAAGGCTGGTGATGACGTCCTGTAGATCCAATATGGTCTGGCGCAGCGTCTCGCGCTGGTGGGCGGCGCGTTCGGCGTTGCTCTGCCCGATCTGCGAAAGCATGGCCAGATCGATCCCGGCGCTGAAATGCTTGCCGGCACCGCTCAAAACCACGACATGGGCGGCCGGTGATTTGTCGATTTCGAGAAAGACGTTGCGAATGTCGCTCCACATCTGCCGATTGATGGCGTTCGACTTGTCGGGCCGATTCAATGCGACGTCGACGATGCCGTCTGCCAAAGATATGGCCAGCGTTTCGTAATTCATGAGGGGCTCCGCTCGCGCCGGGAAATCATTCCCGCGGTTGCATTATAGCGTAGCGGAGAGCGAAGCCACTTACCCCGCGAGCTTGAAACGCTCGTGTTTCGGTTCGAAGCGCGCGCGGAAAATTTCGGCGTCGAGCTGATCCTCGAAGCAGTAGCGCACGAAGGCGGCATAATCGTCTTCGACATACATGTCGAACTTGCCGACATAACCGATCAGGAAATCCATGATCTCGCTGTCGTCGGCGAGTTGCGCCCGCGGCAGCACGACCTGATACGGGCATTCCTCGTCGAGCTTGCGCAGCCACGCACTTCGCTTGTCCGCTTTCACAACCGCCTCCCGATCCTTCCCGAAGCCTTGACTCGGACCGAAGATTGTTCTCTTTTTGTTCTACAAAGTCAAGCACTGGAACCGGCCGAAATAAGTGAGCCTTAACAAATGGTTGTCGAAACCATCGGTGAAGCTTTTTTGCTCGGCTGGCGGTCACCGTCTGATGCAGTTATAGCCGTTCTGACGGGCCATCCTCGAAATCGAGCCGCGAATGCCATTACCGCAAGGAACTGGATATAGAGACGCTGGTGTGGACGCGGGGCAGCGCGTTTCCGTTCTCGGGGCTGGAGAGCCGGCTGCGCTGCCCGCGCTGCGGATCGCGCAACGTGGTGGTGCTGTTTCAGCCGCCGCGCAGCGCTTCCACCAACGAAGAAATCGCGGGTTTTAAATGAAAGAGACCGCAAGAAAGACCTTTAAACGCCGAGTTTGCTTTTGAGGGGCTTCGGTTTCTTTGTTCCCGGTGAAATAAGCCGGGCCGATTCCGAACTAATGGGCCGGTTTGATGTTGAGGGTTCGTCAGCTTCGCAAGTTCGCAAGGAGGAACCCGTATGTCGAAGTTAGCTTTAACGACCGCTCTTCTCGCCGTCCTGAGCATTCCCGCTTTTGCCGACACGATGTCGAACGCGCGGATGATGAGTGCCATGCCGACCGATTCGGTAACGGTCACCGATTGGTACAAACAGAGCGTCTACGATCCGAGCAACAACAAGATCGGTGAGGTGATGGATGTCCTCGTCGACAAGTCCGGAAAGGTCACCTCGCTGATCGTCGGGGTGGGCGGATTCCTGGGCGTTGACAAGAAAGACGTCGCCGTCCCGTTCGACGCCGTTCACGTCACCAACAAGGACAACAACAAGTGGTACCTGGTCATGAATACGACCAAGGACGATCTGAAAAACGCTCCGGGCTTCAAATACGACCGGAATTCCACCACCTGGATGCCGGATACGAAATCCAACTGAAACTGAAACGACAATAACGAAAAGGCGGCAATTGGCCCGGCGCGGATCGCCGGGCCAAATTATTGGACGCCGAGATCTTGATGCTGCAATTATTTAACGGGTGAGCCGGCGCTTATTGGCACGCACGCGCTTTTTGAAGACGCGGAGCACCTTGCCGGCGACGACATGGTCTTCGCTGCCGGCTATGACGGCTGTGGTCGCGGCCAAATCCGCTTCCGCGCCGGCTGCGACCTTTTCGGCAACCATGCGGTTTAATTCAGCCCGAGCGCGCGGGCCGCCCGATGCCATGCGCAACATACGCAACGCAACGACATTTTGGGCGTCCCAGCCGAGTCGCATGGTCCTGAAGGTCAGATCGAGCCAAGGATTGAACATCGCGGCCTCAATATTATTCCATGGAAGTCACGGGGCTTGGCCGAGGTTTAGTCGCGGCCCATCCGTTGGTTCAAAGTAAAAAGCGTCAGCATTGGTTCCCGGATTTCTGCGCTGCTGTTGGCGCTACCGCTCACCGCGGAGCGGATACCTGTGCCCGCCTCTCCCGCACGTGGTCGCAGCGTTCGCGAGCGGGTGAGGGGGCATTACGGCTTTTCCGAGCCAAGCAGTTACGTTCAATCCACGTCCAGCGGCTCGGTGCCGGTCGGATTGCCGCTGGCGTCGAGCGTAATCTTCTGCACTCGCGCCTCCGCTTGCCGCAGCAGCTCTTCGCAGTGGCGCTTAAGCGTCTCGCCGCGCTCGTAGATCGCGACCGATTCTTCGAGCGGCACCTTGCCGTCTTCCAGCCGCTTGACGATCGATTCAAGTTCCTCGATCGCGCGTTCGAATGACAGTTTGGCGACGTCGTTGTTCTGATCGTTCTGGTTGTTCTGCTGCGCCATCGAAGGCTTTCTCCGACTCGTCTGTTCTTTATGTTATTATACCAGATTGGCCATTTTATCCGTGCATCAGCGCGGTAACGTGGGCCGCGGTCGAATTCGCCAGCGCTTCGAGGTCGTAACCGCCCTCCAGCAGTGACACCACGCGGCCGTCCGCACACCCGTCGGCGACATCCATGATCTTTTGCGTCGCCCAGGCAAAATCGGCTTCGACCAGATTGATATTGGCAAGCGGGTCGCGCACGTGGGCATCGAAGCCGGCGGAGATAATGATCAGTTCGGGCTTGAAGTCGTGCAATCGCGGCAAGATGCGGCTCTCGAATGCGTCACGGAAGACTTCGCCGCCGTCACCGGGCCGCAGCGGCGCGTTGACCACGGTGTTGAATTCGCCGGACTCGCTGACCGCTCCGGTGCCGGGAAACAGCGGCATCTGATGCGTCGAGCAATACATCACTGTGTTGTCCGCCCAGAAAATCTCCTGCGAGCCATTGCCGTGATGCACGTCGAAATCGACAATGGCCGCACGCGCGATGCCGTGGCGGGTCTGCGCATGACGCGCGGCGATAGCGGCATTATCGAACAGGCAGAAGCCCATCGGCCGCGCGGTTTCGGCGTGATGGCCCGGCGGCCGTGTCGCGACGAACGCATTGGCGGCTTTTTTGCCGACGACTTCATCGACCGCGTGAACGGCGCCGCCGACCGCGCGCAAGGCCGCCTCGAAGGTGCCGGGAGACATTGACGTGTCGGCATCGAGCCGGATCAAGCCTTCTTTCGGCGTGGCGTCGCGGACTTCCGCGACGTAGTCCATCGGATGGCAAAGCGCGACGGTTTCCAGGCTGGCGCGCGGGGCCTGCACGCGGATGAGCGATTGGAATTTTTCCGCCGCCAGCGCGCTCTCGACTGCACGCAACCGCTCCGGCCGCTCCGGATGCCCGGGCGGGGTGCGATGCTCCAGACAGTCCGGATGGGTGATCAAAAGCGTCGACATGAAACTCACATAAGATTAGTGCGCGAGTGCCGCATCGGCGGCGATGACGGCGGAGCCGCCTTCGACGATGGTGCGCTCGAGCGCGCCGGCATGTACCGCAATGTTTTCGGCAAAAAACCGCGCCAGCACGGCGCGTGGCCCGGCGTCGGTGTTGGCGCGAAGCGCCGCCAACGCCTGTTGCGCCAACAGGCAGCCGCCGGCGGTGATGCCGAACAGCCGCAAATACGGCGTGGCCCCGGCCAGCGCCTCGTCGGCGCCATTGCCAAGCTTGGCCAGCATCCAGCCGGTCGCGCGCGAGAGGCTCTCGACCGCTTCTTCCAGCCGCGCGCCGCTCCAGCCGAGTGCCGGGTCGTTGGTCGCATTCAACGAACCGACGATGCGGCGTAATTCGCCGAGATAGGTTTCCACCGCCGCGCCGCCGGATAGCGAGAGTTTCCGGGTGACGAGGTCGATCGCCTGAATACCGTTGGTGCCCTCATAGATCGGCGCGATGCGGGCATCGCGCAGATGTTGCGCGGCGCCGGTCTCCTCGACAAAGCCCATGCCGCCGTGGATTTGCACGCCCAGCGAAGCGACCTCGACGCCGATGTCGCTGGAAAAAGCCTTGGCGACCGGCGTCAGCAGCGAGGCGCGCTCGTGCGCGGCGTGCCGCGCGGCCTTGTCGGTGCCGCGCTCGGCGTGATCGATCGCCATCGCGGTCGCGTAGCAGATGGTGCGGGCGGCCTGGGTGAGGGCGCGCATGGTCATCAGCATGCGCTTGACGTCGGGATGCGCGATGATCGGTGCCGACTCGGTCGCCGGCATACCCGGTGTGCGACCCTGTTTGCGCTCGCGTGCATAAGCGAGTGCCTGCTGGGTCGCGCGCTCGGCGATGCCGACGCCTTGCAAGCCGACCGCCAAGCGGGCGCGGTTCATCATGGTGAACATGCACGCCATGCCGGCATTCTCTTGTCCGACAAGATAGCCGGTGGCGCCCCCTTGATCGCCGAGGACCATCGTGCAGGTCGGCGAAGCATGGATGCCGAGCTTATGCTCGACCGCATGCGCATGCACGTCGTTGCGGGCGCCGGGCGAGCCGTCGGGATTGAGCAAAAACTTGGGCACCAGGAACAGCGAGATGCCGCGCGTACCGGGCGGAGCATCCGGCAACCGCGCGAGCACGAGATGGATGATGTTGTCGGTCAGGTCGTGCTCACCGTAGGTGATGAATATTTTCTGGCCCTTGAGGCGGTAGGTGCCGTCGCCGGCGCGCTCGGCCCGCGTGTGCAATGCGCCGACGTCGGAGCCGGCTTGCGGTTCGGTCAGGTGCATCGTTCCGGTCCATTCGCCGGTGACGAGCTTGCCGAGGTAGCGGCGCTTGAGCTCCTCGCTGCCATGCACGTTGAGCGCGTCGATTGCGCCCATGGTCAGCATTGGACCGACGCCGAAAGCCGCCGATGCGGCGTTCCACATTTCGGTGCAAGCAGCGTTGACGACTTGCGGCAGACCTTGTCCGCCCCATTCCGTCGGCGAAGCGAGCCCGTTCCAGCCGCTCTGGCACCAGGCCCGATAGGCTTCCTTCCAGCCGGGCGCGGTGGTCACGGCGCCATCCTTGAAAATAGTGCCACTGACATCGCCGATCCGGTTGAGTGGCGCGATGACCTCGCTTGCCATGCGCCCGGCTTCGGCCAACACCGCATCGATATCGTCCATCGACAGATCGCCGAAGAAGCCCTGCTCGAGCGCGGCGGAGAGTGCCGCCCCGTGTTTGAGCGCATAACCCATATCGGCGAGGGGGGCGTGATAGGTCACGGATGGCACTCCGCTTGGACAATCAGACGACGAAGCCCAGCTTCAGGCGACGGCACGCTACTTTATATATGGCTGGGCGGCGTTGATAGTGCGGCCCTCAAGGCGTGCTGCGCCCGCACAGTGGTAGGCGGAAAACGTTGATCGGTCAGGCTAGCGCCGCTATGTTGCGCGCGCCATCGCTAGACCTGTGGCATTCCGTCGAAGCATTGGGGCGTAGCCAAGTGGTAAGGCAGCGGATTTTGATTCCGCCATTCGGAGGTTCGAATCCTCCCGCCCCAGCCAGCGTCTAGCACATTGATATTGCAGTTGTTTTGTTGTTTGCAGCAG
>DATKRE010000150.1:0-2985 GCA_035532335.1 Xanthobacteraceae bacterium | reverse complement strand
GACAAAATTCGGAGCCGGCGCAGTCTGGAACAGGCAAAATAACGTCGGGAGTCAGGCCGTCACTGAAACAAAAGCAGCGGGCGGCGATACGTGCCTGGTCGCAAGACAAAATGAAATTTGATCCGCCAAAAAACCCCGCGGAAGGTGCTGGCGTTCAATCGAGATTATGAAAAGTGTCTACCGATAATGCCCCAGTCGGCCAAATGGTGGTTCGGTTCGCTTACTCTCCAGCAGTTCCGCCAAATCTGCGCCGCTTTCAATCATCGAACCGTTCATAGGATCAAGTTCATCCTGGTGATTGAGATACCGAACTCTCATTTCGATATCCCTGTGAACAGCGTGACCGTTCCATCTGGAAGAACCACATTCAAAGAGGCATCTGCTGGCAGCATCGTCGGCAGCAACTTTGTGTAGCTTACACATACTGCCGAATTATTTATGTAGAGCGTCCCCTCCATGATGCCGTCCTGCCGCATCAATGCCGCCGCGTGCCCTTCTACATGCAACCGAGTAACCCCGTCAAAGCCGTCAGTGTCTAGAGGCACCGACGCAGCCGGTCCGTCCTCTCCGCTTGGGTCTCCGGCCAATCGCTATCGTACAGTGCCCACAACAGCGTCGGCCAGTGCGCCAATAATCTCCCCGACCATCTCCGCCAGCGACGACCGCAGATACGACCGCTCCGGCATAGTCACTGCCGGCAGGTTGACCCGCTTGGCGAAAATCTGCTTGCCGCCGACGGCGAACGCGAGCGCACGCGCCTTGTCCGGCACGATCTGATGTGGCGGAATGGTGCCGCCGAATTCGTGGATCGCGGCGTATTTTACGTCGCCGTTCGAGGCGACGGTCACCGCAACGCCCGTCGCCGTCTCCTCGACCATGCTGACGATCGAGCGCGCGAGCGCGCCGGTGCGCGGGTTGAGCACGCCGCCAGCAAGCTTCTGCTGCACTTTGGCTTCGAGTTCGACCGCAAGTGCATTGGCCTTATCGACCAGCGCCGCTTGCACGCGCTCAGGCATGGCCGCGAGCGCCGCCGACGCATTGTCGCGCAATGAAAGTACGAGCATATTGTCCCCGGTTGGCCTAGGCTGCCGTCAGCCATATAATGAGCAGCGATAGGCACAGTGCGCCGATGGCCGCTACGCCCAGGATGGCGGCGGCATAAGCGGCGGGTGGCGATCGCGCCGCGGCCATCAGGCGCGCCGCCAACAAAAAGACGCAACCCCAAAAGGCCGCGACGAGCAGCATCAGCGTCCGCATTTGAAACTCCGCAAAAGGATTTCGAGCCGTGACCGAAGCCCCGGCGATAGCGAAACCCCAGCAGACCAAGCGGCTCGCGGTATTTCTCGACGGCACCTGGAACGCGGTCGGCGACGACACCAATGTGTGGCGGCTGCGGTCGCTATGTTCGCCGGCAAGCGTCGATGGAACGCCGCAGCTCGCTTATTACGAGAAAGGCGTCAGCGGATTTTTGGGCGGCTTCACCGGCAAAGGCGTCGATACAATCATCACCGATGCCTATCAGTGGCTGGTCGATACCTCCGACGCCGGCGACGAAATCTTCATCTTCGGCTTTTCCCGCGGCGCCTATACGGCGCGCAGTCTGGCCGGCTTCATCGCCAAATGCGGCCTGCTGAAAGCCGGCGGCGCGCTCGGCGTCAGGCAGCTCTACAACCGCTATCGCCGCGCCGACGCCCGCACGCTCTGGACGCTGCTGGATGCGCAAACAAACGGCCAGACCGACGACTTCTCCACCGAAGAGCAATGGATGCTCAAATATTCGATGGCCATTCATATCAAACTGGTCGGCGTCTGGGACACGGTGGGCGATCTCGGCGTGCCGTGGCTCAGCTTCGAAGGTTTCAGATATTCGAACTACCATTTCATGGCGACCGGGCTGCGGCGCCCGATCGATAACGGATTTCATGCCTTGGGCCTCGACGAGCACAGGTTGGCGTTTTCGCCAACGCTGTGGACCGTGCGGCATACAGACATTCCCAATCCCGATGCGCCGCCGCCACGGCCGCTCGATAGCGTCGAGCAGCGATGGTTCGTGGGCGCGCATGCCAATGTCGGCGGCGGCTACGACAACGACGTGCTGCCGCAAGTTCCGCTGCGTTGGCTGATGAAGAAAGCCTCGCTGCACGGCCTGACATTCCGCAATGACGTTGAGCTCGATGGCGATGAATCGATGGCCCCGGTCGCCGATTCCTACGCGGACTTTATGTACGGCGCCTATCGCCTTTTCAGCCGCCCCTACGACCGGCCGATCGGTACACCGCCGGCACCGGCCGACGGCGGCACCGACGGCAATGTCAACGAGACGATCGACGCGTCGGTGTTCGCGCGCTGGAACAGGAACGCAACCTATCGGCCGCCGAACCTGGCGGCCTGGGCCGCGCGCTACAACGTGGACATTGCGAATTTGACGAACTCGGTCCTCGCCACCGCGCCTGGCAGCCCGGCGCCCGATTGAGGCCCTCAGATCCCCACCACGCTGCGGTAAGGGTCAAGCGAGGCGCGGACGAAATCGGGCATGTCCTTGAGGCTGTACGCTGATGTCATCTGCCCGGATACGGTCTGCGCGCTCTGGCCGATGCGGGTGCGATAACGGTAGCGCTCGGCCACCCATTCGATGCAGGCGTTGTTGATGGCGGCGGGAATAAAGCCGTACGAAATGAGCATATTGGCGCCGGCATCCGTCGCGGCGAAGGTATAGATGCCAGCTGATACATTATACTGTCCCGCCGCCGGAGTTCCCGCGACCGCCGTGAGCGGCGTGAGCGGCGTGTCATTATTATAGGTGACGCCGTTATCGCTCGCCCATGGGCCGAACGGCGCCGCAGCCGTCACGGTGTACGGTCCGGGCGCCGCCGGCACGCTCGCGCTCTCGCTTTGGATCGCGTAGCCGGCATCGTAAGTGACGGCGACGTTCTGGCGTCCCTGGCGGAACAGCATGTGGAACAGATCGAGCGCCTGCGGCCGCCC
>DATKRE010000149.1:0-2479 GCA_035532335.1 Xanthobacteraceae bacterium | reverse complement strand
TCGCTCGCCCGGCGCGGCGGTGCCAGCGGTTCGGTAGAGATCTTTCCGCGCGCTGATGCCGAGCGCGAGATCGCCGCTGCACGCAGGCTCGGTATCGCGTTGGTCGCATTGGGCGAACCCGCCTACCCGCTCCGCTTGCAGATGATCGACGATGCGCCGCCGCTTATTGCCATTCGCGGCGAGATGAGCGCTTTAGCGCTGCCGATGGTGGCAATCGTCGGTTCGCGCAATGCCTCCGGCGCCGGCTTGAAATTCACCCAAAAGCTCGCGCGCGATCTTGCCGAAGCCGGCTTCGCCATCGTCTCCGGCCTAGCGCGTGGCATCGACGCGGCCGCGCATGGCGCGAGCCTGGCGACCGGAACAATCGCGGTGCTCGCCGGCGGACACGATCGCGTCTATCCGCCCGAGCATAGCGAACTCCTCAACGCTATCCTCCCCGCCGGCGCGGCGCTGTCGGAAATGCCACTTAGCTGGGAGCCGCGCGCGCGAGATTTTCCCCGCCGCAACCGGTTGATTTCAGGCGTTTCGCTTGGTGTCGTCATTGTCGAAGCGGCTAAGCGCTCGGGCTCGCTGATCACCAGCCGGTTTGCGCTCGAACAGGGCCGCGAAGTGTTCGCAGTGCCGGGTTCGCCGCTCGATCCGCGCGCCGAGGGCACCAATGGCCTGATCAAGCAGGGCGCAACACCGGTCACCGAAGCAGCCGACGTTATTTCCGTACTTGAACCGATCATGACGGAAAAGAAGCTCCCTGCCCGCGAGCCGGAGCCGTTGACGGACGGCGAGGCTTCGAACGACGTCGAGCCCGCACCGGACGAGCGCGCCCGCATTGTCGGATTGCTCGGCCCCTCACCGATACAAATCGACGATCTGGTGCGGCTGTCAAAATCGCCGACGTCGGTCGTGCGAATGGTGCTGCTCGAGCTTGAGCTTGCCGGCCGGCTCGAACGCCACGGCGGCGGGCTCGTTTCGCTGGCGTGATCGTCGCGTAAACTCTCCCGGATCGTGCAACCGACGTGCCCGCGATTGACCCGCCGGTTCGCAATGCGTATGGGGCGACGATGACGTGGCGGTTGGTGTTGCCGGTGCTGGCGCTGCTTTGCGGTGGCGGCGCCGTGCACGGCGAACCCGGCAATTCCTTTGCGGCGTTCCTCGACGGTTTGCGCGCGGACGCGCAAAGGCAGGGCATAGCCGCAGCGACTTTCACCGAAGCGTTTGCCGGTGTGACGGCCGATCCGAACGTGCTTGGCGCCAGGCGGCACGCTCCCGAATATGGCAAGCCGTTCGGGCCCTATATCGCGAGCCTCGCGTCGACTTCCCGCATCGGTGTCGGCTTGCGGAAATCGGCGCAATGGACTGCCACCTTGCGCGCGGTCGAACAAAAATATGGCGTCGATCCTGACATTCTCGTGAGCATCTGGGGCGTCGAGTCGTCGTTTGGCGAAAGCGCGTCGCGTTGGGATGTGTTTCGATCGCTCGCCACGCTTGCCGCCGCGCGCTTTCAGCATCCGCTGTTCCGCGACGAGCTTCTGGCGGCGCTGCGGATTCTGCAGCAGGGTCGCCTTCCCCGCAGCGCGTTTCTCGGCTCCTACGCGGGCGCGATGGGGCAGCCGCAGTTCCTGCCGTCGAGCTATTTGAAATATGCGGTCGATTTTGACGGCGACGGCACAGCCGACATCTGGAACAGCGTGCCGGACGTGCTCGCCTCCACCGCCAATTATCTGAAGGGCTATGGCTGGCAGCCGAAACTACAATGGGGCTTCGAAGTGACGGTTCCGCAGAACTTCGACTACCGCGCCAGCCAGGGTACGTTCGCGCAGTGGACGGCGCGCGGACTGCGCCGCGCGGATGGCGCGGCATTGCCGGCGGCCGGCGACGCGATTTTGTTTTTTCCCAGCGGCGCGGCCGGACCGGCTTTTCTTGTCACAAAAAATTTCGTCGTGCTTAAAAAATTCAACAATTCGGACGCTTACGCGCTCGCGGTCGCAGCGCTTGCCGATCGGCTGCGGGGCTTGCCCGCTTTTCGCGGCAGATGGCCGGCGAATGATTTCCAGCCCTCGCGCGCGACGCGCATTGCGCTCCAGCACAGGCTCGCCGCGCTCGGTTACAAGATCGCCGATTTCGATGGTCATTTCGATTTCGACCTGCGCGACGCGGTACGCGACCTGCAACTGCGCTACGGCATGATCCAGGATGGCTATCCGGGCCGCACCTTTCTCGACCGCGTCGGTGTGCGGGCGCCTTAAGATCGCGCGCTAATCGCTTACGCGCTTGGAGATCTGGTCAGCCTCCATGCGCGCCATGTCCAGGATATATGCCAGCGCCTCGAGGTCGTGGCTTTTGGCGAGCCGTGCCAGTTCGTCGGCAAGGGAGGCGATATAAAGGGCCGCTTCCGGTGCGCCGGCGGCGTCGCGTTCGGCTTCGCCTTGCTGGATCACGGGCGGGGTAGCCCTCTCAGGGGGGGTTATGCCGTTTTTGACAA
>DATKRE010000148.1:0-9903 GCA_035532335.1 Xanthobacteraceae bacterium | reverse complement strand
CGACGACGCCGCGCCGGCGCTCGGCGGCTAAGGCAGCCAGCGCTCCTTCCACGCCTGGAACATCAGCACCGTCCAGAGCGGATACTGCCAATTACGCTCGCCCGACAGGTGCTCGCGCCACTTGGCGCGGATCGGCGCCGGATTGAACACGTCTTCGGCAGCGAGGCGGCGTTCGTCCAGCAGGTTTTCCGCCCACTCCTTCAACGGACCGCGCAGCCAGGAATCGATCGGCACGCCGAAGCCCATCTTCGGCCGGTCGATCAGCGACTTCGGGACATAGCGGTCGAGCACGCGGCGCAGCACGCGCTTGCCGATGCCGGCGCTGGCCTTGAGTGCGGGCCTAAGCCGCCACGAGAACTCGACGACGCGATGATCCAAGAGCGGCACGCGCGTCTCGAGCGACACCGCCATCGAGGCGCGGTCGACCTTGGTCAGGATGTCGTCCGGCAGATAGGTGAGGGTGTCGAGATACTGCATGCGCTCGACCGGATCGGGCACGCGCTCGACGAGGCGCTCGTCCCATAGCAGGCCTTTGGGCTCGAAGCCGCGGCGCACGATGGCGTCGGGATTGTCCCAATGCGTCACCATCAGGCGATAGAAATCGGCCGGCGTGCCGGCAAGCGCGCCGGCGAGCTTGTGCACGCGGTCGCCGAATTGCGGCATCGCCCACGAGCCGAGCGCCGACCACGTGCTGGGCGCGACGCTCTTGACCGCCGCCGCGGCGAGACCACGCGCGCCTTGCGGCACCGCGTCGAGCACGCGGCGCACCGCCTCGGAGCGGAAATAACGGGTGTAGCCGGCGAAGAGCTCGTCGCCGCCGTCGCCCGACAGCGCGACGGTGACGTGCTGGCGCGTCATTTCGGAAACCAGAAAGGTTGGAATCTGCGAGGCGTCGGCGAACGGCTCGTCGTACATCTCGGGCAGGCGTGGGATCACCTCGAGCGCGTGACCGGGCGCGACATAGAGCTCGGTATGATCGGTGCCGAGATGCTTGGCGACGCGCGCGGCATGCGGCGCTTCGTCGAAGCCTTTCTCGTGGAAGCCGATCGAGAAGGAGCGAACCGGACGATTGCTGCTCTTCTGCATCAACGCCAGGACGGTCGATGAATCGATGCCGCCCGACAGGAACGCGCCCAAAGGCACATCGGAGATCATGCGGCGCTTCACCGCGTCGCCGAGCAGCGCGTCAAGAATCTGCACCGCCTCGTCCTCGCTGCCGGCGAAGCGGTCGGCCTGGCCTTTCCGTGCAACCTCGTCCAGCGACCAGAATTCGCGGATCTCGACCGGCTTACCGGCGCGCGCGACGAGGATGGTGCCGGGCGCAAGTTGGCACACGCCCTGATAGATGCCGCGCGTTGCCGGTACATAGGCGAAGCGCAGGTATGCCGAAACGGCGTCGCGGTCGAGCGCGGGCGTCCAGTCCTTGACCGCGCGCAGCGCCTTGAGCTCCGAGCCGAAGAGCAGCTGACCGTCGGTTTCGATCCAGTACATCGGCTTGATGCCGAGCCGATCGCGCACGAGATAGAGCGCGCGCTCCTGCCGATCCCACAGCGCCAGCGCGAACATGCCGATGAGGCGCTTGATCGTCGCTTCGACGCCCCAGACCGCGAAGCCCTCGACCATCACCTCCGTGTCGCAATGGCCGCGGAATTTGCGGCCGGCGGCTTCGAGCTCGGTCTTGAGCACATCGGCGTTGTAGGCCTCGCCGTTGTAGGAAACGACGAAGCGGCCGCAGGACGAGACCATCGGCTGCGCACCGGCCGGCGAGAGATCGATGATCGACAGGCGCCGATGGCCGAGCGCAATGCCGGATTCGGCATCGGCCCAGACGTCGCCGGCATCCGGCCCGCGATGCAGCAACGCATCCGCCATGGCGCGGCCCTGCGCCGTGAGCGCTTCGGGCGCGCGGCGCGCGCGATAATCGAACAGGCCAGCAACGCCGCACATCAGGCGGCCTGCGAAAGGTGAGGGGAAAGCATCGCCGCGGAGTGTGCCGACACGCCGCGCCGCCGTCGAGGGCCACGGCGAATCGTTGCTACCTCGTCATGACGGCGCTTGACCCGGCCATCCACGACTTTCTGTGCCCGAAGACGTGGATGCCCGGAACAAATCCGGGCATGACGGTGGAAGGAAGAAACGAGGGCATGTTGCTTTATCGGGCGCGGGCCGTTACATGAGGATGGCTTCGTCCCCATCGTCTAGAGGCCCAGGACATCGCCCTTTCACGGCGGTAACGCGGGTTCGAATCCCGCTGGGGACGCCAATAAAATCAAGCGCTTAGATTCTTCGGTTCTGGTTCTTCCCCAACTCTTACCCAATAAGCGCGGGCAAATAGCCGGTTCGTAGAGCGGCTCCCATTCTATTTGTGCGTGCCAAACCGCGACTTCGCGCGCTGGCGTGCGCAGCAACCGAAACTTTGTCCCATCAGGATGTTTCTGTCGGTGCGATCTGCGGGCGCGCGTTGGCGATGCGGCACTGCGCTTCAATCGGATCGCAACTCACGTTCTCTCGATTCGGACAAGCCATAGGAATGTCGCACCGAACAGATTATACAATTAGGTGAAAAGGCCGCACGATGGTTTGCGAGATTCCGCATCGATTGGTTTAATAACAACTCGACGAGGGGAGGGACCGGTGTCATCGCTGACGCTCAAGCCAATTGACCAAGAGCTGTCGTCCGAGCGCTCACCGGATAAATCAGCTGAGGACAGTCAACCCAAGGCACCCCTTAAGTATGACCTTCGGCCGATCGAGCGTGATCGCATCTACCTCGGAAATTTCATCGATACGGCGCGTTCGCTGCCGGATCAATCCGCCGATCTCATCGTTGCCGATCCGCCATATAACGCCAGCAAAGGCGGCGAGTGGTCGTGGGATCGCAGTGCCGGCCTGCCTGGGTTCGGCGGAAACTGGAAAAAGGTTGCCGAAGTTTGGGATGACATGTCCCTCGAAGAATATTTCGCTTTCACAGTGAGCTGGCTTGAAGAAGCGAAGAGAATTTTGAAGCCAACAGGCTCCATGTGGGTGCATGGAACCTATCATAACGCTGGCATCATCAACTTTGCGATGCAACTGCTCGGTATTGAGATCATCAACGAAGTCATCTGGTATAAGCGCAACAGTTTTCCCAACCTGTCGGGCCGCCGCCTGACCGCGAGCCATGAAACAATCCTGTGGGCGCATAGCGGGAAAAAACGCAAATACGCCTTCAACTACAAGCACTCTAAAGAAGGCGGATTCGATGACGACCGCTTGAAAGCGCCGGGCAAACAAATGCGGACGGTATGGGATATTCCCAATAACAAATCCAGGGATGAGCTTAAGCACGGCAAACATCCAACGCAAAAGCCGGAACGGCTGATACAGCGGATGATTCAACTATCTGCGAATCGTGGCGATCTCTGTCTCGTGCCGTTCGCAGGTGCAGGAAGTGAATGTGTTGCCGCCATCAAAGAGGGGTTGCATTTTGTCGGTTGCGAGATTGATCCGAAATATTTCGAAATCGCTCAAAAACGGGTTTCGTCGACAACTCGGAATCTCGTATGACCGCCGCTCAGCTTCCGTTCGCCTTTGACGACATTCCGCTAACGCCGCGGAAGGTTGAGAGGCGCGAACAGCACACTCCGCACGGCGACGTGCCGTCGCTGTTAAAGTGGACGGGCAGCAAACGCAGTCAGGCGGCTCGGATCGCCAGCATAATCCCTCCTCATAATCGATATTTTGAGCCCTTCCTTGGTGGTGGCGCCCTGCTTTTTCATTTTGCTAAGCCGGAATCATTTGCGAGCGATATCTACGCACCGCTCATCGAATTTTGGGAGATGGTGCGCGACAAGCCCGAGCATCTTGCCAATGATTACGCGTCACAGTGGCAAAGTCTCCAAGAAGACCTGCCTGGATATTTTTATATCGTGCGCAAAAGATTTAACGAAGCGCAGCGCCCGGAAGATTTGAATTTTCTCATGCGCACCTGTGTTAATGGCATTGTCCGCTTTAGCAAGAACGGCCAGTTCAACAACTCTTTTCACTTATCGCGCCGAGGCATGTCACCGAAGACCTTTCGCGCGATTGTCTTCGAGTGGACCCGCCGTCTCAACAGCGTCCGCTTTCACCAATGCGACTACGCGGATGCGCTTGACCAGATGCAGCCCGGAGATTTCGGCTATCTTGACCCGCCCTATTTCGGCAACAAACAGAGATATATCGGCGATCTCGACGTGGCGCGATTTTTTGACGATCTGGACAAACTGAATCGTCGGGATGTGAAATGGGCGCTGTCATTCGATGGTCAGCGTGGTGAACGCGCTTATGACGCTAGCGTTCCAACCGATCTCTATAAGAGAGTTATCAATCTTGAGAGCGGCTATTCGGCGGTGGCCAAGGTACTGAACGGACCGATCGAACAAGTGACGGAATCTCTTTACCTCAACTATTAGCGGATCAGCTTAGCCGGAAATCGCCAAAGGGATTGTCGGAGCCAGCTGCGACGATATGGTCCAGCATGCCTCGGCCTTTGTCCGTAAGCGCTCGGACGTGCGCCACGCACTTAGCAGCCGTGTCTGAAAATGAAAATCCACAAATGATGTCGAGCCCTGTGTTCGACGGGACACCTGCAAATGGTGCCCGCGAGTTTGCAACAAACGCGCCCATCGAAACAAAATCCGTTGAGCGTGGCCCCCAATCCCCCGAATGGTGGGCCCACGCCTCCGCTGCGTGTCGTCGCCAAATGCTCGGCGCACCCGCAAAGAGTTTCTCGGTATAACTAATAAGTCGCGGCCCTATATCGGCTTCTAAGTCACTCGATCGCTCCTTTGATTCGATACAAAGGCACGCGGCAACATCGCCGAGTCCGAACAGTCCAAACACGTGGTCGGGCCGTTTTTCTCCCCGCGCCGTAACACGCGGCAATGTCAGCCAGCGATATTCACCGCTTTCCCTAGACCAAATGAAAGATACGCCGCTCCAATCGCCACCGGGGGGATTGCACATGCCCTCGAACACGAGGTCCGATCCTAGGGAGGAAAGAATCACGTGGAGCGCGGTGTCGACATCTTGCTCGCTTACCGAAAGAACCCTTGGTGTGACGTTGAGTGTTTGCGCGGTCCGGGGAAACGAGGAAGCCCAAGCTTGCCTCAAAAGCGCCCGCGGTGTTCCCTCGACCATTGTCCCGGTATCCAGCAGAACGGCGTCGCTCACACCCAAAACCGCCTCCCACAGGCCGTTGCTCGCTATTAGTTGGCTAGTTGAGCGTGTGAGCAGCCGCCAATGGGCCGCAGGCGCTGGCCCGTAAATGAATGTCAGCAGATGCACGCCGTCGCCGATCAGCATCCGGGCCAGGGGAGTCAAACCTCTGTCAGGCCGTGAATCTTCGCCTTTTGGCTTGAAGCCTGCAACCCAAGCAATCGCGAGATCCGTCGTAATTGCGCCGAGCCAGGTGGTGACGGCCACATCAACATCGGGATAAACACGACGTACCCCAGCGGCGAAAGCGCGACGACGATCGCGAGGAACAAAGGAGAGCGGAAGCGAGGTGGATGTGAGCCCGAGGCTAATCGTGGCACCGAAATTCATAAAGGCGCGCGCAGACGCTGTAAGCGATCCAATAGACGCCCTTTTCCGCCAAACTAGAGGCGCTCTCGCTGCCAAATAACCGGTCAGGCCTTCACCGCCTTCAACTGCCCTGCGCGCTTCCTCCCACTGCCCCGTATTCAGGGTATCTTGTCGAGTTCGCGCACTCGCCAAAAGCTCGACTAGTCCAACACACTTTTCGCCGAGCCGCTGCGCAGCACGCGTCGGCGCCGAATTGGAAATCACCAGACGAATATATTCGAGAAAATCATTCTTGCCGAAAATGGGGCCGTAATAGCTGACCGTTTCAGCTCGCGCCCCTGAATTAGGCTCATAAACGGGTAAGCACACGGACCCCTGGTAATGTGTCATCGAGAAAAAGCTGAAAGGTATTGCCGGATTCGGCCACCGCTCTGCTTTCCGTTCGCGATCCTGCGTCAACTCATAGCCGCCGAGTTCTGCTACGTAGAAATACGGTATCCCCGCATGAGCAAACGAGAAGGCACGGCCGTGCCTTTGCCACGCATTATTCCCTGCGGGCAGTGCGCCGCAGAACTCCATCGCGAACAATGGCCTCTCGGCTGGCCCATCTACTACGGTGACGATGGCGTCGGCGGCTTCGCGTAAGCGTCCGCCCGCACTTTTCACGTATGCCGCGATGTCTTGATTCCACCGGCGATCCCCGTAGCCGGGCAAGAACGTAAAGTTTAACTTATCAGCGGAATGGAGTTCGATCTCGTAACTTGGACAGGTAACGATCCCAATCGGCCCCGTCACGGTACGGGCGAGCGAACCAATCGCGAGGACGACGTAGCTAAAAGCGCGCTCACACTCGACGATATTATCGCCATGAATTCGATATTGCGTTGTGCTCACGGCGGGTTCGACCTGGCCAGCAAGGTTCACACTGATAGAGTGATTCGACGACAAGTGATAAAATTTTTTCCGCGCGAGTCGCGAGGGGACGGGAATGAGTCCAAAACAGATCGGACCTATGGGATTCCGTGAGGCAGCGATTCGCGTACTTGCGCGATCATCGCACCCGCTCAACTGTAGGCAGATTGTTGAAATTGCGATTCGCGAGCAGTTAATCCGCCCGGAGGGTAAAACGCCGGGGAACACACTTAACTCAGTTATACGGAGAGATATTCAGAAAACAGGGACGAGCGTGTTTATCTCTGTCGGCGACGGCTTGTATCATCTGAGGAGACGCTTTCGGTCTCAATGACGGCTGAGCTTGGGACAGGTTTTCTTCTATAAGCTAACCACCGATGACGGTGGCGCCCCATGCACAGACAGCGGACTTCTGTCGCTCGCGATCTGCAAACCACAGATTCGGTCACGTGCTACGTTCGGCGATTGGATTTTTGGATTTGCAGCGAATTCGCTGTACCGAGACAATCGGCTTATCTACATCGCCCGCGTTACCGAAAAGGTGCCGGGAACACTGTATTATAACTCTGAGCGCTTCCGACACCGGCCTGATTGCATCTATGAGCAGAGTGGTGGGCGTTTCATCTGGCGCCGTCGTGCGCGGTATCATGGTCCTCAAGACGTGGCCCACGATTTAGGCGAAGCGCCAACATATTCAAAAGCGTCTGTCCTCTTGAGCGCCGACTTTCGTTATTTTGGCGGCCGTGGCACCGCGGACTACAAAAATCAGTACCCGTTGATCAGGCGCGCCGTCGAACTTCTCGGCCAAGGGCATCGCCGAAATCACGGCCAAGGTTTGCGAAAACAGCTGCTAGCACTAAGAGACCAGGTATGGAGGGAAACACGTCGCCGCAAGGTCGGCCGGCCGTCGAGCGCTCCTGACCGGCGGAATCGCCACGCTTGCAGATCGCTGGGGCGGTGCTAACGCGTCATCGCCAGCCCCGCCTGCGTAGAAACGGGGGGATGTCCAGCGGATCAGGCACGGCCACACCTGGGGACAGACCAGCATTCGACGTGGAAGGTCTGCCGTCGTATTCCATGATTGCGGCACGCTCCTCGAATTCATCGTCGCCAGCACCCGGCCGGCCCGCAACACCGCAACAATCATTTATTTTCCGGTCGGTAGCCGTGCACTCGACTGCAACAGGCGTTTTGAGCGTTGCGGCGCCGTGGTTCGAAAAGCACTTGGTATCTCCGACATGTTGCGCTGTTGCGGGCTGAAGGTAGCGGTCCCATGCGTCCGCGAAATCCGCGCGGAGGTAGCCTCGCGGCGTGGCATCGCCCGAGCGAAAGACCTTGGGCCGGATTCCGAACTGGCGGAGCATATTGGCAAGCATGGGCGCGGTGATTGGTCTGCCGCCTCGCAATTCGCCCCAGGGAAGGTCTTCGCGTGCGGTGAGCCGCGCGACGATGTCGGAGGATGAAAGGCGTTCTGCCGCCGCGCTATCGAAGACATCGCGGATATCGGCAAGGAGGCGCACGCGCATGCCCTCAGCGTCCGTCTGTTCGCCTCCAGAAAGGTGGAGCGCGGCTTGACGTGCAACCTCCGGCCAATGCCCGCCGGCAGCATCGGCAATCGCCAGTAGCGCGCGCCAATTGTCGGCCGCGCGGTCATTCAAGCCGTCCGGAATATTTGGGTCTGCGCTCGCGAGGGCATGCCGATTGTCGACGGCCCAACGTGTTGCCTTCGATGCGAGTGTCGGAAATTCACCTGCTCGATCGGTCCGGAAGCGTTCTACGTTCTCTCCGGGAAGTTTCCGCCGCATTGGAATCACAATCGACCGGTCCTCAAGTGTTGACGGCAGTTTGCCGATCGCGGCGATTGAGGCGGCACACCACGTCGAAAACAGTCGAGGCTCGTGATCGTCGCCAACGGTTCTGAGCGTGAAGGCCGTGGTGCGCGTGTGGCCGCTATTGAGAACGTTACGAGCGCTTTCGGCATCGGCTAGGAAGGTGTCCGCTTCGTCTATGAGCAGTGTGGGGCGGTGTGATTCGATCATTCGAAACAGAGACGCACCGCTCACGTTCGATGTTGACAGCGGTTTTGGCACGAGGCGGTGAACAACTCCGAGCGCCGTCGTTTTTCCGCAGCGCTTTTCAGGCGATTTGAATACAAGGCGCGGGCTTGCTTGGAACGCGTCGAGTGAGTGTGAGAACAAAACCCAAAGTGCGATGGCCTCTGCGCACAATTCGGACAATGCAACATAGCGGCGGATGGCCTTTGTTAGCTCGTCGAGCAGAGTCGCCCCATTGACAGGATGAGCGTGCGGCTCCGGTGTTGGAAGCGTGACCGCGCGACCACCGAGAGTTTTTTCGGCCGGCAAAGGGCCGAGCGCATTCCGCTTCTTTGCGACCTCGCTATCTAAAGTGGAGACGCGAATTTCGAGTCGTTGAGCCGCAGCCTCACGCGTGCGGTCGTATTCCACGAGCGCGAGCCGTGCGAGCCGTTCGATTTCAACGGAAATAGCTTGCGTGTCGGGCGGGGTTGACTGATGGCCGTCCATTAGCCGGCCCTCTCAATCTGCGCTCTCAAAACGTCGTTGAAATCCGTCCCCGGTTTCGTCGGCAGTTCGATCCGCACGTCGCGACCTTCGCCGCGCCAACGTGCCGCCGCATATTCTGCCGCATCGATTCCGCGCCGGTCGTGGTCCGCGAAAACAATAACTGTTCGAGCTTGCGGCATCGCGGGCAAAATCAATCGCTCGATTCCGCCAGCCGACAGCGCCGCCCAAACCGGAACGCCACTCAGCTGCATTGCGGAAAGCCCGGTCTCGATACCCTCGGCAACGCCAATAATGTCTCCGGCCGGCGCGAAGCGGACGGCGCCGCCGGCAATCGGGCCAAGCGTCATCCGGCAGGGCTCGATTTTCGCCTTATGGGGACCATCGCCCAGATAGGTCCGGTGCACCGCGACAATCTTCGTGCCTGGCCATCGGGCAATCGCCGCGACCATGCATGGCAATACGATACCGGTGGGCGTATGACGCGCGCGGAGAAAGCGGAGCAGGGGCGGAACCGGCGCGGTAATGCCACGCTCCAATAGATATGCTTGCACCGGGGAGCCGTTCGCAGGGACGGCCCGCCGCCATAGAGCACGCGCGGCCTCGGAGGCTCGCTCGCCCATTCGAGCATTAACGTCGTTATATCGCGACCGCTCCGTTCTGGGCATCCGCCGGATGGCGAAGCCCGGGATCATTTGCACGATTTTTTCGCGGGAGCAGCCGGCGTGGCAAGTAACGAGCGCCGCGGTATGGCCCATGCGGATGCTCAACGCACGCGAGTAGCCGCAAACGGGACAATCACCGATAAAGCAGTTTCCGGCGCGCGTAGCACCAAGCAATGCCGCTAGCTCGGATGCGCTTTTCATCGCCGAGCCTCAGGCTTGTTCCGCAGAGAGACGGGAAA
>DATKRE010000147.1:0-36474 GCA_035532335.1 Xanthobacteraceae bacterium | reverse complement strand
CGCGCACACACTTGCGGGAAGCGGGCGATGTCCTGGGCCAGCTCTTCGGCTTTCTGCCGCGCTCCGCCTTTTGGCGTGAGATATTCGCAAAGGCCGATGCTCAAACATTCCTCGGCCGGAACCTTGCGTCCGGTAAGAATGATTTCAAGCGCGCGGCCCTGACCGACAATACGCGGCAACCGGACCGTTCCGCCATCGATCAGCGGCACCCCCCAACGGCGGCAATAGACGCCGAAATAAGCGTCTTGCGCCATCACTCGAAAATCGCACCACAGTCCCAACTCCATGCCGCCGGCGACCGCCGGGCCCTCGATTGCGGCAATCACCGGCTTGTCCAATTCGAGCCGCGAGGGTCCGAGCGGCCCGCGCGGGATTTCACCGCCATTGCCGCGTGGTCCGGCGGTCGGAATGTCGAGTTCGCCGAGCGGATGGGCGGCGTCGAGCGTGCTGACGTATTTGAGGTCCCAACCGGCGCAGAATGCGCCGCCCGCGCCGTAAAAAACCGCGACCGAAGCCTTCGGATCGGCGTCGAACTCCAGGAAGGCTTGCGTCAGCGCATTTGCGCTCGCCGGGTCCATGGCGTTGCGTGCTTCCGGCCGATCGTGGATCACGGTCCATACCGCGCCGTTCTTTTCGATTCTGACTGTCATCGTTGTTCCTTTACGCTAATCATTGATGCGGGCGAGCTTGATTATCGGCCGGCGAAATTCGGCACCTTTCGTTCGGCCATCGCCTTTATGCCCTCCTTGAAATCGTCGGTCTGGCGCAGCCGGGTCTGTTCGGTAAGCTCGCGCTCGTTCGCCGCGCGGACGCGGTCGGCGAGGTTGCCGCGTAAGGTCGCGCGCGTCGCGATCAGGCCGAGCGGGGAGTTTTCGGCGATCTCGCCGGCGAGTGACAGCGCGGCGGCGCGCACTTGATCCTGCTGCACCAGCACATCGGCAAGTCCCATCGCGTACGCCGCTTCGCCGCCGACGCGGCGGCTGGTGTAGAACATCAGCGCTGCTTTGGTTGTGCCGATAACCTCGGGCAGCGTCACGGTCAGGCCGAAGCCCGGATGAAAACCGAGCCGGGTGAAGTTGGCGGCAAACCGCGCTTGCGGACAGGTGACGCGAAAGTCGGCGACCATCGCCAAGCCCAATCCACCGCCGACCGCGGCGCCATGAACGGCGGCGACGATCGGCTTGCCGGTGCGAAACAGCCGAGTGCCTTCGATGTAAAGGCTTGCCGCGCCCGGCCGCGGTCCGCTCAAAAGTTCGCCGCCGTCGCGGTCGTCGTCGCCGAAATTGGCGCCGGCGCAAAAAGCCTTGCCTTGCGCGGCGAGCACCAGCGCGCGGCATTCCATATCTTCGTCAAGGGCTTCAAAGGCGTTGGCGATTTCGGCGATCAGCGCCACGTCAAAGAAATTATTCGGCGGCCGTCTGATCTCGATCAGTGCCACGTGGCCGTTTTTCTCGACGCCGATATCCTTGAAAGGGCCCATGACGATTCCTTTGTAAAATTACCCGGCCGCGCTGCCGCCCTCTGCGGATCGGTCGTCGCGCTTCACGATGAGTGCGTCGACCACGGAGACACCGTTGTGCTCGGCGTGCACGATGACCGGGTTGAGATCGATTGCGGAAATCCGCTCGGCGTGGTCGGTGGCGAAGTTCGACAGCTTGACCATGAGGTCGGCGAGGGCGCCGACGTCCGCCGGCGGATTGCCGCGGAATCGGCCGAGAAGTTGCGCGCTCTTGAGCCGGCCGATCAGGGCCAGCGCGCTTGCGCGATCGAGCGGCACCGGCGCAAGCGCCACGTCGGCCAGCGCCTCGACCACGACGCCGCCGATACCGACCATCAGCATCAGCCCCCAGGTCGGGTCGGAATGGATTCCGAGAATCACTTCACGCCCGGGCGGCGCCATCGCCTGAACCAGCACGCCGTCGATATAGGCTGCCGGCGCGTGCCGCCTGACGGCGTCAAGGACTTGCTCATATCCGGCGCGCACACGCTCGGCCCCGCCAAGATTTAACATGACAGCGCCGGCTTCGGTCTTATGCGGGATATCGGCCGACTGAACCTTCAGGGCCACCAGGCCGCTGATCGCTTGCGCCGCTGCCGCGGCCTCGTCGCCCGAATGCACGAGCTGTCCGGCGCTTTCGGAGCCGATGCCGTAGACCGCAAGCAGCGGTCTTGCGCGGTACTCGCAGATCACACCGGGTGCCGCAACGAGCACGGCGCTGGTGTTGGAACGATCCGGCGCCGGCGCTGCTGCTTCGACCTGATGCAGTATGAGCGCACGCATTGCGCGATAGTCGGCCATTTTTTGTAGCGTGCCGGCGCAGCCATGCGCGGTGGTGAAGAGGGGATATCCCGCCTCGTTGAGGATTTCGACGGTTCGCTCGGCAGGCAGCGTGTAGGTCCACATGAACACCGGCTTTTCCGTTTCGCGCGCAAGGTCCTTGAGTTTCGGCAAATCGGCTTCGAGAAAGGCCGAGCGCCGCGCGGTGATCACCACGATTACGCTGTCGACCGACGGCGAGCGAGCGACCAGACGCGCGAATTCGGCGTAGCCGAGTTTTTGCACGCCTTGGGCTGTGGAATCGACCGGGTTCTGCGTCGTGCCGTAGGACGGCACGTAAGCATCAAGCGCCTTGCGTGTCGCGGCGTCGAGGATCGGCACCTCGAGCCCGGCGGCGGCGCAAGCATCCGCCATCCAGATGCCGGCGCCGCCGGAAGCTGTGCAGATGCCGACACGGCGACCCGCCGGCATGCGGTCGCCGCTGGCGAGAAAGCCGACCGCCAAGTCCAACATTTCGTCGAAGTCGCGTCCTTCGATCAAACCGTAGCGATCGAACACGGCGCGGTACGCCGCTGTGGAGCCGGCCAGCGCGGCGGTGTGTGAGGCGACGGCGCGGCTGCCGGGTTTGCTCTGTCCGATCTTGCCGATGATCAATGGCTTGCCCGCCCGTAGGGCTTTTTCCGCCGCCCGCTTGAATTTTTCCGGTGACTTCACCGCCTCCGTCAGCAACAGGAAGACGTCGGTTTCGCCCTCGTCGAGCATGTAGTCGACGAAGTCGGCGATCTCGAGTACCGCCTCGTTGCCGGTGGTCACGACGTAACGGAATTTCAGGTTGCGCGGCCGCGCGCGATCGACGAAGGCAAAGCCGATACCGCCGCTTTGCGAGATCACCGACACCTGGCCGCGTCCTACGGGCCGCAACGGAATAAGCGGGCCGGCGCTTTTGTCCGAGGCCGGACTGAAGTTCGCGCACAGCGCGGCCGCCATGTTGGAAAAGCCCTCGCTGTTCGGCCCGCTAACCGCCATGTCATAGCGGCGCGCGATGGTGGCGATGTCCTCCTGCATACGTTTGCCGGCATCGCCTTCCTCGGCGAAGCCGGAGCTCAAAATCGCCGCTGCTTTGACGCCGGCCTTGCCGCAGCGCTCGAGTTCAGCCGGTATGTATTGCGCGGGTACGATGAGGATCGCCATATCGGCCGGCTCGGGTAGGGCATCTACGGAAGGGTACGCTTTTAACCCCTGCACATCGCTTGCGCTTCGGCTCACCGGATAAACCTTGCCGGCGAACGGATGGCTGAGGATAATTTCCAATATCCGGCCACGCAGGCCGTGCACGTCGGACGAGGCGCCGACCACGGCAACTGATTTCGGCCATAGATATTTTCCGATATCCGGCACGGTCGGTTCGTCCCTCAGCGCAGACCCATTCCGCGAGCAATGATGCCGCGGAGAATTTCGGTGGTGCCGCCCTGAATGGTGAGTTTGGGCGCGATGGTGGTGGCGTAAGCGAGCTGATCTTCCAGCGTGGCGCGGTTGACGATCTCGGATTCCAGAAATGCAGCGAGATCGCGCACGCGGCCGGGCAGCTTTTGCTCCCAGACGGTGCCAAGATCCTTGACGATCGACCCTTCCACCACCGGCTCCTGGCCGGCTTGCAACATGCCGGCCACCGACACCGACATGCGCCGCAGCGTATGAAGTTGGGCGACCAGCCGGCCTAGGCCTTCGGCGCAGCGCAGATCGGGCTCCGGTCCGGCCACGCGAATAAGTTCGAGCAGCACATAGAATGTATCGAGGAACCGCTCTGGGCCGCTGCGCTCATAAGCGAGTTCGCTGGTCGCCTGCTTCGATGCGCCGTCGATCTCGCCAAGCACATGATCGTCCGGCACGAAGGCGTCTTCGAATACCACCTCGTTGAAGCCGGCTTTCCCGGTCATCTGATAGATCGGATTTACGGTAATGCCCGGCGTTTTCATGTTGACCAGGAATTGCGTGAGTCCATGCCGGCGATTGTCTTTGCTCGGCGGTGAGGTGCGGAACAGCGCCAGCATGTAATCGGCGACCTGGGCGCTGGTCGTCCAGATTTTGCTGCCGTTGATTCGCCAGCCGCCGTCGATTTTGGCCGCTTTGGTCTTGGCTGCGAACAGATCGGAACCCGATCCCGGCTCGCTCATGCCGATCGCGAAACACAATTCGCCGCGGCAGATGCGCGGCAGGATGTCCTGTTTGATGTGCTCGGGGGCGTATTTGAGTAATACCGGCCCACTCTGACGATCGGCGACGAAGTGCAGATGCGACGGTGCGTTGGCGACGCGAAACTCCTCAGTCACAACGTAGCGTTCGAGTTGACTACGGTCATGCCCGCCGTATCGCTTCGGCCAAGTCATGCCGATCCAGCCCTTGGCGCCGACGCGGCGGCTGAATGCGCGATTATAGCCTTCGCCGTCGTCGGGCCGATGCGGATCGAACGTGCCGGCGGCGATTTCTTCCGTCAGAAAAGCACGCACCTCTTCACGCAGCTTCGCACATTCCGGCGGCAGGCGGATCGGATCGAAATGCAGATCGACGGTCATCGCGAGGCCACCAAAGGCCAGAAGTCGTCGGCGCCGCGTCGCGCCACCAGCTTGCCGAGTTCCGCGGCCCAATAGCTTTCGCTGCCGAAGTCGTCGCGCCACGACAATAGGCGCAGCGTGAAGCGGTGCAGGATATGTTCCTGGGTAAAGCCAATAGCGCCGAATACCTGATGGGCGATCGCGGCGCCCTCGGCGGCGGCTTCGGCGGTGCGGATTTTCGCCGAGGCGGCTTCCAGAAACATACCTTCATCGAAAATTTCGGTTTGTGCGGCGGCATCGACCGCAGAGCCGGCGATCGCGACCGCGGCCGCGGTTTCGCCGGCGAGCCGGGCCAGATTTTGCTGCACCGCTTGGAATTTGCCAATCCGTCGCTCGAATGCGACGCGCTCGTTGGCGTAAGCGACGCTAAGCGACAGGATCGTTTCCATGGCGCCCGCGGTTTCCACGCTGCGGACGATCGAGCCCATCAGCATCAACGAGGTTTGATCGAAGCCGCGCGGCGCCGGCGCGGAGCGTAGCGGCCTGACGCGCTCGAACGTGACTACATTGGCCGGATCGCCGGCAAGGTTGCGGCTTTCGCCGAGCCGGCATTGTACCGTTTCCACCAGTGCGATGTGTTGCTGTTTGCCATCGGTTGCGAGCACGGCGATGTGTTCGGACTCGCGTGCGAACGGAACGCCGGTTGCGTGGCCGTTCAGTTTGCCGTCAGCATCGATGACGATGCGGTCGCGCGGCCGGACCGGCGCGAGGGTCATGCGCGTCGGCGGCGCTGTGAGGTCGCCGCGCGCCAGCAGCCATCCGGCGGCCAAGGTCTCGGCAAGCGGTGCCGCCAGCGCGAACCGTCCGGCGACGCTTAGGATGGCGAAGCCATCCGTCAGAGTCCCGCCCGATCCGCCGAGCCGTTCCGGAACCCAAGCCAGCGGCAACCCGGCCGCACTGAGCGCCTGCCAGAGCGGTTCTTTCCAGGCGTCGTTGTCGGCGCGGTTGATTGTCTGCGGGTCGGCGAGATCGGCAAGTATGCGCGTGGCCGCTTCGGTGACGATGTGGATTTTGTCGTCCGCCACGCTGACTATTCCCGAAAATCCGCGCCGTTCTTAATGCCTGACCCGCCCCATGGTGGGCGGAAGCCGAAGGCTTGGCAAGAAGGCTGGCAAGTTGGCTGTATTCTTTCGGCCGACAGCGCATAATGGCGCTCGGCTTCAGGAGAACGCGTGTGGCAGAACGGCACGCGACGGCGGCGATAATCGGCGCGGGCGACTTCATCGGCGCGGCGATCGCCAAGAAATTCGCCGCCGAAGGATTTACGATCTTTGGCGGCCGGCGCAACGCCGACAAGCTCAAGCCGCTGGTGGCGGATATCGAAACCGCCGGCGGCAAGATCGTCGCGCGCGAACTTGATGCGCGCAACGAGGAAGCCATTACCGGGTTCCTGCAAGCCGCCGACGCTTACGCGCCGCTTGAAGTTTGTGTCTTCAACATCGGCGCCAACGTCAACTTTCCGCTGCTCGAGACCACCGAGCGTGTATTCCGCAAGGTCTGGGAGCTTGCCTGTTACGCAGGCTTCCTCTCCGGACGCGAGGCAGCCCGGCTGATGTTGCCGCATGGCAAAGGCTGCATATTTTTTACCGGCGCGACCGCGAGCGTCCGCGGTGGCATTGGCTACACGGCCTTTGCCGCCGCCAAGTCCGGGCTGCGTGCCGTTGCCCAAAGCATGGCGCGCGAGCTTGGGCCGAAGAACATTCACGTCGCGCATCTGATCATCGATGCCGGCGTCGACACCACCTTCGTGCGCGAGCGGATCAAGCAGCGGGGCGGGGCGGAGGCGCTGGAGAATCTCGCGCCCGACCAGTTGATGAGCCCAGCATCGGTTGCCGAAGCCTATTGGCAGCTTTACCGGCAGCCTCGCGATGGCTGGACGTTCGAGCTCGATCTGCGTCCCTACCGGGAGGTTTGGTGAGATGGCAAAGATCGAATTTCATTTCGATTTCGGCAGTCCGAACGCTTATCTCGCCCATCTGGTCATTCCGGAGATCGAGCGGCGCACCGGCGCAAAATTCGAATATGTGCCGATGCTGCTCGGCGGCGTGTTCAAGCTGACCAACAACCGCTCACCTGTCGAGAAGATGGCCGGCATTAAAAACCGCCTGCAATACGAGCAACTGGAGGTGCAGCGGTTCATTCGCCGCCACGCCATCAAAGATTTCGAATGGAATCCGTACTTCCCGGTCAACACGCTTTTGGTCATGCGCGGTGCGATTGCCGCGCAGCGCATGGGCGTGTTCGCGCGCTATGCGGATGAAGTGTTCCGCGCCATGTGGGGCGAGCCCAAGAAAATGGACGACCCGGACGTGGTGCGAGGCGTGCTGAAAGATGCCGGTTTGGATGCCGACACGTTACTGGCGCTGACCCAGGACGCCGGCGTCAAAGAACAGTTGTTGAAGAACACCGAAGCTACGGTGGCGCGCGGAACCTTCGGCGCTCCTACCTTCTTCGTCGGTGACGAGATCTTCTTCGGCAAGGACCGGCTCGGCGACGTCGAAGACGAGGTCGTCCGCGCCGGTACCTAGTGGAGCGGATTTAACATTCGCTACCCACCTGGCGGCAGACTCCTGAAGCGAATGTCAAATCCAAAGCTCCACTAAGACTTATATTTGCTAGTGGTCCTTTTGATTCTAACATTCGCATGAGAAGCTGCCGAATACGGATGCGAATGTTAGAATCGGACCACTAGCCAGCTCATCCTTCCGCCGCGGCGATGGCGTGGAAGAATGCGCCGGTGACGCGGCCGCGCCGCCCGCCCGTCTTTTCGATGATGCCGCCGCCGCTGTCGGCAATTTCGGCGAGCGGCTGATCGCCGCCGGCCGAGGTGAGCGAGGCGTAATGGAATTCGTGGCCGCGCACGATTGCGCCGGCGCTACCGATGACGCTGTTGCTCAGAAGCCGTGCCGAGCGGTAGCCGATATGCAATTTGCGCTTGGCGAAACTCGTCGAATGTCCAAGCAATCCGGTCATGGCATGTCCGCGGCCGGACGCGTCTTCGAGACTTTCGCCTAAAACCATGTAGCCGCCGCATTCGCCGTGCACCGGGCGAGTCTCGGCAAAGCGCCGCAACCCGCCGCAAAAGCGGCGTGCGGCGGCAAGCGTCTCGGCATGCAATTCCGGATAACCGCCTGGCAACCAGCAGCTATCGGCATGGTCCGGCGCCGGCTCGTCGGCCAACGGCGAGAAGGTGAGAATTTCGGCGCCGGCCCGACGCCAGCCGTCGAGGAGGTGCGGATAAACAAAGCTGAAAGCCCGATCGCTGGCCAGCGCGATGCGCTGGCTTGGCGGTGCCAGCGGCACGGCTTTGCCGTCTCCCGCGGCGAAACGGAACGGTCCGGCGCTGGCGATAATGCCGTCGAGGTCGAAGTGCTCCTCGGCGGTTGCGGCGAGACTGTCGATCAGGGACGTGAGGCCTGGATGTTCGCTCGCCTGAACGAGGCCAAGGTGACGTTCCGGCAACGCCAAGGCGGCTTCCTGCTTGAGCGCGCCGAGGACCGGAATGCCCAATGCTGTGATCGGTTCGGCCACCATAAGGCGATGCCGCTCGCTGCCGATACCATTGAGAATGACGCCGGCGATCCGCACGGCAGGATCGTGTGTCGCAAAGCCGCGCACCAGCGCGGCCGCCGACTGGGCCTGCCGCGCGACGTCGATCACCAGCATGACCGGCAAGCCGAAATGTGCGGCAAGATCGGCGGTGGCACCGCGCCGGCCGCTTGTGCCCGGCGCGCCATCGAACAGACCCATGACGCCTTCGACGACCAAAAGATCGGCGCCATCGGCCGCGCGTGCGGCCAGCGTGTCGAGAAGTTTTCCTGACATCGCCCAGGAATCGAGATTGATGCTTGACGATCCGGTGGCGGCGGCGTGGAACGCCGGATCGATGTAATCGGGTCCGGCTTTGGCTGCACGCACCGCGACCCCGCGACGACGCAGAGCGGCGAGCAAGGCCAGCGTCACCGTGGTTTTGCCGGCGCCAGAATGCGGCGCCGCAATAATGAGCCCGCGCGCACTCACGATTTGTCCCTCGTAAGGTCCCTCGCTGACGGCGTCACGCCCAACAGGCGTCCGCGAAACTTGACAATGTCGCCGATTGCCACGATGGCGGGCGGCTCGAAGTTTTTGGCCCGCGCTTGCGCGGCCACGGTTTCCAGTGTGGCGACGAGCAGCCGCTCCTTCGGCGTGGCCGCTGAGGCGATCACGGCCGCAGGTGTTTGCGGCGCGAGACCCGCCGCCATCAAGGCGCCGGCGATTTGCTCCAGATTGTGCATGACCATGTAGAGCACGATCGGTTGCCCGGCGCGCGCGATCGGACCCCAGTCGAAATTTTCCTCGGCGCCATGCCCGGCGGCGAAGATCACCGCCCGGTTGACCCCGCGCAATGTTGCCGGGATCGATGCCGCCGCCAGTGCAGCAAGTCCCGCGGTGACGCCGGGGATCACGCGAAACGGAACGCCGGCGGCGGCCAACGTCATCGCTTCCTCGCCGCCGCGCCCAAATACGAATGGATCGCCGCCCTTGAGCCGCAGCACGCGCCGGCCTTCGCGCGCCAATGCCACGAGTCTTTGGCTGATATCGGCTTGGATGGTTGACGGCTTGCCACCACGCTTGCCGGCAAATTCGAGCCGTGCCCTCTCGCCGGCGAGCGCCAGCACCCGCTGATCGACCAGTGCATCATGCACGACCACGTCGGCTCGCTGCAGCCCGGCAACGGCGTGGAGCGTGAGCAGACCGGGGTCGCCGGGTCCCGCGCCCGCGAGCCATACGTGCCCGGGTTCGAAGATCGGTACGCCCGCACGGCGCGCAAGTGCGTCCCAGGTCGTCATCGCGGACTCCCGCCTCCCCGGAAGCGGCGGCGATAATCGGCATCGTAGAGTGCGCTGTCGCGGAAGTCGTGCGCCGCAAGCGCGCGGCCGACGAGGATCAACGCGGTGCGTTCGATCCGCTCGCTAGCGACCGCGGCGGCAATGTCGGCAAGCGTGCCGCGTAGAATGCGCTGCGTGGGCGTGCTCGCTTGCACGACGACCGCCGCCGGACAGTCGGCGCCGTAGAATGGCGCCAGTTCATCGACGATGCGTTCAATCGCGTGAATCGCAAGATGGATGACCAGCGTAGCGCCGCTCGCGGCGAACGTCGCGAGCTTCTCGGCTTCCGGCATGCCAGATGCGCGGCCTGGAATGCGCGTCAACACGACGCTTTGCGCAACCTCTGGCACGGTCAATTCGCACTCAAGTGCTGCCGCTGCGGCGGCGAAAGCCGGTACGCCGGGCGTAAGCGTATAAGGTATACCGCGTCGCACGAGCCGCCGAAGTTGCTCGGCGAGTGCCGAATAGATCGATAGATCGCCGGAATGAAGCCGGGCGACGTCCTGCCCTGCAGTATGCGCGACGGCAAATTCCGTGTCGATCTCGTCGAGCGAAAGCGGCGCCGTGTCCACGATGCGTGCGCCCGCAGGACAATAAGCCAGCAATTCGCGCGGCACGATCGAGCCGGCGTAAAGGCAGACCGGGCAGCGCGCAATCAGATCACGACCGCGTACCGTAATAAGATCGGCGGCGCCCGGGCCGGCGCCGATGAAATGCACGGTCATCGTTTGGTCCAAAGCCAGTGGGTGATCGGCATGGCGCTGCGCCAGCCGATCTTTTCCCCGATCGGCTGTGCACGTGCGATCGTAATCCGCGTGAGTTCGCCGCCCAGCGCCGCGTGCCGGGCGAGCAAAAGCGCTTCCGTTGCCAAGGTCACTGCGTTGACCGCCAGACGTCCGCCGGGCCGCAGCGCTCGCGATGCGGCATCAAGCACGCTCGCATCGGCGCCACCGCCGACAAAAACGGCGTCGGGCACCGCGAGTTCGGTCAGCGCGGCGGGAGCCGAGTCTTCGACGATCTGCAAATACGGCACGCCCAGTGCGGCCGCGTTGCGGCGGATGCGTGCCGCGCGGTCGGTGCGTTCCTCGATCGCGACGGCGCGCATGAAGGTCGGATCGGACAACAGCCACTCGATCGCCACTGAACCGGCGCCGGCGCCGATGTCCCACAACAATTCGCCGCGGCGCGGTGCAAGCGAAGAAAGCGTTACCGCACGCACTTCCCGCTTGGTGATCTGGCCGTCGTGCTCGAAAAGATTGTCGGCTAGTCCGGCGCTGCGGGTAATGACGCGGGCCTCCGGCGCCGCTTTCGCCTCGATCGCGACGATGTTGAGTGCTTCGACGATGTCGAAATTGAAATCCGCGGCGGTAATTGTGCGGATGCGCTCACGCGGGCCGCCAAGCGCTTCCAGCACGGTAAGCGGCGAAGCGCCGAATCCGGTTTCTGCCAATAGCCGTGCCAGCGCGATCGGAGCGTCGCCATCCGATGTCAGCGCCAGGATCCGCGCGCCCGGCTGCAAATGCGGACGCAGGAGATCAAGGCTGCGGCCATGGGCCGAGAGCAGCGTCGTATGCGACAATGACCAGCCAAGCCGTGCCGCCGCCAAACTAAAGGCCGAAGGTGCCGGCAAAACGATCATCTCGCGCGGGTCGATGTGCTGCGCCAGCACCGCCCCGATCCCGTAGTGAAACGGGTCGCCGGAAGCCAGCACGCAGATTTGCCGGCCGCGATGGCGCAAAACTTCATCGGCGGCGCCGTCAAATGGACTCGGCCATGGCCGTGTGGCGCCGCGAATAAGCGAAGCGGCCAAGCCAAAATGACGACGACCGCCGAATACGATTTCCGCCGAGCCGATCAATCCGCGCGCCGCCGGGGTCAAACCGTCGACGCCGTCCTCGCCAATTCCGACGATGGACAGCCAGCGCGGCAATGCGGCAGTCTCGCGCTCGGCGGTATCAGGAAGCGACATGCCACGAATCCTTATTCTCGGTGGCACCACCGAAGCACGCATGTTGGGCGAGCGTCTCGCCCGGCGCGACGGCTGGGATGTGACGCTTTCGCTTGCCGGCCGCACAGCCTCGCCGGTCGAACACGCGGTGGCAATTCGGATCGGTGGCTTTGGCGGTGCCGCTGGCCTGGCCGATTATCTGGTGGCGGGCCGCATCGAGGCTCTGATCGACGCCACTCATCCTTACGCCACCAGGATTTCGCAAAATGCCGCCGCCGCCGCCCGGCGAACAAACGTGCCGTTCATTGCGGTGTACCGGCCGCCGTGGATTGCGGTCCCGGGCGACCGCTGGATTGACGTCAACAATGCCGGCGAAGCGGCAGCCGCCATCGGTCATCAACCGCGCAGCGTTTTTGTTACCATCGGCCGCAACGAACTCGCGCCGTTTGCGGCGGCTCCGCAACATCGTTACTTGATCCGCAGCGTCGATCGGGTCGAGCCGCCACTCCCCCTGCCGCAGGTGATCTACCTGACCGCGCGTGGCCCGTTCCGCGAAGCCGATGACCGCGCGTTGATGCAAACACACGGCATCGATGTTGTCGTCGCGAAGAACAGCGGCGGTGCCGCGGCTTACGGCAAAATCTCCGCCGCGCGCAGTCTTGGCATCGGCGTGATCATGCTGCGCCGGCCGCCGCCGCCGGAAGCGCCGGTTGTCGACACCACCGAGGATGTGCTCGCCTGGCTCGATCATGCGCTTACCGCTGCGGCAGCGCGCGGCGTATAGACCAGCGGTGATCGTCCTGCGCGCGGGATCGTTCGGGTCTCGCGTGAGCCAACGATAATCAGCGTCGCCATGTCGGCCGATACCGTGTCGGCGGTGGCAAGCGTAGTGACGTTGATCGCCTCATCCAGCCGTCCGGCTGCGCGCCCGAACACGATCGGCGTCGATGGCGGTAGATGGCGGCGTAGACGCTCCAGCGCCGCGCCGAGCTGCCAAGGCCGCGCCCGCGAAACCGGATTGTATAGCGCGATCACAAAACCGGCGCCGGCCGCGGCATCGAGCCGCCGTTCGACCAAGTCCCAGGGTTTCAGATTGTCCGACAGCGACAGTGCGCAGAAATCGTGGCCGAGCGGTGCGCCGATCCGCGCCGCCACCGCCAGCATGGCGGTAATCCCCGGCACGACGACGAGGTCGAGTGCGCGCCAGCTTTCGGGGCCGGTTTCTATTTCTTCACACACTGCCGCCGCCATGGCGAAGACGCCCGGATCGCCGCCGGAAACGATAGCGACGCGCGCGCCCTGCGCTGCATGTCGCAATGCGGCGGCGGCGCGCAGGCGTTCCTCGCGGTTGTCGGAGCCATGGCGAATCTGGCCGGCACGCTCCGGCACGCGGTCGAGGTAGGGGGTATAGCCATAGAGCGCCTCGGCGTCCGCCAACGCGTCAGCGGCTTCCGGCGTCAAGTAACGCGCGTCGCCCGGGCCCAATCCGACTACAGCCAGCCGTCCGCTCACGAGCGCTGCTCCCAGCCCGGCACCAATATGACGGCGAAATACGGCGCGTCATCGTCCGGCTTGCTCGCCAATGGAATCATTTTCGCGTCGATCATGGTGCCGCGCTCGACGTAGAGCGCGCGTGGCAACCGGCCGCTGCGATCGAGCGCGCGGCGTACCTTCGGCAGATGCCGTCCGACCTTTATCACCACCGCTGCATCGGCGTCGGCGAGCCGTCGCGTAAGCTCGCTCTCCGGCAAGGTTGCCGGCAGCACGGTGAAAACGTCGTCGCCTTGCGCGATCGGCACGCCCGCCGCCGACCAGCAGCCCGACATGCCGGTGACGCCGGCAACGATTTCGGTTGGATAATTGCGCGCGAGCCGGGCATGCAAATGCATGTAAGAACCGTAGAACAGTGGGTCACCCTCGCAAATCACCGCAACCGTCCGTTCGGCTTGAAGATGGCTGGCAATATTCGCCGCGGCTGCGTCGTAAAAATCGCGGATGGCATCGCGGTAGCCGTCGCTGCATGTCGGCATCTCGGTCGTCACCGGATAATGCAGCGCCAACTCGGTGACGGTGGCGGAAAGGTAACGCGCGGCGATGGTGCGCGAATGGCTCGCGTTGCCGGTCTTGGCGAAATGCACGACCACGTCGGCTTCTTTCAGCGTCCGCATCGCCTTGAACGTGATCAGCTCCGGATCGCCTGGGCCGACGCCGACGCCGATAAGTTTGGCGGCGCTCATAACCCCGGCCTCGCCAATGCGTTGACCGCAGCCGCGGTGATGGCGCTGCCGCCCATTCGCCCGCGCACAATCAGGAACGGCACGCCGCGCGGGTCGCCGGCAAGCGCGTCCTTCGCTTCGGCAGCGCCGACGAATCCGACCGGAATACCGAGGATCGCGGCTGGTTTCGGCGCACCCGCATCGATCAAGTCGAGCAGGCGGAACAACGCCGTCGGCGCGTTGCCGATGGCGACGAGGGCGCCGGCCATCCGGTCGCGCCACAATTCAAGCGCCGCGGCCGAGCGTGTCGTGCCGAGTTCGCCCGCGAGCTTCGCCACGCGCGGATCGTTGAGCGTGCAGATAACCTGATTACCGGCCGGCAGTCGCGCCCGCGTCACGCCACGCGCCAGCATCTCGGAATCGCAAAGGATCGGTGCGCCAGCGGCCAAGGCGTTGGGTGCGGCGGCAACAAGACTCGGTTCAAAGACGATCTGGCGCGCCAGCTCGACTTGGCCGCACGCATGGATCATGCGTACGGCGACCTCGGATTCTGCCGCGGAGAAGCGCGACAGATCGGCTTCCGCGCGGATGATCGCGAACGAGCGATCATAGATTGCCGCGCCGTCGCGCAAATACGCCATGCGCTCAGACATGACTGTCCTCGCGGCATGAATCGCGGACGTAGCGCGTAACAGCGGCGGGCAAGTCCTCCGCCGTAACCATCGCGAACGGGGCATCGCTGACCGAGCCTGCTGCGATCAGCGCACAACCCGCCGGCGTGCCGACCACGGTCAACGTGGCTTTGCCGGAATAGGCACAACCTTTGGCGCAGCCAGAAACGTGAATAAGCGTCCCGTGGGGCGACGGCGCTGCACCGTCGGCAATTGCCTGTGCGAGCGCCCGCGTCGCAACATACCCTGACGCGCAGATCGGCGCGCCCGAGCAGGCGATCACGCGGCGGCGCGGATCGCCGGCGTCGACGATAAAGCCGAGCCGCTCGGCGTCGCGCACAAATTCCGGCATCGCCCGCTCGGCGAGACCAACGATCAGTAAAGCCCGGCCGGCAGTGCAGATGCCTGTTGCTCCGGCGGTTGCTGCCGACGCCGCCAATCGTTCGAGTATCGCGGCGTCTGCATGGCCGAAAGGAAGTCCAATACCGCATGCCAACGACCCATCGCACAGACGATAAGTATTGATGACAGCGGACGCTTCGCGCGTGGTCGAAGGAAGCGCGGCGGCTGTCAGTAGGCCAGCGATGGCGGATCGGAGTGAGGCGGTGCCTCTGGTAGCGAGAATATCGCGCGCGCGAGCCGCGTGGCCATGTTGTGCAATCATTTCGAGCAAGCGGATAACGGCTTCTACACCATCGGCCGGTGCGACCGTGCCGAGTTGCGTGGCATTTGCGCCGTCGCCGCCAAGGCTGACGCGCAGCCCGACAGCGCCGTCTACACATTCAGCGCGCAGCCGCACGTCGGCGACAACGTCATCGAGAGTGAGCGTGCTGCCGCCGTCGACCGTGACCGAGACCTTCGGCGCAAGCCTTGCGCCGAGCCCGGCGCCCGCGGCGGTGCGGCGAATATCCGCAGCGAGTGCGCCAGCATCCACGATTTCCGCCGGATCGAGACCGGCGAGCGGATTGGCGAGAACGGAAACGCCGTCCATCGCGGCGATGGCGAGTGAAGCGACGCTATCGGCAAACCGCGGCGCGGATTCCACGCTCAGTCCGCGAATCTGGATGCTGCTACGCCCGGTGACTTCGACGATACCGTTGCCGTCGCGCCGTGCGCCGGCACAAAGCGCGATGAATGCCGCAAGCGAAATGATCCCGGTTGGTTGCAAGCGCACGAGCAGTCCGTCGCCGGTCTGCATTGGCGCCGAAAGCCCAGGGCAGGCGCCGCGCCGCCGCGAGAAAAATACGGCGCGCGCGGTCATGCCGTCACCGCCGCGCGTAAAGCCGCCAAGCCGGCGTCGACGTCGTTACGGCGCGGATGCCAAAAGCCATGGCGGCGCGCTGCATCGAGTCGCGCGGCAATCGCTTCGGCGGCAGGCGCGTTCTCGCGCTGTAAGAAAGCGCGGACGTCGGCGTCGGCCACGTAAGCCTCGTACAGAAGATCAAAAAGATCGTTTGCCACGGCATCCGTCGTTTCAGCGAAGGACACCAGGCGATCGACCGTCTCGGCGAACTCCGCTGCGCCGCGCGGGCCGTGCCGCATCTGGCCGGCAATAAAGCGCGGATTGACGGCGCGGGCGCGAACAATGCGTGCGAGCGCTGCCGAAAGCGTGCGCGCGCGCGGGCGTTGCGGATCGGTGATGTCGAGCATGACCAGGTCGGCGGCGCGGCCGAGCAATTTCGCCGCTGCCGCGAAGCCGCCCACGAACGCGACATCCTCGGCGCCTTCGAGCAGGTCGCGGCCGGGATCGTCGCCGATATGGACCAACAAATCGGCACCGGCAACACGTTGGGCGAAGCAACCGGCAGCTTCGATGCCGGCGCCATCGGCGCCGCCATAGCTGTGCGATGCGGCGGCAAGATACGCTGCGCCGAGTGTCTCAGTGCCAACATCACCCCCGAGCAAATCCTCGATGCCAGAGCCGTAGGTACCGGGCGCGGTGCCGAAGATGCGATCGAGGCGGGTGAGGTCGGCGTCGCGGCGTGCGGCAGCCAGCGGATTTTCGTCATCGGTTTCGTCGCGGGCGGCTACCGCCTGCACGGCCGCGTCGATAAGTGCAATCTGCGCTGGAAAGAGATCGCGAAACAGGCCGGAAATGCGCCAGGTCACATCGACGCGCGCGCGCCCGATGGCGCCGGTGGGAAGAACCTCGACGCCGGTGACGCGTCCGGTTGCCGGTTCCCAGATCGGTCGGCAACCCATCAGCGCAAAGCCTTGCGCCATTTCCTCGCCGCCGGTGCGAAGCGTGGCGCTTCCCCATAGGTCGATCACGACGCCGCGCGGCGGTTCGCCGTGCGTCTGCAAATGCATGCGCAGGACTTCATCCGCGGCGAGACGCCCGAGGTCCGTCGCGGTTGCCGTCGGCAGCATGCGCGGATCGGCGGTGAAGAGATTACGGCCGGTCGGCAGCACGTCGCGGCGTCCGCGCGCCGGCGAACCGGCGGGGCCCGGCGGCACGCGGTGGCCATCGAGTGCCGCGAGCAACGCGGCGCGTTCAGCCTCGGCGCTCGCCCGCCATGCCGGATCGGTGGCGGCGGCAGGTGCGCGGCCGTAAATGTGCAAGCCGTCTTTAATCGCCAAGTCTTTGAGGTCGCACAGCCAGGCATCGATCCGCCGCAGCGCATCGCCGGGTGCAGCGGCGGCATCGACGCCGGCTTCACGTGCCAGCCCGCTCCGCTGCGCCGTCTCGACGATCAGGCCGGCGAGCCGTTCGCGTCGGCGCCGGTCGAGGCCGTCAGCCTGCGCATATTCGTCGACAAGGCGCTCAAGCTCGCGCGCGTCGCCGGACAGACCGCCATTGACCAGCGGCGGCGGCAGATGGCCGATGGTCAAGCCGGCGATACGGCGCTTGGCCTGCGCCGCTTCGCCGGGATTGCTGACAATGAATGGATAAATGACCGGCAGTGCTCCGGTGACGATTTCCGGAAAACATTCGGCAGACAGCGCGACGGCCTTACCCGGCAACCATTCCAGCGTGCCGTGCGCGCCCATGTGAATGAGCGCGTCGGCCTTCGCCGCATGCTGGAGCCATAGCCCGAAGGCGACAAGCGCATGCCGGGGCGGCAACAGGGGGTCGTGATAATCGGCCCGCCGTTCGGCTATGCGGCCCCGATCCGGAGGCAGCGCGACAAGAACGTTGCCGAAGGTCCGCGCGCGGAAGTGAAAAGCGCCGTCGCGGATGTCGGAGTCGTCAGCAGGCAAACCCCAGGCATCGTGCAAGCTGGCGACAGCGGCAGCCGGCACGTGCTGCAATAGCGCCTGGTAGCGAGCCAGGCTCAGTTTGGCCTCGGCACTTCCCGCCGCCAACGCATCGAGGAGGCCGCTCGTCGTGGATGGAATATCAGCGACGCCGTAACCGGTGTCCGCGAGATCATTAAGGAGCGAGAGCACGCTTGCCGGCACGTCGAGGCCGACGGCATATCCGGCGCGGCCGGGAGCGGCTGGATAGTCCGGCATCAGCACCGCGACCTTGCGCGCGGCGCATGGCAAGGCGTGCAGGCGGACGCGGGCGGCGATCCGGTCGGCGACCATGGCGATCCGGTCGGGTTCGGGTCGGCTCGCCACCGCGGTAAAGGCAAGCGCCTCGTGTGGCGGCAACGGATCCTTAAAGGCGATCGCGCCGGCGAGAATCCGGCCGTCGAGTTCGGGCAGGACCACGTGCATCGCCAGATCGGCGGCGCCGAGGCCGCGCGCATTATCGCGCCAGGCGTCGCGCCGCGTCGTCGCGCAAACGGCTTGCAGCACCGGCACGTCGGCGGCATCGAGTGGCGTCGCTTCACCGGCCGCGAACGCCGTCGTCGTGACGATGAGTGCGGGAGCAAGGCGCGGCAGTGTTTTGTGCAGGAACGCCAGCGCGTCGCGATCCTTCAAGCTGGTGATGACGAGCGGCGCCGGGGCAAGGCCGCGCGCGTTCAATGCCGCAACGAGGGCGTCGATTGGCGCCGTGTCAGAAGCGAGTAATTGCGCGCGATAAAAAATGAGCGGCACCACCGGCCGGCTGCGATCAAGTCCGGCGATCAGGTGATCGATGTCGACCGCGCCGTCGTCGGGCAGATAACCGGCAAAGCGTGGCACCGGCTTTACCGCCGGTGCGGCAAGATCCGATCCGGCGTGGACGGCGAGCCGGCGCAGGAAGCCGCGCAGATTTTCCCGTCCGCCTTCGCGGAAAAAACGCAGCAGCGTGTCGAGCTCTTGCGGCGGCAGCGTCGAGACGGCGGCCAGCCGGGCGTCATCGCGATCTTCGCCCGGCAATACCGCAAGCGCGATCTTGCGTTCTTGCGCGAGTGCCGACAGGCGTTCGATTCCGTATTTCCACCAATCGAGACCGCCAAGCAGGCGCACCACAATCACTTTCGCATACGCGCCAACCCGCTCGACCCATAGATCGACCGACATGGGGTGGCGAAGGTCGCGCAGATGCGCAAGCCGCACGCTCGGCAGCGTTGCCCGATCCAATTCCCAGGCTGCGGCGAGACCGGCAAGATCGCTATCGGCAAACGATAAGACGGCAATGTCCCCTGGCGTCTGGCCGAGATCGACGGCTTCGACAATCTCGTCGAGCTTGGCCGATGTTGTCGCGAGGAGGTGCATCGCCAGACGTCCTCAATCGACCAGCGCGCGCGTCACCGCCGCGCGGTCGAGGCCCTTCAATCCGATGACCACCAGCCGGCCTTCGCGCGCTTCGGTCGCACGCCACGGCCGGTCGTATTGATGCGTCACGCGCGCGCCGACCGCTTGCACCAATAGCCGCAGCGGCTTGCCGGCCACTGCCGCAAAGCCTTTGACCCGCAGCACGTCGAAATTCTCCGCCAACGCACTGACGCGCGCGTTCAGCACGGCCGGATCGGCAACCTCTGAGATGGGAACGACAAAAGAATCGAAGTCATCGTGGTCGTGCTCTTCCTCGGCGTCGTGCAGTGTGCGGCGATTGACGATGTCGTCTTCGGTGCCGATGCCGAGCCCGAGCAGCAGCGCTTCATCGACCTTACCGTCGGCGGCGGCGATCACCTTGACGCGGCGCGGCAGCACTTCGGCGATCGCGGCACGCGCCTTCTCGATGCCGGCCGCGTCGATCAGGTCGCGCTTGTTGAGTACCACCAGATCGGCGCAGGCGATCTGATCCTGAAACACCTCCTCGATCGGATCGTCATGGGTGAGGGAGGTGTCGTCCGATCGCTGCTGCGCCAGCGCGGCGAGATCGTGCGCTACGCGGCCCTCGGCGAGCGCCGCGCCATCGACCACGACGATCACGCCATCCACGGTAACGCGGCCTTTGATGGCCGGCCAATGGAACGCCTGCACCAACGGTTTCGGCAGCGCGAGGCCGGACGTCTCGATGACGATATGCTCAACGCCGTCGCGGGCCAGAATGGCGTCAAGTGCGGGCACGAATTCGTCGGCGACCGTGCAGCACAGACAGCCATTCGCCAGCTCGACGATATTGTCTTCCGGACAGGCATTGTTGCCGCAGCCCTTGAGGATTTCGCCATCGATACCGACGTCGCCGAATTCATTGACGATGACAGCAAGCCGGCGGCCTTGCGCATTGGCAATCACGTGACGGATCAGCGTGGTTTTGCCGGCGCCGAGAAATCCGGTGACGATGGTGCAGGGGACGCGAGCAAGCGGCGCGGTCATTCGGCAACCTCGTCAAATCCGATGGGTGGAACGCGGGCCACCAGGCCGCGCTTGAGTGGCGCCGGCCGCCCGCGCCACGGCAGAATACCGTCGGCGGCGCGCGCCAGCATGCGCGCGCCTTCGATCAGCACGTCCGCGCTCGTTATGTCGAGCCCGCCGAACACATAGGTCCACCAGCCATTGGCGCGCATCGCCGCGCTGGCGCCACGCGAGCAATTGCCCAGGCAGCGCATCCGGCGCACCTGGACCTCGGTGCCGGCGGCGGCGCGCAACGTGGCGGCCGCGAGGATTTCGCCCGGCCGCACGGGACTGTCGGGCTCACCCGGCGGCCGGCAGGTGACGCAGACATAAACAGTCGGAGCGTCCGCCGACGCCGCGTGCTGGTTCGCGCTTGCTGGATCGAAGTAAGTCACCCGTGCTGCTCCGCGGGCATGATTACGGGTGCGATGCCGACCAATCTCCGCCGAGGCACCCCGCCCGGCTGCGACCGTATCGACGGCAGGTCTCCTGGCTTGCGGCTTGCCGCCCGTCACCGCCTTCCCGGACGTGTCCAGTGGCTCAGTGGTTCGGGCTTGCCGCTTACAGTTGCGGGGGCAGCTGCGGATTAAGGACCTTGATCCCGCACCGCATTCCCTGTTCGCTCTCTATCGAGAGACCGTCGATGCAGATAGTTAGCGGTCGGCGCCGAGCCTTTGTCAATGGCGGCTTCGCCTCGCTATAGTCGGCCGCATCGTCGTCCGCGCACAAACAGTAGAGGCGTCCGTGGGCAATCGATTGACCCTCGTGCTCGGCGGTGCGCGCTCAGGCAAGAGCCGCTACGCCGAAGGTTTGTTTTCGGCGTGGCCGCCGCCCTGGAGCTATCTGGCGACGGCGGAAGCCGGCGATGATGAAATGACGGCGCGGATCGAAGCCCACCGCGCCCGGCGTGACCCCCGGTGGCAAACCATCGACGCGCCACGCGATATCGCCGCCGCGCTCGCACGCTGCGACGGAAAGCCGGCGCTGATCGATTGCCTCACTCTGTGGCTCTCCAACCTGCTGCTCGCTGATGCCGACACCGAACGGGAAATCGGGCGGTTGGAGAATGTGCTCGCGGCGGCTGCCGGGCCCGTCGTACTGGTTACAAACGAGGTCGGTTCGGGGATCGTGCCGGATCACCCCTTAGGCCGGCGATTCCGCGATTTGCAGGGCATAGCGAACCAGCGCATGGCCGCACTCGCGGATTGCGTCGTGCTGATGGTCGCCGGGCTACCACTTGCAGTCAAAGGAACGTTGGAGCGGGCATCGTGACACAGCAAACCGATCAAGCCGAAGCGGAACGCCATCGCGCCAAAATGACCAAACGAAAAGCAGTGCAGGACGCCGAGGTCGCCGGCAAGAATATCGAAAAGGGGCTGCTGCTCGTTCACACCGGCGCAGGCAAAGGAAAGTCGACGGCGGCGTTCGGTCTTGCCTTGCGCATGCTCGGACGCGGCCATCGCGTCGGCGTGGTGCAATTCATCAAAGGCGCGTGGCATACGGCCGAACGCGACGCGCTGACCAAATTTGGCGATCAAGTTTCCTGGCACACCATGGGCGAAGGCTTCACGTGGGAAACCCAGGACCGCACCCGCGATGTTGCTGCGGCGGAACAAGCCTGGTCGAAAGCATGCGCGCTGATGGCCGACCCGGGCTTTGCGCTGGTCATTCTTGACGAACTCAACATCGCGCTTCGCTACGATTACCTCGATCTTGCCGCCGTCGTTGCCGCGCTCACCGCGCGGCGGCCGGGGTTACATGTCGTCGTCACCGGCCGCAACGCCAAGCCCGAACTGGTAGCCGCCGCCGATCTGGTGACCGAGATGACGTTGGTCAAGCATCATTTTGCCGCCGGGGTGAAGGCGCAGCCGGGCATCGAGTTCTGAACAAAATGCCTGCACGCGCGCTGATGTTTCAGGGCACCGGCTCGGATGTCGGCAAGTCGCTGATCGTTGCCGGGCTTTCGCGCGCGTTCGCGTCGCGCGGCATCACCGTTCGCCCATTCAAACCGCAAAACATGTCGAACAATGCGGCGGTTACTGCCGATGGCGGCGAAATCGGCCGCGCCCAGGCGCTCCAGGCGCGCGCCGCTGGAACGCCGCCAACCGTGCACATGAACCCGGTGCTGCTGAAGCCGCAAAGCGAAATCGGAGCCCAGATCGTGGTGCAGGGCCGAGTATTCGGCAACGCCAAGGCCGCCGCTTATCAGCATATGAAGCGCGATCTGCTGCCGCACGTGATCGAGAGTTACGAAAAGCTGCGGGCCGAGGCCGACTTGATTTTGGTCGAGGGCGCCGGCAGCGCCGCCGAAATCAACCTGCGGGAAAACGACATTGCAAACATGGGTTTTGCCCGTGCCACCGACATTCCCGTCGCCCTGATCGGCGATATTGATCGAGGCGGTGTCATCGCAAGTCTTGTCGGTACCAAAGCCGTCCTGGCGCCGGACGATGCCGCGCTCGTTGTTGGCTTCATCGTCAACAAGTTTCGCGGCGATGCGGCGCTGTTTGCCGCGGGGATGGAGCGCATCGCGCAGGCAACCGGCTGGCGCGCCCTTGGTTTGGTTCCGTATTTTGCCGACGCGCGCTTGCTCCCGGCTGAAGACGCGCTTGCGCTCGATCAGGCCCGGCCGGCGAAAACCGGGCGGCGCGTGCGCGTTGCCGTACCGATCCTGCCGCATATTGCCAATTTTGACGATCTCGATCCGCTCGATGCCGAACCTGGCGTCGAGGTCTTGCGTGTGCGGCCGGGAGCGGCGCTGCCCGGCGATGCCGATCTCATTGTGCTGCCCGGCTCGAAGGCGACCATCGGCGACCTGGCGGTGCTGCGTTCCGCCGGCTTCGATATTGATCTTGCCGCGCATCACCGCCGCGGCGGGTTAATTCTCGGCCTGTGCGGCGGCTTTCAGATGCTCGGGCGCACCATTTCGGATCCCGGCGGCATCGAAGGCATCCCCGCCACGGTCGAAGGCCTCGGCTTGATCGATGTCGCGACGACGCTGACCGCAGAAAAACGGCTCGAACCCGTGCGCGGTACGAGCAACGACGGCGCGCCATTCTCCGGCTACGAGATGCACATCGGGGTCACTGCTGGACCCGATTGCACGCGGCCGTTCGCGCAGCTTGCCGATGGCACGCCCGAAGGCGCGGTATCCGCCGATGGCCGGACGATCGGCACATATGTGCACGGATTATTCGCCGATGATCGGCAACGAGCGGCCTGGCTGGCCCGATTTGTCCGCGGGAGTGCGACTATCGCCTACGATGAACTGATCGAGCGAACTCTCGACGCCCTTGCTGCGCATGTCGCCGCGCATCTCGATCTCGATCGCCTCCTCACCCTGGCGCGATGAGAGCAGCGGTAGCGATGGCCAACACGGCAATCAGAATGGCGTCGGCGCGGCGATAGAGCGTCAGCGCGCGGCGGATGTCGGTGCTGTCGGCGGCACGGCGTCCGTCACCCATCGGCGCATCCTCGACTTGCACGCCGCCATAGCTGCGCGGACCGGCGAGCGACAGATCGAGCGCGCCGGCCATGGCGGCTTCGGGATAACCGGCATTCGGCGAGCGATGCCGCCACGCGTCGCGGCGCACGGCTTGCCAGGCCGAGCCAGCACGAATGTCGTGACTTAAAGCTGCGGCACCGATAAGCAAAAGCGCCGCCAGGCGTGACGCCGGCAGGTTGACAAGATCGTCGACGCGCGCTGCAGCCCAGCCGAAGGCGAGGTGGCGCGGGGTGCGATGGCCGATCATACTGTCGGCGGTATTGATCGCCTTGTAGAGTGCCGCGCCAGGGAGTCCGGCAATGACCATCCACAGCACCGGCGCGACCACCGCATCGGAGAAATTCTCCGCGAGGCTTTCAATCGCGGCTCGCGCGACCCCTGATGAATCGAGTGCCTGCGTGTCACGGCCGACAATTCGCGACACGGCCGACCGTCCGGCCGCGACGCCGCCTTGGTCGAGCGCATCGGCTACGTCGGCCACGTGCCGATGCAGGCTTCGTTGCGCGATCAGCGTGCTGGCGAGAACACCGGTCGCAACAAGCCCGAACGGAACACGCAACAGCTCACGCTCGACGCCGACGGCGAGGGCGCCCACCACGACGAGGAGAATGAGGAGTGCGACCACGCCGGCGGTGCGGCGCTTGTCGGAAGCGTCGATATCGCGATTGAATTTCCGGTCGAGCCAGCCGATCAATCCGCCGATCCAGACGATCGGATGTCCGGCCGCACGCATCAGTTGCTCCGGGTAGCCGAAGCAGAGCTCGATCAGCATGGCAACAAGGGCAACCGCGATCGACATGATCCTCACCGGCGAGGCGGATGAACCGGTCGCTCACGGCGGCGATCTCGGCGGCGCCCGGCGCCTATTCCCGGACGCGCCCGAACCTTTCATCGACCTCTCGACCGGGATCAATCCCAAACCTTACCCGCTGCCACGTTTTTCATCCGATGTTTACGCCCGTTTGCCCGAACCGGCCGCGGTCGCCGCGCTCGCGGCTGCGGCCGCGCGAGCCTATGACGCCCCGTCGGCGGATCACGTCGTGGCTGCGCCGGGCACGCAGATCCTGTTGCCGCTGATCGCCGGCCTGGTGCCGGCCGGCCGCGCCGCGATTTTCACCCCAGGTTATCCCGAGCATGCCCGCGCCGCCGCATTGGCAGGACACACGTTCACCGCTGTGCCAACGATTGAAGCGGTCGGCGATGCCACGCTCGTTATTCTCGGCAACCCGAACAATCCCGACGGAAGGATTTTCGCACACGATGCTCTGGCCGGCTTGGCGGCGGAGCTGCGCCGCCGTCGCGGCTTACTGGTCATCGACGAAGCTTTCATGGACGCGGCGTCGGCGTGCCTGAGCTTCGCCGGCGAGCTTGCGCCCGGTAACGTGGTGGTGTTGCGCTCGTTCGGAAAATTTTTTGGACTTGCCGGCTTGCGGCTCGGTTTTGCGCTTGCCGCCCCGGCGCTGGCGAGGCGGATACGGTCCGCGCTCGGCCCGTGGGCAGTCTCCGGTCCGGCGTTGTCCGTCGGCGCCAAAGCTTTGGCTGACACCGCTTGGATCGCGCGGACGCGCAAGCAATTGGAGGCATCGGCGAAGCGGCTCGATGCAACCCTGACTGCCGCAAAGCTTGACATTGTCGGCGGCACTAACCTGTTCCGGCTGGTGCGGACGCCGGCGGCGCAGGCGCTGTTTCACCGTTTGGGTGGCGCCGGCATCTGGGTCCGTGCTTTTGCGGACCATTCGCAGTGGCTGCGTTTCGGTTTGCCGGCGAATGAGCGACAGTGGCGGAGGCTGGATCGGGCGATGGCCTCCTTTCGTGACAACGCAATCGAATAAGGCGGAGGCATCAGCGTGGCGGCAAAGGCACCCATCGCCTTCGACGATGCTTTCTGCACGCAACTGCGTGAACTTTTACTGTGGCGGCGCGACGTTCGGCGCTTCCTTCGCGATCCGCTGCCCGACGGCGCGCTCGAAGCCCTTATCGATCTCGCGTGCCTTGCTCCGTCGGTCGGACTGAGCCAGCCTTGGCGGTTTGTCATTGTCGCCGATGCGGCGCGACGCGCTGCCATCCGCCGCGATTTTGAAACCTGCAATGCCGAGGCCCTCGCCGCACAGGGCGACGAAAGGGCCGGTCTCTACGCGCGATTAAAGCTTGCGGGTCTGGAAGAGGCACCGAGCCACCTCGCGGTATTTGCCGATCGCACGACCGCGCAAGGCCACGGCCTCGGACGCCGCACCATGCCGGAGATGATCGAGTATTCGGCTGTGACTGCGGTACATACGATCTGGCTTGCGGCACGTGCCCGAGGCATCGGCATGGGTTGGGTGTCCATCCTCAATCCAACAGTGGTTGCCGACCTTCTCGAGGTTCCGGCGGAGTGGAAATTCATCGGCTATTTTTGTCTCGGTTTTCCTCAACTCGACGACACGGTGCCCGAGCTCGAGCAAATGAAATGGGAAGAACGCCGGCACCCGTCCTCGGTAACCATCAAACGTTAACACGCGCGGCGCGGCTGTCCGGCTGATGCTCTCTACGGCCCTTGCTGTGCCAAAACAGGGCAAATTTGCTGGCACCGCGCTTGCTCTCTCTCGACTGACGCATTGCGCATGGTTCAGGTGCGGGACTCCGCTCTTGAGAACCGCGCGCGACGCCAAACCAGAGCGATGCCGCTTGAAATCAAGCGGCACACGCTCGCAGGGAGAGAGCTGTGTTAACCAGTCATCCGGCCGAAACGTCTTCGGCTTCGTGGTCGGTCGCCCGCGTGGGCGCTGCATTATTGTTGTCGGTTGTAACCTTGACGTCGGCTTATGCCGGGACCGTCGTCGATCTGAGCTGCATCGGCGGGGCAAAGAGTTTTAATTGCGTGGCGCAGATGGCGACCGCCGGCGATCCATATGTCCGGGTTGTGCCGCAGGCGCTTGGCGAAGCGCAAAAGGCCCAACTTGCCGCGCGTGATCGCAAATGGGTGGCGCACTGCCGTCCGGTCGCCGAGCGCGACAGCTACGGCGTTGCACGCTACCGCTACGCCGCGGCCGGTTGCGAGTACGGTCTCGGAACCGATTGAGAATTGACGCGGCCCGGATTCGGGCCGCGTCAATAACTTCCGGCGATCTTCAGCGAACCGGGTTTGACGATCGACGCCGCATGGAGGCTATGGTCGCCGCCTGTCCAGGCAAATATTTAGCCAGGATGACGGGATCGAGTTCTTTGAACGCCCGATCCGGCAGCCGGTACCAAGTCTCGTTGCGTCCAAGGAACTCAAAGCCGAGATAACCACGGACGGTCAATGTCTGACTGTCCGGACTTAAGGTCATCATCGCGTTGTAAATGTTGCCATCGCGCGGATCGAGGATATTGCCGTTCTGATAGCGCTGGCCGACCCGCTGCATATCCTTGATGATCGGCAGGCCAAGCATCTGGGCATTCTTGCGGTCGTCGCGGCAGTGCGTGCAAATGGCGCTGCCGGGGTCTTCATTCGGGCGCGGAAACAGCTTTGCCGCGACGCCTTCATAAACGCCGTTCCCATTATCCACGAACAGGAACCAGACAACCGTCTTGCCGGTCGCCTCGTCGATCTTTTGCCAAAGCCCGGCTACCGTTTGGTCCGCTGCGGCGAGAGGCTGCATCGCGGCGAAAAGCACCACCAGTGCAGCCAGAACCGGCCTAGTCCATTGCGTTACCAAGGGCATCTCCAATCCAGTCTCCCAAATCTTCAACACTGCAATTAGGCGTGAATCGCATTGATTCAATCTCTCCACAATGCGGTGATTTAACGACGCCAAATCGCCGAAAGCACGCAAAACCTGGTTCCTCGGCCTAATTTCGGGCTTGCATCGGAGGCGGCGGCTTCCAATGATTGTCCCAGCCGGTGGATCAAAACCGGCTGATGGCATTTAACCCCTCCGGATCGGATATAGAATTTTCATGCCGCGTCCTTCGTCCACGTCGCGTTCCAGTCTTGCCCTCGACAATCTGAGAGCGGTCGTCATCCTCATTGTGCTGTCTTTTCATTCGGTACTCGCTTACGTCGAATGGATCCCGCCGCGCTCGTCAGGATTTAGTGATCCTCCCTATGGGTGGCGCGCTTTTCCGATCATCGACGCGCACCGGTGGTTTGGGTTCGATCTGTTTTGCGCGTGGCAGGACGTGTATTTGATGTCGCTGATGTTTTTCCTGTCCGGTCTGTTCGTGTGGCCGAGCCTGCAACGTAAACATGGCTTCCGTTTCGCGAGCGACCGCCTGGCGAGACTTGGCATTCCCTTCGCATTTGGCGTGTTGGTTCTCGTTCCAATAGCCTTTTACCCGTCGTATCTCGCCAGTACCGCAAATCCAAGTGTGTCCGATTACGCGCACCGCTATTTGGCGCTGCCCTTCCTGCCGAATGGCCAGTTGTGGTTTTTATGGCAATTGCTGGCGCTGAATTTCATCGCAGCTGCGATCTATATCATCGCGCCGAATGCCTTGCGCGCTTTGGGCCGCTGGTCGGGCATCGCTGGACGGCGCCCGATCCATTATTTTGCAATCCTCGTTGCTGTTTCGACCGTGGCCTATGTTCCTCTGACGCTTATCTTCACGCCGTGGGCGTGGTCGAATTCCGGCGTCCTGTCGGTCCAGTGGTGCCGACCGCTGCTTTACGCCGTCTATTTCTTTGCTGGAATGGGCGTAGGTACTGCGGGCATCGATGTCGGCCTGATCGCCGCGGACGGCGCGCTCGCTCGCCGCTGGAAATTGTGGCTCGGCGTAGCGCTGATTTCTGTTCTCGGCTGGATGGGAGTGACGTCCCGCACATTGGATGGTTCGGCGCCGGTCGTGATCGATGCCGCCGCCGACTTTATGTTTGTCGTTGCCGGCGCCGGCGGCTGCTTTTTTCTCATCGCTGCGAGCTTGCGCTTTGGGCTGTACCGCTCGTCCATGCGTGCGAGCCTTTCTGCCAACGCTTATAGCCTTTATTTGGTGCACTACACTTTCGTGGTCTGGCTGCAATACGTACTGCTGACGTCGTCGTTGCCCGCGCTGTTCAAAGGAACGATTGTCTTCGGCATAACGCTGATCCTGAGCTGGCTGACCGTTCTAATGGTGCAGCGTATTCCCCTCGGATCGTTGCTGCTGGCGGCCCCACCGCGGGCGCCCCATCCGGAGGTGTCTTCCTCCGGCGATGCTTATGCGCGGATTCGGCAAATCGATTCGCAGTGAAACTTAAGTCAGCGCCGCCCTCATCGCTTTGCCGATTATCGCAAGTCCTGCATCCGCATCGCTGGTGATTTGGGAGTGCAATATGCGTCGCCCACGATCCCCTGACACGCGAAAATCCCCGCGCGCCTGAGCTGGCTCGCTCGTGCCGAAGGTCGCTTTCCGGCCGCGCCTGCGTCTGGTGCGCAATAATGTTTGAAAGCCGCAGTGCGGATGTTATGTCATCGCGTCGTGGTCGTGGTCGCGGCCGCGGGTGGCGGCGGGGCCGCAAATTTTCATGACGACCGTGTGACAACCAGCGTGGATCGGGCATCGCGGATATGCGGCTGAACGTGCCAATTTCCGTCGGCGGCTGGGGCCGCTTTTTCACCCGCTGGGACGTGCTCGCGGTACTTTTGATCCTCGGGCTACTGGTGTTTCTGGCCGAGGCGAGCCGACATCTGCTGCAACCGTTGGCGGACTTGCAGAGGCGACCGGTCTCGCTCAATCCCGCCAACCTCCCCGAATACGCCGCACGCACGACTTTGCGCATGTTGATCGCCATGGCGCTGTCGTTGCTTTTCACTTTCACTTACGCGACGCTGGCCGCCAAGAACAAATACGCCGAGCGGCTGCTCGTGCCACTGCTCGATATTTTGCAGTCCGTGCCGATCCTCGGGTTCATCTCGATCACCGTCGTGTTCTTTATGGAGTTGGCGCCGGGTCGCGTGCTGGGTGCGGAATTCGCGGCGATTTTCGCGATTTTCACCAGCCAGGCCTGGAACATGGCGTTCAGTTTTTATCAATCGTTGCGCACGGTGCCGACCGAACTGGTCGAAGTATCGCAAAACTTCCGTTTGAGCCCGTGGATGAGCTTTTGGCGGGTCGACGTGCCGTTCGCCATGCCGCAGCTGATCTGGAACATGATGTTGTCGATGTCCGGGAGCTGGTTCTTCGTGGTCGCGTCCGAGGCGATCAGCGTCGGCAATACCACCATTACGTTGCCGGGCGTTGGCTCCTATATCGCGCTCGCCATCACGCAGCGTGACCTGGCCGCAGTTGGCTATGCAATTTTCACCATGGCCATCGTCATCCTGATCTACGACCAGGTCCTGTTTCGGCCGCTGGTAGCGTGGGCGGACCGCTTTCGCTTCGAGCAGGAGCCGGGCGTTCCGCCGCCGCGCTCGTGGATGCTCGACGTGCTACGCCGCTCGCGGTTCGTCGACCGCCTGACGCTGCCGTTCGCCAAACTATGGCGCCGGCTATTGCTGGCGCGCTGGGGTGAGCGCGCGGAGCCCGCCAAGCGCGTGCCGCGGCCGCGACAGCGTGCCTGGATTACGGTTCAATGGGCCGCCGTTGTCGCCGTACTCGCCGCCGTCGCGCTCTGGCAAGTGGCGCACTTCGTCACCGCCGACATCTCGCCCGGGGATATCACGAACGTGCTGTTGCTCGGGCTGGCGACGTTCAGCCGCATCGTCGTTCTGATCGCGGTCGCCAGCGTAATCTGGGTGCCGATCGGGGTTTGGGTCGGCACCAGGCCGCACGTCGCCAATCTCGTCCAGCCGATCGCGCAATTTCTCGCCGCCTTCCCGGCAAATGTTCTGTTTCCGGTCGCCGTGTCGGCAATTGTCGTGCTGCGGCTCGATCCGAACATTTGGCTGAGCCCGCTGATGATCCTGGGGACGCAATGGTACATCTTGTTCAACGTGGTCGCCGGCGCCGCGGCGATTCCCGCCGAGTTACGCGCGGTCGGCGTTAACTTTCGTGTCCGCGGTTGGTTGTGGTGGCGACGGATCGCGCTGCCGGCGGTGTTGCCGTACTATGTGACCGGTGCAATCACCGCTTCCGGCGGATCGTGGAATGCCAGCATCGTCGCCGAAGTCGCGAGCTGGGGCGATGAACACCTGCGGGCCTACGGCCTCGGCGCGTACATCGCGGAGCGAACCGATGCCGGCGATTTCCATCATATCGTGCTTGGTATTGCGGTGATGAGCTTTTTCGTGGTTCTCATCAATCGCATCTTCTGGCGGCCACTTTATCTTTACGCCGAACGCAAGTTCCGGCTCGGCTGAGGTTGGAAATGAGTGCCTCGACGCTTCTCGACATTCAGGCGCTTCGACAAACCTTCCCGCGCGCGGATGGCGGCGAGCTTTTGGTGCTCGACGGTATCGACCTGCAACTGGCGCAGGGTCAGATCGTCGGCCTTCTTGGCCGCACCGGCTCGGGCAAGTCGACGCTGTTGCGCTCCATCGCCGGTCTAATGCCGCCGTCGGCCGGCAGCATCACCTATCTTGGCCAGCCGGTGGTTGCGCCCGCGCCCGGTATTGCCATGGTGTTCCAGGGTTTCGCTTTATTTCCCTGGCTGACGGTGCTTGAGAACGTTCAGCTCGGCCTTGAAGCGCTCGGCCTCCCGGATGCGGAGATCAGAAAACGGGCGCTCGCCGCGATCGATCTCATCGGCCTTGACGGTTACGAATCCGCTTATCCGCGCGAGTTGTCCGGCGGCATGCGCCAACGCGTCGGCTTCGCCCGCGCCTTGGTGGTGCACCCTAATATTCTGCTGATGGACGAGCCGTTTTCCGCACTCGACGTGCTGACCGCCGAAACGCTCCGCACCGATTTTCTCGAGCTTTGGGGCGACGGAAAATTGCCGATCAAGGGGGTCATGCTGGTGACCCACAATATCGAAGAAGCGGTATTGATGTGCGACCGCATTCTGCTGTTCGCTTCAAATCCGGGGCGGATTATTCGCGAGATTGCCGTTGATATTAAGCGTCCGCGCAACCGGCTCGACCCGCAGTTTCACGATCTGGTCGAAAAAATTTATGTCGCCATGACCGCGCGCACGCCGACGCCGCCGGTGATCGGCACGACACCCGGAACGGTAGCGACCACAATCAACACGATCCTGCCGCGCGTCTCGGCCAATATTCTATCCGGCCTGTTGGAGACGCTTGCGGCGCCGCCTTACGACGGCAAGGCGGACCTGCCCATTCTTGCCGACGAACAGCACCTTGAAGTCGACGATCTTTTCCCGATTGCCGATGCGCTACAGATGTTTCACCTCGCGGAAATCGAAGGCGGCGACATCAAGCTGACCGACCTTGGCAGACAATTCGTCGATGCGGATACTGACGGTCGCAAGCGGCTTTTTCAGCGCCAACTTTTGAGCTATGTGCCGCTCTCCGCCCACATCCGCCGCGTGTTGCAGGATCGCGCCAATCACGTGGCGCCGCGAAGCCGCTTCTTCGACGAACTTGAAGACCACATGAGTACCGAGGACGTCGAGCAAACCTTGCGTTCGGTCACCGCCTGGGCGCGTTACGCCGAAGCCTTCGCTTACGACGACGACTCGCAAACCTTCAGCCTGGAAAATCCGACCTAAGCAGGTATCGCTAAGCTGCGTTTCGCCGCGCCTTCACCGCCAGATTGAGCAGCGCTCTCTCGGCGATGGTGTCGGCCAGCGCCGGTGTGCGGCGCGCGGCCAGTACGGCGTCGGCAAGCTCGGTCATGGCCGCGGCCAGCCGGGTTGTGTTCCATTGCTTAAGCGCGGCCTCGACGATGCTTTTGCGGCGAAAATGGACCGGCGGAATCAAGTTATCGACCGAGATCCGGCCGCCGGCGGCCTCGATGGCTATCCGCCACCGGTGCAGCTGTGCGAGCTGCCGCTGGGCGGCGAACAAGATCGAGCCAACCGAGGTCCCCGCGATGCGAGCCTTGGCGATTTGCGCCTCGAGCTCGGAAGACCGGCCGGCATAGGCTGCATCGACAAGTTCATCGATCTCCAACGCTGAGGCGTCGGAGACGACGGCGATGATGTCCTCGGCATCGATCTCGTTGCGCCCGCGGGCATAGAGCGCGAGTTTGCGCAGTTCGTTGCGAGACGCCGCCCGGTCGCCGCCAAGCAGCGGCAGAAGCAGAGTACGCGCATCGGGCTTGATGGTCAGGCCGGCAGCGCGCAGCTCGCCGTCGATCAGCCGTTCCAGATCGCGCTCGCCGTCGGCGTAGCAAGGCAGCGCCGCCGCATTCTTGGCGCGTTCACAGATCACCCGCAGCGGTGCATTGCGCCGCATGTCACCGGCTTCGATGACCACCCGGCATTCGATCGCCGGCAACGCGAGCACCGGCTCGACCGCGGGCGCAATGTTGCGGTTACCAGCTTTCACCAACACCGTCCGGCGGCCGCCAAACAACGGAATGGTCTGGGCTTCCTCGATTAGCCGCGCCGGATCGGCGGCGAGCTCTTCGCCTTCCAGCCGCACCAGCGAGAACGGATCATTCACGTCCTCGACCGAGCTCTTGATCAGTGCGCTGACGCGTTCACGTACCAGGCCGGCGTCCGGGCCAAACACCAGGACCACCGGCCGCCCCGGATCGGGGCGGGCGAGAAATTTGTCCACCTCTGCGCTTTTGAGTGCGACCATGACGCGTGAGTTCGAGGCTCTCTCGTCCGCCGGCAGGAGTCACAACGACTGACTGCGCAATTGCGACGCGCGGGTCAAGGCCGCAGGGCGGCGAGCTTTAGGTGCCGGCGACGAAATAAGAGGCGAGCCGGTTCCTGATCGTGTCGGCGAGAACCACGACCGCCCGGTCTTCGGCATCGCGGCGCGCACGCTGTCCGGCGAAACGCTGCTGCGCGCCGGGTATGTCATAATCGACGTGTGCGAAAGCGTTGTCTTTGACCACGATTTTGTTGGTGGCGATTTCAACCAGCGTATACTCAGCGAACATGGATTCGATCTGGGTGGTGGGCCGTCCGGACGTTGGATCGATCACCGCCGTATATTGTCCGCCGATGATGGTGACCACAAGCGTATAGAGCGGTGACGTGGTGTTGGCGCCGTTATGCAGATCGAATTGCAGCGCGTTGCGCAAAGCAACGGCGAGACGCTCATCCGGCGTGCCTTGAGCGCCAATGGGCCCATTCGCGACTTTATGCACCTTGAGCGGCGGGATATCGATGCCGGCGAATTTGTCTTGCACGCCTTCGCCGCCGGGAACCCGCGCAGTGCCGTAGAGCGGCTGCCAGCAGCCGGCGCTCGTTCCGGCTACGCCGAGTACGATGGCAAGCCGGGCAAACCGGCGCAATTGCGGAAGATTACGCCACCACATTGACGATCCGTTGCAGAACAACGATCACCCTCTTCGGTGTCTTGCCATCGAGCGCCCTTTTTACCTCATCCAGCGCCAGCACGGCAGTCTCGATTTCGGCCACGCCGGCATCGCGCGGCACGGTCACGTCGGCACGTTTGCGGCCGTTGATCTGCACCGGCAGAGTCAGCATGTCCTCGACTAAGAGATCGCGCTCGACCGGCGTCCACGGCGCCTGCGCGATCAGCGTCGCGTGGCCAAGCGTCGCCCAGCATTCTTCGGCAAGATGCGGCATCATCGGAGCAAATAATTGCACGAGAATGTTAACCGCTTCGTTTATCGCCCAGCGGAGATCGGGGCTGGGGGAGGGGCCGTCCTTGCCATCTCCCTCGACATCGCCGATCGCCGCGCCGAGCGCATTGGCGAACTCATAAATGTGCGCCACACAAACATTAAAGTGTAGCTTTTCGATGTCTTCGGTGACTTTCGCCAGCGCCTGGTGCGCGGCCTTGCGAAGTGCCGTCGCTGGCGGCAAAAATTCCGCCGGTCGCGCGGCTGGCGCCGACTTGGCCACATCGGCGGCTTCGCCGACCAATCGCCATAGCCGCTGGACAAAGCGCCAAGCGCCCTGCACGCCACGTTCGGTCCATTCGACGTCGCGGTCGGGCGGTGAGTCCGACAGCATGAACCAGCGCGCCACGTCAGCGCCATAGGTCGAAATGATCTCGTCGGGATCGACGGTGTTTCGTTTCGACTTCGACATTTTTTCGATCGGGCCAATCTCCACGGCTTCGCCGGTGGCGATCAGGGTGGCCCGGCGCGCGCCGCCTTCCGCCTCGACCTTCACCTCGGCCGGCGCAATCCACCCGCCGGTCTTTTTGTTTTGATAGGTCTCGTGCACCACCATGCCTTGCGTGAACAGGCCGGCGAACGGTTCGTCAAGGCCGACGTGGCCGGTCTTCTTCATCGCGCGGGTGAAGAAGCGGCTGTAGAGCAGATGCAGAATTGCGTGCTCGATGCCGCCGATATACTGATCGACCGGCATCCAGGCATCGACGATCGGGCGATCGGTCGGTGCTGTCTCGATCCACGGATCGGTGAAGCGCTCGAAATACCACGACGAGTCGACAAACGTATCCATTGTGTCGGTCTCGCGGGTCGCCGCGCTTCCGCACCGTGGGCATTTGACGTACTTCCAGGTGGGATGGCGGTCGAGCGGATTGCCGGGTTTGTCGAACGTCACGTCTTCCGGCAGCGTGACCGGCAAGTCTTCCGCCGGCACCGGAACGACGCCGCACTTTCCGCAGTGAATCACCGGAATCGGGCAGCCCCAATAACGCTGCCGTGAAATGCCCCAGTCGCGCAGGCGGAAATTGACCTGCCGTTTCGCCACCGGACGATTGCCGGCGCTCGCTTTCTCCAGCCGCCGCGCCACGTCCTCTTTCGCTTCCGCAATGGTCATGCCGTCGAGGAAACGCGAGTTGATGATGCGGCCGTCGCCGTCATAGGCGGTGTCGGTAATGACGAAGGTTTTCGGATCAACATCCGGCGGACAGACAACCGGTATGTTGCCGAGCCCGTATTTATTGACGAAATCGAGATCGCGCTGGTCGTGCGCCGGGCAACCGAAAATGGCGCCGGTGCCGTATTCCATCAAAATGAAATTCGCCACATAGACCGGCAGCTTCCAGGCCGGGTCGAACGGATGCACCGCCTTGATGGCGGTATCGAAGCCCATCTTCTCGGCGGTATCGATCTCGGCCTGTGCAGTGCCGTGCCGTTTGCATTCGGCGACGAATTCGGCAAGCGCTGGATTTTTCTTTGCCGCCGCCGCGGCGAGCGGATGATCCGGCGCGACCGCAACGAATTTGGCGCCGAACAGCGTATCCGGCCGGGTCGTGAAGATTTCCAGTTCGCTTTCGCCTGCGGGCGTTGTTTGCCGATCGAGCGTGAAGCGGATCAGCAGGCCTTCCGAGCGGCCGATCCAGTTCTTCTGCATCAGCCGGACTTTTTCCGGCCAGCGGTCGAGCGTGTCGAGCGCGTCGAGTAATGGCTGCGCGTAGTCGCTGATCTTGAAGAACCACTGTGTCAGTTCGCGCTGCTCGACAACGGCGCCGGACCGCCAGCCGCGGCCGTCGATCACCTGTTCGTTCGCCAGTACGGTGTGATCGACCGGATCCCAGTTCACCTTCGACTTTCTTCGCTCCACCAGGCCGGCGCGCAGGAAATCGAGGAACATCCTCTGCTGATGCTGGTAGTAAGCCGGGTCGCAGGTCGCGATCTCGCGGCTCCAGTCGAGCGACAGGCCCATCGACTTGAGCTGTTTTTTCATCGCGCCGATGTTCTCGTAGGTCCATGTCTTCGGGTGGACCTTGCGCTCCATCGCCGCGTTTTCCGCCGGCATACCGAAGGCGTCCCAGCCCATCGGATGCAGCACCGCAAAGCCCATCGCGCGCTTCACCCG
>DATKRE010000146.1:0-21949 GCA_035532335.1 Xanthobacteraceae bacterium | reverse complement strand
CCCCACCCAAAAAATCGACATAGTATCGGCCGCAGATAGCCCGCCAGCTGCGGCGCGCCGGCGCGTTTCCATGATAGCCTCGCCGCAACGGTTCGGCGCCTGCGCGCCGGTTCGCGATGCCATCGGGGATAGTTCGACGTGCAGACGACGCTGCTCGGATTGGCAATTGCCGTCATTGTCGCGCTGGTGGCGGCGCTGGTCGCCCCGCTGGTGGTCGACTGGAGTCGTTACCGGTCGCACTTCGAGGAAGAAGCCAGCCGGCTGACCGGACTGACCGTGCACGTCGACGGCGGCATCGACGCGCGCATCCTGCCGACGCCGCTCCTCAAACTGCACAACGTCGTCGTCGGCGAGCCGGGCCGGCCGCCGCAAGTGCGGGCGGATTTCGTCGAGCTTGAAATCGGGCTTGGTCCGCTGTTGCGCGGCGAAGTGCGCGCGACGCAAATGCATGTGATCGCGCCGCAGATCAATCTCGGCCTCGATAGCTCGGGCGCGATCAACTGGCCGGCGCTGTCGCCAACGTTTCGTCCGGACGCGCTGGCCATTTCGCACTTTCGCGTCGACGACGGCCGCATCACGCTGGCCGACGCGCGATCGGGCGTGCGTACCGTGTTGCAGAAGATTTCATTCGAAGGCGACGTTCTCTCGGCCGCCGGGCCGTTCCACGGCGAGGGGAGCTTTGCCGTCGCCGACGAGCCGTTCCAATACCGGATCTCCGGCGGCCATGTTGATGAGGACGGCGGCCTGAAGGTCAAGCTGGGCGTCGATCCATCCAATCTCCCGCTCACTACCGAAGTCGAGGGTATTCTCCGTTTCGCCGGCGGCATTCCGCAATTCGACGGCACGCTGGCGCTGACCCGGCCGGCCGGGGCGACGCTCGCGCGCGGGCAACGGGTGTTGAGCGACCCATGGCAGCTTGCCGGCAAGGTTCGCGCCACGCCGGCCGCGGCGTCGCTGCGCGATCTCGCCATGCAATACGGCCCCGATGAGCGCGCGGTGAATCTCACCGGCAAGGCGGAGCTTACATTCGGCGCGCATCCGCACCTCGACGGCTCGATTTCGGCGGTGGCGATCGACGTCGACCGGATGCTGGCGGCTCCCGACGTCACCCACCGGCCGCCCTTCGTCATGCTCAGGAGTTTCCTGGAAGCGTTTGTCGGCGCGGTGCACCCGCCGTTGCCGGTCACCGTGGCGGTCGCCGTCGATGCGTTGACCGTCGGCGGCGCGACGATTCAATCGCCGCATGGCAGCGTGCGCTTTGACGAGCAGGGCTGGAGCGTCGGCGATTTTGCGTTCCGGGCGCCCGGGCTTACTGACGTCAAGGTCAGCGGGCGGCTCGGCAACGGCCCGCAAGGCCTGGTTTTCAACGGCCCCGCCGGCGTTCAGTCGGCCGATTTGAAAACGCTGGTCACCTGGCTCGAGGGTCGCGGCGACCAGCCATCGGCATCGAACGAAACGCTGACCGCGCACGGTAAGCTTGAGGTCGGCAGCGGCCGCTTTGCGCTTGATGAATTGTCGGTGGCGCTCGATCGGGAAAATTTGGAAGGCCGGCTTGCTTACACCTGGGCGGTTGGCGACCAACCGGCGGCGCTGGACGGCGAACTGCACGCAACTAAGCTTAATGTCGATGCGCTGGTCGCGTTTGTAAAAGCCGCAGGCTCCGATAACGCGCTCGAGGTCCCGCGCAACGTCGCGCTCCTGCTCAATGTCGGCCGGGCGACGTTTGCCGGTGTCGACATGCGCGCGGTCGATGCCCGGCTCAAATTCAATTCCGGCATATTGCAGATCGACCGGCTTGCCATCGGCGATCTGGCCGGCGCCGCAGTCGGCATCGGCGGCAGTATCGGCGAATTGTCGTCGCAGCCGCGCGGGCGGCTAACGCTCACGATCGACGCCAAAACGCTGGTCGGTCTTACCGATGTCGCCGGCAAGTTCGCGCCGCAGGTCGCCAATGCGGTGCGGCCGTTCGTCGATCGTCTGGGTCCGGCCAAAATCCACGGCACGCTCACCGTCGATAGTGCGGCGACCGCGGCGACCGCCATCAAGCTCGAACTCGGCGGCGATTTGGGCGCGCTTCGGCTGACGCTGGACGGTGGCGCCACCGGCGAGACGGCGCATCCCGAGGCCGCAGTCGTTCGGCTGAGCGGTCGCTTCGATGCCGATGACGGCGCTGCCTTGGTGCGCTTGCTCAATCTCGACCGCGTCGTCGCCGTGGATCAGCTGCCCGGTCAAATGACGATTTCGGCCACCGGCCCGCTCAACGGCGACGTTCAAGTCGGCGGCTTGGCGACTGCCGGCGGTTTCTCCGCGGCGGCGACCGGAACGCTGCATCTGAGCGGCAAGGAAGCACCGGCCGGCAGTCTGCAACTGAAGGCGACCGCCGCCGATCTGCGGCCGCTCCATCGTACGCTCACCGGACAACCCGGTTCCGCGGTGCCATTTTCGTTAAGCGCGATTGTCGGTATCGCCGGGACGGATCTGTCGGTGACCGACCTCGTCGCGGGGATCGATAAATCTTCGGCCCGCGCGCGCTTCGATGTGAAACTTTCCAATCCAATTGCGATCAGTGGCGACGTCGCCGCCGATAACGTCGACGCTGCGTCCGCACTGGCCATGCTGCTCGGGCTGCCGAGCCTGACCGCCAAGAACGGTCAGACTTGGTCCGCCGCGCCATTCGGGCCCGGCATCGCTGCTCCGCTCACAGGGGACGTCACGTTCAAGGTCGGCCGCGTCGCGTTGACGGATGCTTTGGCGGTGCATGGGCTCAAAGGAATGTTGCGCTTCCAGCCGCCGCAGATCGAGTTGCGCGAGCTCGACGGCAGTCTTGCCGGTGGACGGCTGACCGGTTCGCTCAGCTTTCAGCGCGAGGCGGAGAAGCTGGCGGCGCAAGGGCAGCTATCGCTCGCCGACGCCCATGCCGGGATGCTGGTGACCGGCGGCAAGAACGCGATCGACGGCAACGTGACGGTGAAATTGGCAGGCGAGGGCCTCGGATTAAATCCGGAAGGATTGGTCGGCTCGTTTCATGGCAGCGGCAAGATTGATTTAAGCAACGCGCAATTCGGCGGTATCGCGCCGCAAGCGTTCGATCTTGCCATCCGCGCCGCCGATCAGAGCGGTGCGACCGACACGGCCAAGATCGCGCCGGTGGTGAGCGCCGTCATGGACAAGGGTCGGCTTGCCGTGGGCAAGGGCGGCGCTGAGATGACGATCGACGCCGGCCGAATCCGTCTGGCCAGAGCGGCCCTGACCGCCGAAAGCGGCGACGAGCTGGCGGTTGAAGGCATCGCCGATCTCAACACATCGTTGCTCGACGCGCGCATGACGTTGTCGGAACCGCCGCCGGCGGGTGCATTGATCGACGCGCGCCCGGAAATCGCGGTGACTGTGAAAGGGCCACTGGCCGCGCCGGAGCGCCGGCTCGATTTATCGGCACTGGTGGGATGGCTGACCTTGCGGGCGACCGAACAGCAAACCCGCCGGGTTGAATCGCTTGAGGCCAATCGGCGCCCCGGCGTTCTCGATCCCTCGGCGCGTCCGGCGTCGCCGGCGATTCGCTACCTTCCACCCGGTACCGCGTTGGAGATATCGAAACCGGCCGGCATTTCGCCACCGTCCGCGGGGCGCGAATTCGACCGCCTGCGGCCCGATCCAGCGGCTGCCAAGCCGTCAGCGCCGCGTGCGTCGGGCTCCGACAAAGCGACCGCGGCTCCGGGCGCCGCGTCGCGGCCGGCATCGCCCGCGACGCATTCGCCCCTCGATTTGCTATTCCGCTCGCAGAATTGACGCCGCCGGCGACGGCACCCGCATCCCGTCGTGCCTGGCTTCGTGGGCGTCGCCGTCGCCATTGCCGTTCATGCGCGTTTGATAATGTTCCAGCACGAACAGCCTGATTGCGGACGAAAGATTGCCTTGCTGGCGTTCGGTGTCGATCGAGCCGACCAGATCGGACAAAGTCATCCGCCGGCTCGTGGCGACGTCTTTCAGTCCGTTCCAGAAAGCGTCCTCGAGACTGACGCTGGTTTTATGGCCGGCGATGACGATGGAGCGTTTGACGACCGGTGATTTCATGGCCCGTCTCCGGTTTCGATCCGGTGCTGGTCCAAACCTTTGGAGGCTTTGTCGTTCTGCGATTGCTCGACGGTCCGTTCGGCCTTCGAGCGGCCGTGCGCAAGGCGGTTGGTCGCAGCCGTACGTTCGGCGTGACGCCGCTTGGCCCGTTTGCGCGCAGTGCGCAGATTGACAAGATCGCCCATGCAAAGCTCGGCGGTGACCGGATCTGTAGCTTGGCCGTCCTGGCCTTGGTCAGAAATAAATACGCCGACACAGTGACACTGGATCACGGCAACCGACAGTAGCGGGGATTACAATTCAGGGTGCCGAGAAGCGAGTGTGGCTATACCGGCTGATCCGGGCAAGACACGGTTGATTGACCGGAACAATTACCGCCGATCCGGCGCGAATTACCGCTGATAATATAAGATAAGACGTAGTGAATACGTTTCTCAATACACGACCAACAAAGCCGAGACTATGAATGGTCCTATGTATACGTAAGTAATTCGGCTCGATAACGTTACGTCAGGTCGGTAATATTGGAGAAAGTTCATCGTCCGGCCGGTACGATGTTGCCATCATCGACAGACACGAATGCGTTATTCGACGCCGCCGGTGCTGGACCCGGGCAGGAGAGCGCGGCGCGGGGCCCAAGCTTCCATTGACGTTGCGGCAGCCAGGCCGCGCCGGCGCGCTTGGCCGTGAACCCGAAAATCTGTCGGGCGGACGGCTTGTCAGAGTCCGCTATGCCACCAATCGCGACCGAATTGCTGCGACGCCGCGAAATGACACGAAAACCGCCAATAGAGACCAAAATATCGTCCCGCAGGCCGGTCGAACATGCCGGTTGCGGAACCTTCAAATCTATTGGTGACGTGCGCTCCCTTACTGACCGCCGAGATTTGGTAGCGACCCCATGCGCGTCACCGGCGGCGGGTTCCACTTGCCGGTAAGTGCGCCCGAATGAGGCGCGTAGAGCCGCATCAGCAGATTAAATTCGCCTTTCGGAGCCGGAAGCCAGTTGGCTTCTTTGTCCGCGCCCGGATTCTCATTCTGAATATATAAATCGAGTGATCCATCCGCGTTGTACTTCATGGGCATCCAGCTACTGAGGTTAAAGCGGTTAAGGATATTCCCAACCTGAAAACCTTGCGCGTCATACAGTGTCACCGACCAGAAGGCGTTTACCGGCGGGGTTTGGCCCTTGTCGAAGTGGAGAGTGTATTTGTTCACACCATCGAGTGGCTTGCCAGTCTCGTCGCCAAGACTGCTTGGATATATGGCATCCTCTGGGAGGTTTGCGCCGAGACCCCATTGGGTGATGATCGCTCGCTTCAAATAGTAATTGCCGTAGACCCCAATTGTGTCCGTGTTCAATGACCAATCATTCGCCACACGCGCGATTGTCGGCAGTTTCCATGCCATCAATTGCTGCGCCTCGCCCGGCGCGCTCTCCAAGGCTTTGCGGATCACAGGACTAGCCTTGCTCAAATCAAAGCTCTTGCCAGGCTCGAAGCCGATCTTCTTCAATTGCGCAATCATCGGCTGGTCTGTCACGTGAGGCGGATTGACTTTGAGAACCTCCGCCGCGTAGGCGAAATATTTATCGGCAGGCATTGTATCGACCTGAATTTTCGGAGGCGTTTTCATGTCCACCGAAGGATCAATCGTCGCTGTCGGCGGAACAGGAGCTTTGCCCCACTGCGACAGCGGCGTAATTTTGTAGCCAGCTTGTATTTTGTGAACCGCATCATAGTCCGGTGGCCCGTCGGTCTTGGTCCGGCCGATGATCCATACATGCGGCGTTGGTGCATTGATGCGCGTCATTCCCGAAGGAATGTCTCCGGTCCAACCGGGTGGAGTAACGAGGAAATTACCCGGCTGCGTCCCAGTGGTTCGCCAGCCAGGTGACGCGAAAATGTCGCTCCATGCGTCAAGCATCGGCAGAAGATAATAGCGGCCGTCAGTATTCGGTGCCGAAACGATGAGCGGTTCTCGGGTCATGTCGAGAAAGGCGCTGGAATAGAGCGTATCGAAATTCGGTCGCACGACGGTTTTGAAGTCTGCGGTCGGAAATACCGAGAAGCTGTGGAACATATTGGCGGGGCCGAAGCCCGGTATCTTGCCAGCTTCGACGTTGGTGGCCACCCTTCGGGTAATGTCTATGCTGACCAGCGGATAGAAATACAAATACGCATCGACAGCGATGGCGTGCGCCTCTTGCTCCGTGATCGAAGATTGCGCTCTTGCTGGAGCAGCCAGAGCAACCAATAAGCCGACACCAAACACGGCAGCTAAAGTTCGAAGCTTCATTGGAGCCTCCAGGTGAGGTAAAGCAGACTGACCGGACCCTTCAGGTATACCTATTGACCGCCCAAGCTCGGTAGCGACGCTATGCGCGTGACCGGCGGCGGGTTCCACTTGCCAATGAGTGCCGCCGGCCTCGGGGCGTAGAGCCGCATCAGCAGGTTGAACGCGCCTTTCGGGGCTGGAAGCCAGTTGGCTTCCTTGTCCTTGCCAGGACTTTCATTCTGGAAATAAAGATCGAGCGATCCGTCAGCGTTGTGCTTTAGCGACATCCAACTGCTGAGGTTGAACCGATTGAGAGGGTTCGCAACCTGGAAGCCTTCGGCGTCATAGAGCGTGACAGACCAGAAGGCGTCCGCCGCGGGCGTCTCGCCCTGGTCGAAGTGGAGCGTGTATTTGTTCGCCCCATCGAGAGGCTTGCCCGTTTCGTCGCCCAGATTGTATGGATAAATGGCATCCTCGGGAAGATTTGCGCCTAAACCGAGTTGAGCGACGATGGCGCGTTTCAGATACCAGTTGCCATAGACACCCATGACGGTCGTGTTCATTGACCATCCGTTCGTGACGCGCGCGATGGTGGGTACTGCCCATGTCATTAACTGCTGTGCTTCACCCGGAGCACTTGCCAATGCGCGCTGGACGACGGGACTGGCCTTGCTCAAATCGAAGCTCTTGCCAAGTTCGAAGCCTATCTTCTGCAATTGCGCGACGATCGGCTGATCGGTGATATGCGGCGGGATCACTTTGAGAAGTTCTGCCGCGTACGCGAAGAACTTTTCTGCGGACATTGTATCGACCTGAACTTTCGGCGGCGTTTTCATGTCAACCGAAGGATCAATCGTCGCTGTCGGTGGAACGGGAGCTTTGCCCCACTGCGACAGCGGCGTAATTTTGTAACCCGCCTGAATTTTGTGGACTGCATCGTAGTCCGCCGAACCATCGGTCTTGGTTCGCCCCAGTATCCAGACGTAGGGCGTCGGCGCACTAATCCTCGTCATTCCCGAAGGTACGTTTCCCGTCCAACCGGGAGGCGTAATGAGGAAATTGCCCACCTGCGTACCGGTAGTGCGCCAACCCGGCGAAGCAAACACATTAGTCCACATGTCGAGCATCAGTCCACATGTCGAGCATCGGCAGGAGGTAATAGCGGCCAGCAGTATTTGGCGCGGAAACGACTACCGGCTCTTTGGTCATGTCGAGCCACGCCGGGGAATAGAGAGTGTCAAAGTTAAATCGCACAACGAGTTTGTTGTCGGCAGTGGGAAAAGCCGGGAAGTTCCAGAACGCGTTCATCGGCCCTTTGCCGATTTCCTTTCCGCCTTCGATGTTTGTGGATTGCCTGCGCGTCAAATCCATCGAGACTAGCGGATAGAAATACAAATATGCATCGACGCCGATGGCGTGCGCCTCCTGCTCGGTTGTTGCGGCTTGTACGGGTACGGACTGCGCCTGCGCTGTCGTCGTCGGGATGAAGGCCGTCGCACCGAACGCTGATGCGGCTGCGAGGGCCGTGCTGGCGAGCAGCATATTTCGGCGGCTCAACGTAGTACGTTTATGATCGCCTCCATCCCCGACTTGCATTATGCGCTCCCTTTGACCCAATGTGCTAATGCGCCGTTCGCAGCGCTACTATAAGATTGTCTCTGTTAAAAACCACTGGCCCATAGGCCGGTACTCATGTCGGCTCTGAGTCATTCGCGACCGGGTCGGACCGGCAGCAAGTCCGGTCATGTCCGTTATTGTGCCGAATGCGGAAGTCAATTCGAGGCTGCTTATCGCGCCGAGCAGGACGCGAACTAATGTCGGCTTTTTGCACATTGCGTCATTTCGCTGCCGCGCGGTAATTCGGTCGCTTTCGGGCCGAAGCGGACATTAGGCGGGATTTATGAGTACACGCCCTAATCTATGCGGTCACGGGTCCGGCTTCGTCATCCGCTTCGGCTGGACCAGGCGATCGAATTCCTTGCCGGAAACGAAACCGGATTTGATCGCCTCCTCGCGCAACGTCGTGCCGTGGGCGAGCGCGGCCTTGGCGATCCGCGCCGCCTTGTCATAGCCGATACGGGGCGCCAAAGCCGTGACCAGCATGAGCGAACGCTCCATCAGCTCGCGGATGCGCGGCTCGTTGGCGCGAATGCCGACGATGCAATGGTCGGTGAAAGAGATCGACGCGTCGGCCAACAGCCTGACTGATTGCAAAAATGCGTAGGCAATCACCGGCTTGAAAACATTCAGTTCGAAATGCCCCTGGCTTGCCGCCGTGACGATCGTGCTGTCGTTGCCGAAAACCCGACAGCACACCATGGTCAACGCTTCGCACTGGGTCGGGTTGACCTTGCCGGGCATGATCGACGAGCCAGGTTCATTCTCCGGCAGCAGCAGCTCGCCGAAACCGGAACGCGGGCCGGAGCCGAGAAACCGAACGTCGTTGGCGATTTTGAACAGATCGGCGGCAAGCGCGATGAGTGCTCCGTGCGCGAAGACCAGCGCGCCATGCGAAGCGAGCGCCTCGAATTTGTTGGGAGCGGTCACGAACGGCATACCGGTGATGGCGGCGGCCCGCTTTGCAAACAGCTTGCCGAATTGGCGCTTGGCGTTAAGCCCGGTGCCGACGGCGGTGCCGCCCTGGGCGAGCGGATAAAGCTCCTTCAATCCGGCACGGAGCCGGGCGATGCCGGATTTCACCTGTGCCGCGTAGCCGGAGAATTCCTGACCGAGCGTGAGCGGCGTGGCGTCCTGCGTGTGGGTGCGACCGATCTTGACGATCGATGCAAAGGCCTTGGATTTGGCATCGAGCGCTTTCTGCAACTGCGTAAGCGCCGGAATAAGCCGTCGGGAAATCTCCAACGCGCCGGCGATATGCATGGCGGTGGGAAAGCAGTCGTTCGACGACTGGCTCATATTGACGTGATCGTTCGGGTGGATCGGCGATTTCGAGCCGAGTGCGCCGCCAAGCCGCTCGTTCGCGCGATTGGCGATCACCTCGTTGACGTTCATGTTGGTTTGGGTGCCGGATCCGGTCTGCCAAACAACCAGCGGGAACTGATCGTCGAGCTTGCCGGCAATAATCTCGTCGGCGACCGCGACGATCGCGTTGGCGCGCCGGGCATCGAGTAAGGCAAGCTCGCGATTGGTTTCCGCTGCCGCCCGCTTCACGATGGCGAGCGCCGCGATGATCGGGCCCGGCATGCGTTCTTCGCCGATGTTGAAATTGTTGCGCGAGCGCTCGGTCTGCGCACCCCAATAGCGATCCGCCGCCACGTCGATGGGCCCGAAAGAATCGGTCTCGATGCGAGTCTTCACTTCTTCCTGAAGCGGTCGAGCCGCACGACTTCGCCGCCCCCGCTGTCGGCACCCGGCGCAGGTTGCGGCGGTGGCGCGTCCGCTTTGGCGGGCTCGGTAGCCAGCCGGGTCAGCGTACCCGCCGGCTTTTCCGGTTCAGGCTTGCCGGCGCTGACATCGGCGGTCGCGCCGCCTTCGATGGTCTCGAACTGAAAGCCGAATTCCACGGCCGGATCGTAAAACGCGATGACGGCGTCGAACGGCACGAAAACCCGTTCGGCGACGCCGCCGAATGAGAGGCCGACCTCGAACGACTCCTCGGTAACCTTGAGGTCCCAGAATTGATGCTGGAGCACGATGGTCATGTCCTGCGGATAGCGCAGGCGCATCCGCTCCGACAGTCGCACCCCTGGCGCCGTCGTGTTGAAGGTAATCTTGAAATGATGCTCGCCCGGCAGGCCTTTTTTGGCCGCGTCCGCCAACACCGTGCGAACGACGCCACGCAGCGCCGATTGCGCGAGAATGTCGTAGCGGATGTGATCGACGGCCATCGGGGATCGCGGTTTCAGGAATCAGATACCACAAACATAGAGACGGAATCGCGGCGGTCCAGATCGTTACCCGCGCTGATCCCCGATTCTTGATGGCCGGCAACTGGGAAAGTGGAGGCTTCTGTTGCCAGGTGCCTCCGAACCCCGCCTGACGCTGCTAAGACGCCAGGGCTTCAGATCGGTCTTTCGGACTGCTTACGCAGCCAGAGCAACCGGAGCATAGTTGTCGTTTGCAACTATGGTTTGGCCCGGTAACGGCGGAACCATGCCGAGCAAAAAGTACGTCCTTTACGCCCTCGTCGATCCTATTTCGACCCCATTGGTGGAGTCGCCGGGTACCGCCCCCGGGTCCGAAAGGTTTATTACGACGACCGTTTATTGCCATAGCCGGCTTGCGCCGGCACCGACGAATATAGGCGCAAAAGGTTGCGGAAAAAAGAGCCCGTTGCGGTTGCTGAGCGCCGGCGCGGTTTTGCCTCGTTCAGCCGGCGGTTCTTGGCCGCCGCTCCGCCTTTACGTTCGGCAGGAAGGCCGCGAGCAGGCCGATCGCCGGCAGGAAGGCGCAAACATGATAGACAAACTCAATGCTGGTCCAATCCGCTACCACGCCCAGCACCGCCGCGCCGATCGCCGCCATGCCGAACGCCAGACCGAAAAACAGGCCTGAAACCATACCGACCCGGCCGGGCATCAATTCTTGCGCGTAGACGACCATTGCCGAGAACGCCGAGGACAGGACGAGTCCGATCACGACGGTGAGCGCAATTGTCGCGGTCAGTCCCACATAGGGAAGCACCAGCGTAAACGGCAGCACGCCGAGGATGGAAACCCAGATCACGGTCTTGCGGCCAACGCGGTCGCCGATCGGCCCGCCGATGAACGTCCCGGCGGCCGATGCCGCCAGAAAGACGAACAGATAAATCTGCGCCGTCTCGGTCGGCAGGTGGAAGCGATGCATCAGATAGAAGATGTAGTAGCTGGTGATGCTGGTGAGATAAAAAAACTTCGAGAACATCAGCGCGATCAAAACGGCAAGAGCGCGCCGGACCTGCCGGCGCGGCATTGCGGCGACCGCCGCCGGCGCTCGATGCGATGGCGATTGCGCGTGATAATTGGCTTTGTACCAGCGCCCGACGACGGCGAGGATGCTCATGCCGCCGAGCGCCACCAGCGCGAACCATGCCAGGCTTTGCTGTCCACGCGGCAAAATGAAAAAGGCCGCCAGTAACGGACCGAACGAACCGCCGAAATTGCCGCCGACCTGAAACAGCGACTGCGCGAAACCGTGGGCGCCGCCGGAGGCAAAGCGGGCGAGCCGCGACGATTCAGGATGAAAGATGGCCGAGCCGAAGCCGAGAATCGCGGCGCCAACGAGCAAAACCGGAAAATTCGGCGCGAAAGCGAACGCCAGCAATCCCACCAGCGTGCAGCCCATGCCGAACGATAAGGAATAAGGTTGGTGATTGCGGTCGGTATAAAGCCCGACGATCGGTTGCAGCAGCGAAGCGACGCCCTGCGAAACCAGGGTCAACATCCCGATCTGTCCGAAGCTGAGACTGAACTTTGTTTTGACGATTGGGTAGATCGCGGGCAGCAACGATTGCGCCAGGTCGTTGACGAAATGGCAAAAGCTGATGACGCAAAGAACAATGAATAAAGTTGTGCCGGCTTTTTGCCGGCCGGTAACCGCCTGAGTCACACCTGGAAGCCTTCGCTGCGTTTTTTTCAAGCGCTGCACTATGCCGTCGCGAGCGCGGCTGCGCCACACTCATTCGCGCATCGGAGCTATTCCGTCGCGCTCGCCGCTAAGACCGGCGTTAAACGCTTATTGCAAGTTCCGCTTATTGCAAATTCTTGTTATTGCAAATTCAGCGCGACGAAGCGGGTGTCGCCATCGCCGTTGGCGACAAGCAGCATCGCGATTTTCTTGCCTTGCGATTTGAGCGCGTCGATTCGATTCTTCAAGTCGGTCGGATTGCCGACGCTCTGATACTGCACTTCGACGATCACATCGCCGGGCGACAGCCGCTTATCGGCGGCCGATTGCGCCACGCTTGGATCGACGCCGGTGACCAAAACGCCTTTGATGGTATCGCGCACCTTGAACTTCCTGCGCATATCGTCGGTCAAACCGGACAGTTCCAGGCCGAGCGTCTTCTGGACCGCCGTTTTTGGCGCCGGGGCGGCGTCTTTGTCGGAATTCGCCGCCGCTTGCTTGTCGGTATCCTGCAACCGGCCGATCTTTACCGTGTGGGTCTCTTCCTTGCCCTTGCGAATGACCACGACATCGACGTCCTTGCCGACCGGCGTGTCGGCGACGATGCGCGGCAGGTCGTGCATCTCCTTGACGTCGCGACCGTCGAATTTAACGACGACGTCGCCCGGCTCGAGGCCGGCCGGTTTAGCCGGCCCACGGTCGTCGATGCCGGCAACCAGCGCGCCGCGCGGCGGCTTGATGCTCAGGCTCTCGGCGATATCGGGAGTGACTTCCTGAATGCGTACGCCCAACCAGCCGCGCCGCATCTCGCCGAACTGCCGCAATTGGTCGATGACCGCGACGGCCGAATTCGACGGCAACGCAAAGCCGATGCCGATCGATCCGCCGGAAGGCGAGATGATCGCGGTGTTGATCCCGACAACTTCGCCGTCGAGATTGAACAGCGGTCCGCCGGAATTGCCGCGATTGATGGCGGCATCGGTTTGAATGTAATTGTCGTACGGGCCGGATTTGATGTCGCGATTGCGCGCCGAAACGATACCGGCGGTGACCGTGCCGCCCAGGCTGAACGGATTGCCGATGGCGATCACCCATTCGCCGAGCCGCAGCTTGTCGGAATCGCCGAACTTCACCGCCTTGAGCGGTTTGTCGTAGTGCACGCGCAGCAACGCCAGATCGATTTTTGAGTCCTTGCCGATCAGTTGAGCCGGAAGTTCGGTGCCGTCATTGAGCTTTACGCTGATCTCATCGGCGTCGCCGATGACGTGGTTGTTGGTGACGACCAGCCCGGACGGATCGATGACGAAGCCCGAACCGAGCGAGTTGATGCGGTGTGGCATGTGGTCTTGATCGCCTTGACCGTGCCGGTTCTTGAAGAACTCCTCGAAAAATTCCTCCATCGGCGAGCCGGGCGGAAGGTCCGGCATGTTGCCGAGCTTGGCGTCCACCTTTTGCGAGGTGGAAATGTTGACCACCGCGTCGATGACCTGTTCGGCGACATCGGCGATAGCTTCTGGCCCGCGCGCCGCCGCGCCAAAGGCCGGCACGATGGCGATCGTCGCCGCAAGCGCCGCAATGGCAAAACCACGACCGGCGAAACCGGAGAAATGGCGGGACATGGAAATTTTTGCTCCTGAAGGATCGGTGACGGGAAGGTGGCCTCGCCCGCCGCCGGGCGCAAGGCCAAACCGGAGTCGCAAGCGGGGCAATGAGGGACCGGATTGGGGCGGAAAAGCGACTCCCCCGCGCTCTTGAGGTTAGTGCCGCACCAGCCAGACAATAACAATCCCGACCAAAGCGGAAGCAATGCCGGCGGTGCGCAGCGTGGTGTCCGGTATTTTAAGCGCAACGGTCATCGCGCGCTTGGTGGCGACCGGGAATGCGGCGAATAAAATCCCTTCGATGGCGAAGAACAGCCCAATCGCAGCGAGAAAATCGGTCATCAACCGTTATTTCGGGGCGGCCGGCTTGGGCGTGCCCGAAGCTTCCGACGGCAGCTGCCCGGAAGGATTGGCGAAATAGCGGAAGAAGTCCGAATCCGGTTTCAGCACCAGGCGGGTATCGCCACGCTGCATGGCCTTTTCGTAGGCTTGCATCGAGCGATAGAACGCGAAGAAGTCTTGATCGCGGTTAAAGGCGTCGGCGAAGATGCGGTTCCTGGTGCTGTCGCCTTCGCCGCGGATCTGCTCGGCGTGCGAGGTGGCATCGGCCAGCAGCACGGTCACGTCGCGGTCGGCCTTGGCGCGAATCTCCTGGCTCTTCTGGCTGCCTTGCGCGCGAAACTCCGCCGCCTCGCGCTGACGTTCGGTCTGCATGCGCTGATAGACCGCTTGGCTGTTCTGCTCGGGCAAGTCGGCCCGGCGGATGCGGACGTCAACGACCTGAATGCCGAATGGCCGCGCATCGTGATCGAGCTGACCGCGCATCTTCGCCATCAACTCCTCGCGCTTGTCACGAACCACATCGGAAAGCGTGGCGGCGCCGAGCACCCGGCGCAACGCCGAATTGAGCAGGATCGAGAGTTGCGAATCGGCGCCGGCCGGACCGACCGTCTGATAATATTTGAGCGCATCGATGATCCGGTAGCGCGCGAAGGCATCGACCACCAGCCGCTCGCCGGCCTGGTCTGCGCCGGTTTTGTAATTGTCCTGGCTCGAGGCGATCACCTCCTGCGCCGGCGACTCGATGTTGAGAATGCGTTTGTCGATGTAGATCACGCTGTCGATAAACGGAACTTTGAAATTGAGGCCGGCATCGGTGATGACGCGCACCGGTTTGCCGAGCCGCACCACCAGCGCCTGCTGGGTCTGGTTGACGGTAAACAGCGTGCCGTAACCGATAATGACGGCGACGATCAGGAGAATGGCGGCGACGCCGCCGGCGAGGCTCAGTCTCATTGGTTGCCTCCCGCTGCGGCCGGTCGCTGCTGTGCCGCTGCCGCCGGCGCGCGCGGCGGCAGCTCGGTGAGCGGCAGATAAGGCACGACGCCCGGCCCCTGGCCGGTGTCGATGATCGTCTTGTTGGCGCCGGCCAGAATCCGCTCCATCGTCTCCAGATACATGCGCTCACGGGTGACGGCCGGGGCCTTTTTGTACTGCTCGTAGATTTGTAAAAAGCGCGATGTCTCGCCGTTGGCTTCGGCGACGGTCTGCTCGCGATACGCCTCCGCGTCCTGCGTGATCTTCGCCGCGCGCCCGCGCGCCTCGGGCACGACCCGGTTGGCGTAGGTCTGCGCTTCATTCTGCGCGCGCTCGAGATCGGAACGCGCCGCCTGCACGTCGCGGAACGAGTCGAGGACCTGCGTCGGCGGATCGACCTTTTGCAATTGTACCTGCTGCACGAGAATGCCGGCGCCGTAATCTTCCAGCGTCTTCTGCATCACCTGCTGCACGGCGACCTCAATGGTCTGCCGCGCGCCGGTCAGGATCGGTTGAATGTTCGAGCGCCCAATCACTTCACGCATGGCGCTCTCGGCTACGGCTTTCACGGTGCCTTCCGGGTTTTGGACGTCAAACAGATATTTGCCGACTTCGGTCGGCTTGACCCGCCACAGCACCGAGAAATCCACATCGACGATGTTCTCGTCGCCGGTCAACATCAGGCTTTCCTCGGGCAGCTCGCGCACCGAGGTGCCGCGACGCGAGTCCTCCACCGCGCGTATGCCGATGTCGATCTTGTTGACGCGCAAAGCCGGCGGCGTGAGCGCGGTCTCAATCGGATAGGGCAGGTGATAATTCAATCCCGGCTCCACTTCGCGCACGAATTTGCCGAAGCGCAGCACGACGCCCAGCTCGTCGGGCTCGACTCGGAAGAAACCGGAAAATCCCCACAGCACGATGACCGCCAGCACCATCAGCGCGATGCCCCGCCCACCGAGGTTGCCGGGCAATAGGCTGCGCAGCCGATCCTGGCTCCGGCGCAAAAATTCTTCGAGGTCGGGCGGCCGTGACCCGCCCGGCGGCTGCGGCCCCGAACCCCACGGACCGCGCGAACCCGATCCCGAGCCCCACGGTCCACCGCCGGATTGATTGCTCCACGGCATCAAACTCTCCTGGCTCCGCCATCGCTTGGCGGCTGGTTTTTGGCGGTTATAAGGGAGCGCCTCGTTCCTTACAACGCGCAGTTATGACGCGTTTTCCCTGCCTCGCCGCGAATACCTTCCAGTATGACCTTATGTAGTGACCCCGATCCGGTAGTCGAGCCCGCTTAAGTGCGCTCATAGGCGACAAAAGCGAAAGCCGCCTCGTCGCCGGTGCCCGGGGCATGCTCGAGGCGGACGACTTCGCGCCAGACCGCAGGATCGATCGCGGGAAAGCATGCGTCGCCGTCCACGGTTTTGTGCACGTGGGTCACCTCCAGCCGCGACGCCAGCGGCATCGCCTGGGTGTAAATCTCGGCCCCGCCGGCAACCACGATATCCGTGCCGCGGCGCAGCGCATCGCCGCGCGCCGCGGCGAGCGCGGTGTCGAGAGCCCCGGCCACCAGGATTCCGGGCGCGGCAAATGCACGATCGCGGCTCACGACGATGGTGGTGCGGCTGCCAAGCGGCTTGCCGATGGACAGATACGTCTTGCGCCCCATGATCACCGGCTTGCCGATGGTCAGCGCGCGAAAATGCGCCATGTCGGACTTAAGCCGCCACGGCAAAGCATTGCCGCGGCCGATCACGCCGTTCTCGGCAATAGCGGCGACGAGCGTGACCTGCATCGTTACACCGCCACGGCGGCCTTGATGTGCGGGTGCGGCTCGTAGCCTTCGAGGGTGAAATCCTCGTAGCGGAACGCGAACAGATCGTTGACCGCCGGATTAAGCCGCAGCGTCGGCAGCGGACGCGGGCTGCGGGTGAGTTGCAGCCGCGCCTGTTCCAGATGATTGAGATACAGATGGGCGTCGCCGAAGCTGTGCACGAACACGCCCGGCTTCAATCCGGTGACCTGCGCGACCATCATCGTCAGCAGCGCGTAGGAGGCGATGTTGAATGGCACGCCGAGAAAGACATCGGCCGAACGCTGATATAGCTGACACGACAGCGCGCCATCGGCGACGTTGAACTGGAACAGGCAATGGCATGGCGACAGCGCCATCAAATCGTTCTCCGCCGGATTCCACGCGGTGACGATCAGCCGGCGCGAGCCCGGATTGCGGCGGATTTCGGCGAGCACGTTTGTCATCTGGTCGATGCTGCCGCCGTCGGGCGTCGGCCACGAACGCCATTGCCGGCCGTAGACCGGGCCGAGATCGCCGTTTTCGTCGGCCCAATCGTCCCAGATGGCGACGCCATGGTCGCGCAGGTATTTGACGTTGGTGTCGCCTTGCAGAAACCACAGCAATTCGTAGACGATCGATTTGACGTGCAGCTTTTTGGTGGTGACCAGGGGAAAACCGCTGCTCAGATCGAAGCGCATCTGATGGCCGAAAATCGAGCGCGTGCCGACGCCGGTGCGGTCACGTTTCTCCGTGCCCTCGGCGAGCACGCGTTCCATCAAATCGAGATACTGGCGCATGGTTTGCGGCTTTGCGCTGCGGCCGTTGAGTCGCCGGCCAAGCTTAACGTCAAATGAGGCTCGAACGAAGAGGGCGCAAGAGTGGCGTGGAAGAGCGGCGTGGAAGAGGCGTGGAAGGGTGCGGTGGAAGCGTGGGGGTACGACCGCTCAGGTGAGGCCGGCGAGGCCGATCAGCGCCGCGGCGGCAAAGACCCACAATGGATGCAGCCGCGTCCAATAGAAGACGACGACGCTGGCGACCGAAATGCCGACAGTGACCCAGTTATGGTCGGCGGCCCGCGCAACCACGGCCGCGCTTGATGCGATCAGGCCGAGGCTCACCGGGACCAGCCCGGCATGTAAGACCGCCTGCCAGGGGGCATCGCTGAACCGGTCGATGGCGCGGCCGATGATAAAGGCCAACAGGCAAGTCGGCCCGCACATCGCCAGCGTCGTGACGCAGGCACCGGCGATGCCGGCGACGTGGTAACCGATCAGGGTGACGATGATCATGTTGGGCCCCGGAATAACTTGCGCCAGGGCAAACGTGTCGGTGAATTGCTGGTCGGTCATCCAATGTTTCACCTCGACCGCGAGGCGATGCATTTCCGGTACGGCGGAGTTGGCGCCGCCAATGGCGAACAGCGACATCAGCGCGAAGTAGCCTGCGAGCGTCGCCAGCGTTCCGCCGTCCCACTTCATTGCCGCACCCAAAGCTTCTGCGCGAAAGCAAGCGCGAGGCTGGCCGGCACCAGGATCACCAGCACGAGCGGCAGCGACCATTGCAACACGCCGATGGCAAGGAAGGCCGCGAGCGCCGGAAGCGGCGCCGCCGGGAAGCGACTGTCGAATAATGGCCCCGCCATTTTGGCGACCGTTGCCGCAATCAAGCCGGCCGCCGCGGCGGCGACAGCGGTCAGCATGTGGCGCAACGCCGGAACATCGCCGAACCGCGCATAAAGCATGGCGAAAACGATCACCAGGACGACGGGCGGAAGGATCAGTCCGGCGAGCGCAGCCAGCGCACCCAGCGGGCCGCGCACGCGCGAGCCGAACACGACGGAGAAATTGACGATGTTGGCCCCGGCAGCATCGTGCACACCGCATAGACTTCGTTGAATTCCTCAGGCGTGAGCCAGCCGCGCTCCTCCACCATCGCGCGGCGCGCCCACGCCAGCACGCCGCCAAACCCCGACAGTGAGACTTTGGCAAAAGCGACGAAAAGGTCTGCCAGCGTCGGCTTTGGCGGTGGGGCTTGCTCCATGCAGTGCGTTTAGCCCGCGATGCGGTGCGCCGCCAGACGTTTGCCGCAGTTGAGTTAGTCCAGCAGCGCCGCGATGAATGCGGCGGCGCGCGTGTAGATGCCGGGCGCTTCACTCTCGCGCGGGCCGCCGACGGCAAGTTTCAGATCGTCGCCGTGCCTGGCACGCTGCACCCGCAACCACAGGCCGGCATGCTTGAGCATGTCCGGCTTGGCGAGATCGGCGACAAACAGCGGCCTGCGGTAGCGGTGCGCCAGGTCTTGCGCCAGCGTCGTGCCGGCCGAAACGTCGATCCCGCCGGCCTCGATCACAATCATGCAGGCGTCGGCGTCGCGCACGTTCCATTCGGTGCGCTGCGCCGGATCGGCGAGCGGCGTCGCCTTGAGCTGTGGGTAGTTCGCGAGCAGCCCCGGCGGTTCCGGCAAATCTTCGGCCCAGCCGTCCTTCGGGCACCAGCCGCCGTAATCGATGCCATGTTCGATCGCCGCATCGAGCGCGGCGCGGTCAACGCCGGATTGTCCGCCGCAGAGGAGCATCATCGACTTTAGTCCAGCAGGTGGCCGACCATCCCGTCGGCAAGCTTCGGCTCGAACCAGGTTGACTTCGGCGGCATCACCGCACCGGCGTCGGCGACCGCCATGAGGTCGCGCATTTCGGTCGGATAGAGCGCGAACGCGACCGCAGCCTCGCCTGACGAAACCAGCCGCTCAAGTTCGCCGAGCCCGCGCCCGCCGCCGACGAAGTCGATCCGCTTGTCCCGGCGCGGATCGGTCACACCGAAAATCGGCTCAATGATGTTGCGGTGAAGGAGCGTCACCGGCAGACGGCCGACCGGATCGCGGCCGACATCCGCCAGCGCCTCCGGGGTTGGCTTCAGGCGGTGCCAACGTCCGGCCAAAAACATCCCGAGTTCCGCGGCGGCTGCCGGCCTGACCGGCTGGTCGCTCGGCTCGATTGCGTAGCGGGCGCTGATCTCCGTCAGCACTTGCTGGGGGCTGCGTCCATTCAGATCGCGCAGCACGCGGTTGTAATCGAGAATGGTCATTTCGTTTTGCGGAAACAGCACGGCGAGAAAATAGCTGTGCGCGCCTTCGCCGCCGCGGGCTTGCGCGATCCGCAGCGCCGCGGCGGATCGGTGATGGCCGTCAGCGATATAAAGAGCGGGCAGGGCTTCGACCGCGCCGGTCAGCGCGGCGATGGTTTCGTCGGCGCCGACGACCCAAAGCTGGTGGCGGACGCCGTCGTCGGCGGTGACGTCGACCGCGGCCGTGCCGGCGGCCGCGCTCGCCAGCATGGCATCGAGCGCCGGCGCCGTCGGATAGGCGAACATCGCCGGCCCGGTCTGCGCATCGACCGCTTCGATCTGGCGGACGCGATCGTCCTCCTTGGCCGGTGTGGTGTATTCGTGTTTGCGGATCCGGTTGGCTGCGTAAGCCGCGGTCGAAGCGACCGCCGCCAGACCGGTCTGGGTGTGGCCGTTCCGCGTCAGGCGGTAGACGTAATAAGAAGGTTTAGCGTCCCGTACCAGCACGCCGGCTTGCATCATGCCGCGCAGATTCTCCGCCGCCTTGGCATAGACCGCCGGATCGTAGGGATCGACATTGGCGTCGAGATCGATTTCCGCCTTCGACACATGCAGGAAGCTCCACGGCTTGCCCTTGGCGCGTTCTCGCGCCTCCGCGCTCGAAAGCACGTCATAAGGCGGTGCGAGTACCTCGGCGGCGCGTCCCGGCGCCGGCCGCAACGCGCGAAAGGGTTTTATGAGGGACAAGCGAATGGCTCCACAGGACCAACAGCGGCGACATGTAGGAATGACTTGAAGAAGCCGGCGAGAATGCGCTCGTTATATTGCGGATCGTTGTCCTTATGCTACTCGAACAGCGGACCAACCCGGCTCAGAACTTCATCGACGATTTGATCGGGAATTGCCCCAAGTTTCTTGCCTCCTCGCGCGCGTAGGTCGAGGGCGCGGGGTTGGTCGCAGCGCACGATGCCGGTCGTCTGCGTGCCGGCGCCCATCAGCGAGACGGCAAAACCGGCGACACGCGCGAAATTGCCGCCGGTGGTAATAGGCAGGACGATCGGCACGCCAGTCAGACGGTTGAATTTGCCGGGAGATATGACGAGGACCGGTCGCCTGCCCTGTTGCTCGTGGCCCGCCGTCGGATCAAGCGAAACCAGATAGACGTCGCCTCGCTCCATCAGATCAGCTCGCGGCCGGTGGGCTTGCCTGCCACCCACTCGGCATCTTTCCGGGACGGGCGCGCCTTGGACTTGCATTGCGCCAATAGGTCGTCGAGCGAATAACGACGCCGCTTTTTTGGCTCAACGATTAGCCTGCCCGCCTTGATGGAAAGACCCACCGAGCCATTGGGAGCTAGATCGAGCGCCTCAAGCATGGGCTTTGGAATCGCAAGCATCACGGAGCCCCCAACTCTGCGAAGTCGCGTGGCGTGCGGCATGGCCTAGTGGTCCGATTCTAACATTCGCATCCGTGTTCGGCACCCTCTCATGCGAATGTTAGAATTAAAAGGACCACCAGCAAATATGAGTCCTAGTGGAGCTTTGGATTTGACATTCGCTTCACGAGGTCTGCCGCCAGGTGGGTAGCGAATGTTAAATCCGCTCCACTAGCAGTCTGCTGAATGAAAAATAGCAGTCTGCTGAAAAACAATCCCGGTCCGGTTACTGCTTCACGGCGAATTTGCCGACAGAAGCAATCGCCGCGGGGCCAGACCGCGCAGGTCTGTGCTCTGGTGTCTTGGTCGCGACGAACCGCGGGTTGACCCGGTGACCGCTTCGCAGATGGCCTCTGCGTCGGTCGAATCATTCTTCTGCCGCTTGACACCAATCTTTTGCAGTGAAAACAGCGCTTACGGCTCGCAACTTTTCATGCACTACTCAGGGAATTGTGCAATGGAGACCAGTTGGGGAGATCGGATTATCGCCGGACGTGCCTTTGGAGTCATGCTGAGGGCTTGTGCATCGAAGTGGGAAGTTGACGTTCGCCGAAATCTACCGTCGAATGCTGGATGGCGTTGCCTTTGTCGTCGACAACCAGACGAAAGCGCCGGTTCTCATGAAAGAACGTCATCCGATAGCGTCCCGCGTCCTCATCGACACCACGCTCGCAGAGAACCGTGATTTTTCCTTCGCGCATCCGAACCTGAACGAGGGAGGGCTCGACGTTGAGCCCTTGTCCGATGACGGCTGCATCGATGCAGAGGGCGCGGTCTTCAAACTCCACTATGGCCATGGCTTAAGATGCGCCTCCAAGGCGCCACTGTGCTC
>DATKRE010000145.1:0-8106 GCA_035532335.1 Xanthobacteraceae bacterium | reverse complement strand
GCAGGCGTCGGGTTCGATCCGCCACCGAACAGCCGCGAGAAGAAATTGCCGCCGCCAAAGCCTCCATCGGGCATCGCCAAGGCCTCGCGGCGAACGACGTTTTCCTGACGGGCGATCGGGATGTCGGCGACTTTACGCTCGTCGCTCTTGAGAATCGCCAGCAGCGCCTTGTCGCGACCATAGACGTCGTCGCGGAACTGAAGCTGACCCTCTTCATCGACGAAAGCGGTTTGATAGGTTAGATGAACCGGAACGAATTGCGGAAACTGGATGTCCACTTCGCTATTGCCGAACATCCTGCGGATTTTGTCTTCCGTATAATTGTCGCGCGGCCGTATCAGCGACAGCAGAACCTCGGCGTACTTCACCGGATCCTGCACGCGCATGCAGCCATGGCTGAAAGCTCGCCGGTCAAAGGCAAACAGATGCTTTTCCGGCGTGTCGTGCTGATAAACCAGGAACTTGTTGGGGAAATTAAAGCGCAGCCGGCCGAGCGCATTCCTCTCGCCCGGCGGTTGCGAAATATGCACGGTGCCGTCCGGGTTGGTGCTCACCGTAAGCCCCATCCGCTGCAGCATGGAAGGGTCCTGTTGCAGGACCGGCATATACTCCCTGGCGACGATCGACGGTGGCACGTTCCAGGTCGGATTGACCGTGATAAATTTCATCTCCGCGCTCATGATCGGCGTCGGCATGTTCGGTTTGCCGTCGACGATCTTGGTCTTCCACATTTCCTTGCCGTCGTGCATCACGCGCAGCGTAAAATCCGGAAGGTTGACGATCACGTAGGTCTTGCCGAGATCGTGCGGCATCCACCGCCAGCGCTCCAGATTGGCGACGATGGTGTCGATCGGCCGATCCGGCTGGTGGCCGTTGAGCGCTTCAATGGTCTGCGTCGACAGCGTGCCGGTGACCTTTAACTCGTGCTCTTGCTGAAATTTCTTGACCGCGGCGGACAGCACCTTGTCGAAGGTCGCGCCGTCGCCGGCAGGCATGCCAAGTCGCTGGCGCAGCAGCGGCACGCGATCGTCTTGCGCGCCAAGTCTCGGCGCCGGCCCGTTCGGGATCTGGGCCTTTGGCCCTTCTTCCTTGCCGGCGCGCAGCTCGGCGAGCTTTGCCTTCAACGCCACATAGGCCGGATCGTGCGGTTCGTAGGAATCCAGCGTTTCGCCGACGTTTTTAGACTCGGCGAGGGCGGCGAGAACTTCGGTCGGTGGCGACGGTTTCTGGTCGTAGGAAATGTCGCCGCTGACACGGCTCCAATGGACGCGGCCGACTTGCGCGTGGTGCACATAGGCCACGACCGACGTCGTCAGTCTGATTTCAGCCTCCGCGAGCGCCGCCGGGTCGTTTGCCGAGGCGAAATTCGGCACCGGATAATCGGCCGGATCGAGACCGTCGGCGCCAACTTGCCCGAGATAACTGATCGCCGCGGTCGCGCTCGCGTTCGGCGTGCCGTCCGTGATCCACAGCGGCGCGTAGTTGCGCGGTGAGTAAAACGCCTCGATGGCAGCCCGCTCTTTTTTGCCGCCGATGACGCGGTCGAATTTGCCGTTTGCGAGATCGCGCAATTGCTCGGTGACCGCCGCATCGGCATCGACAACCGCGCTTGGCGCAGGCGTCGCTGCCGTGGCTGACGGAACTTCGTCACCACCGGTCGCGGCGGTCGGTTGTGGTGGTGCGACCGCAGTATCAGCGGTGGCTGGCGCTGGCGCTGGCGGTTGCGGTGCTGCGGCCGGCGCTTCAGCGGTCGCCGGCGCTGCCGGTTGTTCGCTCGTTGCTGTTGCCGCGGCCGGTTGGGCCGAATCGACCTGTGGCTTGCTCGGTGTGCCGGCGGGCTGGTCCGCTGCTGCTTCAGGTTTGGCCGGAACCGCAGACGGCGTGCTCTCGTTCGCGGGTGCGGGAGCCTTCGCAGCCGGCTCGGCTTCGCTTGCCGGGGCCGAAGGAGCCGCCACCGCCGGCGTCGCCATTGCGGAGGCGGTGGTCAAACCGGCTTTCGGTTCGGCAAACGCGCCGATTGAGACGCCGGAGAGCAGAAGTGCGACAGCGGTCGAGGTCAAAAACCGGTCGAAACGGACGCCGGACATTGCGAAAATCTCCTTTGGCGCCGGCGACACGGGGCCAGCACGACTTTCAACTCGGATTGGGAGCTATCGTCTCCAACCGCGTCAATTTTGCGGACCTAGGCCTTAAGTTTTCCGGCTCACCTTACGTCAGGGAGCCTGCTTTGTCCTGATGCGGGAAGGCCTGTCGCGCCCAATTCACGCAATTTTCCGTGCCTGTCGCTCTGCGGCCACGCTTTCGGGTTCGGCCTGCTCGCCGGCACCGATACCGAGCGCTTCCAGCTTGCGATAGAGCGTCGAACGCCCGATCTGCAGGCGTCGCGCCACTTCCGACATCTGGCCTTGGTAGTGGGTAATTGCATACCGGATGAGGTCTGCCTCAATCTCGTCCAGCGGCCGCACATCGCCGTCGGTGTTCAAAAGCGGCACGGCGTCCGGCTGGAAAGCGCTGGTCTGTAACGGCAACGGCGCGGGCTCTTCCGAGCCCGATAGCGACTCGGTGGCGTATTCCGGCAGTTCTTCAACCTGTCCTAGAATTAGGGCGGGCGCCGGCGCCGCAATGTTGGCGGTAACCTGCGGAAATTCGCTGACGCCGATACTGTCGCCCTCGGCCAGCACGACGGCGCGGAACACCGCATTCTCAAGCTGGCGGATATTACCGGGCCAGCGATACGACGACAGCAGCTGGAGCGCCTCCGGGGCGATCTGACGGATGCGCTTTCCTTCCTCGGCCGCAAACAGCGCCAGGAAATGTCGGGCGAGGGCGGGAATGTCGGCCGGCCGGCCGCGCAATGGCGGGACTGTAATCGGAAAGACGTGCAGCCGATAAAACAAGTCCTCGCGGAAACGGCCTTCTTTGACGTCGGCAATCAGGTCGCGGTTGGTGGCGGATACAATCCTGACATCGACTTTCGATGGCTTGCGCGCCCCGACCGGCTCGACCTCACCTTCCTGAATGGCGCGCAGGAGTTTGACCTGGGCCGCGAGCGGCAATTCGCCGACCTCGTCGAGGAACAGGGTGCCGCCGGACGCTTCGACAAATTTGCCGACGTGACGCTCGGTCGCGCCGGTGAACGAGCCTTTCTCATGGCCGAACAGGATCGACTCGACGAGATTTTCCGGCATCGCTCCGCAATTCACCGCGACGAACGGTTTGCTCCCCCGCTCGCCGGAGCCGTGGATCGCGCGCGCGATCAGCTCCTTGCCGACGCCGGATTCACCGGCGACCAGCACCGGGATGGTGGACGCCGCCGCTTTCTCGGCCATCCGCAGCACAGCGTGCATGGCCGGGCTTTTGGTGATGATGTCCTTAAAACCGAGCGTGCCGGACCGGCTATGTTTGATGCGATTGAGCTCGCCCTCGAGCGCGCTGGTGGTGAGCGCGTTTCGCAAGCTCACCTGCAGACGCTCGGCGCCGATCGGCTTGACGACGAAATCGACGGCGCCTGCGCGCATCGCCGAGACGACATTGTCGATGCCGCCGTGCGCGGTTTGCACGATCACCGGCACGTTGATCGCGGCTTGGCGCAATCTGCCCAGTACGCCGAGGCCGTCGAGGTTGGGCATCACCAGATCGAGGATCACACAGTCGATGCGGGCTCCGTCGGCGCCGGTCAAGAACGCCAGCGCCGCGTCGCCGTTGTCGATCACCGTGGTTTCGTAGCCGAATTTTTGCAGCATGCCTTCGAGCAGCCGGCATTGCACGGGATCGTCATCGACGATGAGAACAGCCATCAATTCCTCGGTGGTTTGAAGCGGCAGGTGTGCCGTTTCGGGTCACTGTGGCCGAGGAGATTTAAGAGGGTGTTAACTCGACCGTGGCGCCGCGCGCCGGCTATTTGTTTCGCGTCCGGTCGGAATTTTTTGCCAAAATCGCCAGGATCAGCAGACCGAAGGCGGCGATCCGCGGCAGGAAGATCCAACTGAATGCCGACGCGGCGCTGCCCGGCACATTGGGCACCTTCAAGAGCGTCAACAGCGCCTGATTGAGCGCGAATAGCCAAAAGGCGGCGGCGAACACCGCGAACAGAACATCGGCGGTTCGCCGCCAGAAGCGCAAGAAAAACAGGCCGGCGACAAGGAACCCCATCGTAATCATGCCGCCAAAAAAATCGTCCATGGGATTTTCCTAATCGAGTTCCCAGACAAAGCCGAACAGCAATGTCGAGACGGCAGCGAGTCCGGCGCCAAGCCGGAACGGATTAAGATCGATCGACGGCAGAACCATCAAATCGATCACGACGAGCAGGTTGTTGACGGCAAGCAAGACGAAGCATGCCGCACTCCATAATAATAGCCGCGTGCGGTTGCGCACAAAGCTTCGGACCAGAAGCCATCCGCAGACGGCGCTGGTGAGGAAGCAAAGCAAATATACGATCGGTGCGAGGAGTGTCATGGAATTGGTTTCATGGCGCGCGTTATTCTTTCAATTTGAATGCCTGGGCGAACGTTCTGAGCTGGTCGTTCGGAAGGTCGAAGATCGCCGAAATAACCGCGGACGGTTTGTTTGAATAGATTTTCTGCACCAAATCGCCGATCGCATCGAGCGTAGGCGTTGTCGGCCGATACCGGTACTCGCGCGGCGCGGTCTGCACGACCAAACCGGCATTTTCCAGCATTTGAATCGCGTGGCTGACCGCAACGACGCTACTGCGCGACTCGTGGATCATCAGGTCGAGCGGCCACGATCGCACCGGTTCCCGTCTCAGCAGCACCAATAGCTCCAGGGCCCAAACCGAGCCGATGGAGGTTCGCACGAACTCGAGGGCGTCGTTCTCAGTCAAGGATGTCTCGCCGCCGGTTGTGCCATCGGAATCGGAGTGTTCGCGCTGCTTGGTCGGTCGTTGACTAAAGCCAACCTTACTTTGCCGACAACGCGTTACTCGGACGCAGGGAACCGAAGGTCGCCGGTCGCGTTTGGTACTTTGCCGTCCATGCACGCAGTCGCCGAACATCGCCATTCCCGGTTTCATCGCGCGGCCATGGATTGCGCTCGCTTGCATCCGCGGCGAGGAAATCGATTACGCCAGGGCACGCAATGCCCCGGCCGGCAAACAGCAAACCGCCGGTATCGTCGGCGTCCTCGATCTGGCGAAAAATCGCAAGCTCGTTTTGTTCACCGCGGCGACGCTGCTGTTTCAGCTCGCCGACGCTTCCATGTTGCCGTTGATCGGAGAAAAAGTTGCCATCGAGATGCACGCAAATGCTGCGATCTGGATGTCGGTCCTGATTATCGTGCCGCAGGTCGTCGTGGCTGTTCTGGCGCCATGGGTCGGCTTTCATGCCGAGAAGCGCGGCCGCCGGCCGCTGTTGCTGATCGGTTTTGGCATCGAGCCGATCCGCGCTCTGCTGCTGGCCGCCACCGCCAACTATTCGGGTTTGGTGATTGGCCAGATTTTGAGCGGAATCAGCGGCGCGACCATCGGCGGGCTCACCGTGCTGGTGATCAGCGACCTGACCGCGAACACCGGCCGGTTTAATCTCGCCGTCGGTGCGGTGGGCGCGATGAGCGGCATTGCCGCGTCCGTGAGCATGAGCGCGACGGGTTTTCTGTTTCAGGCGTTCGGACCGAGGATCGGCTACTTGCCGCTCGCCGCCATCGCTGTCGCTGCAACGGCGCTGCTGTGGGTGTTCCTGACCGAGACCAAGCCCGCCAAATACGACGATTGAAAATTGTGCGGCTTAACTACGCTTTCGGCACACCGAGCCGGCCGGCAAATTCCTTGGCGAAGGTGTGCGCGTCGCCGGGCCAGCGGGCCGAGATGTAGTTGCCGTCGCCGACCACGAACGCGGCCCGATCGTCCTCCCAGGTGTCGCGGGTCATGCCGCTCGTCTTGCGGCGGTAATCGGGCGCGTCGGTGGGTACATCGAGAAAGTCGGCGGGACGAGCCAGCGCGCGGGTGATCTCCTGCTGCACCGACATAAAACCTTCGGGCTCGCCGGGCTTTTCTTCGTAGGTGCGATAATAGTTCGGGTCCCAGAAGCGGACGATACGGCCGACCCGCCAGCCCGCGCGTTCCAGTGCCCAGGTCAGCGCCGTGGTGCGGCGTCCGAACAGCACTGAACGGCCATCGGCGGTGCGGCTTCGAGCGGCGAGGAGGACGCCGTGACAAATGGCGCCGACCGGCAGATCGGCGGCGAAAAATTGTGCCACCAGCTTCTGCAAAATGTCGCTTTCGAGATATTGCCGCATGCCGCGCGCGCGGTGCCCGCCGGACAGCAGCAGGCCATCGAAATCCTCGCCGCGGACTTGCCGCCATTGCAGCGGCGATTTGAACGCCGGATCCTCCTGCATCTTCGCATAGGCTGCGCGCGCTTCGGCATTGGCCCGCATCAATCGGCCGACTGCGGTGAAGCGCTTCAATCCGGGAATGAAGCCCCAGAAATCGAGCCCCTGACCGGTGAGCATCAGATCGTCGGCCGCGCCGGGCTTTCCGTCGGGCGTGGCAAAGACGATGGAATGGCCGAGGCGTTTGAGCACGCTCCAGCTGATGGCGACTTCGCTCGGGTCGAAATCCTTGCTCGGGATCGGAATGAGCACTTTTGCCATGGTCGAACGGAAGCCTCGCGCGGTCGCGGTCTTGCGCACGGTCTTTTGCGCGGTCTTGCGCATGCATAGGCGCTGCGCCACATGAATAACCGGTCAGGCAAACGATTCCACCGCGGACACTGCAAAACAATGGCAAAAACGAAGGCGGCGGGACGGCGGACTAAAACCCAGCCGTCGCTCGCTCGAAAGAACCCGCTTGGCTCTCTGCCCGAGTGGAATTTGGCCGACCTTTATTCCGGTCTGGACGATCCGGCGATCAAACGCGACCTCGATCGCGCCGACGCCGAAAGCCTGGCTTTCGAGAACGACTACAAGGGCAAGCTCGACGAGATCGCCCGCTCCGCACAGGCCGGCGCGACGTTCGCACAGGCGGTTCGCCGCTATGAGACGATTGACGACCTGATGGGCCGCCTTGGCTCGTATGCCGGCCTCCTGCATGCCGGCAACACGGTCGACCCGGCGCGCACCAAGTTCTACGGCGATGTGCAGGAGCGGCTCACCGCGGCGTCGACCCACCTGTTGTTTTTCTCGCTCGAACTCAACCGCATCGACGACGCGCTACTCGAAGCCGCGATGCACGAGCCGGCGCTTGGCCACTACCGGCCGTGGCTTGAGGACGTCCGCCGCTACCGGCCCTATCAACTCGAGGATCGCGTCGAACAACTGTTCCACGAGAAGTCGATGACGGCGTATTCCGCTTGGAACCGGCAATTCGACGCCACCATCGCCAAATTGCGCTTCAAGGTCGCCGGCAAATCGCTCGCCATCGAGCCGGTGCTGACGCTTTTGCAGGATCGCTCAGGTGCAAAGCGCAAAGCCGCCGCGCAGGCGCTGGCGACGACCTTCAAGGATCATGTGCAGGAATTTGCGCTCATCACCAACACGCTGGCCAAGGACAAGGAAATCTCCGACCGCTGGCGCGGCTTTGCCGACATCGCCGACGCCCGGCACCTCGACAATCGGATCGAGCGCGAAGTGATAGAGGCACTGGTGGCCGCCGTGCGCGCCGCCTATCCGCGGCTGTCGCACCGTTATTATGCGCTCAAAGCGCGTTGGTTCGGCAAAAAGCGATTGCCGCATTGGGATCGCAACGCGCCGTTGCCGCAAGTGCCGACGCGCACGGTCGGTTGGACCGAGGCGCGCAACACGGTGCTGACCGCTTACGGGGCATTTTCGCCGAAGATGGCGGAAATCGCCGAGCAGTTCTTCACCGACAAATGGATCGACGCTCCGGTTCGCCCGGGCAAGGCGCCCGGCGCCTTTGCGCATCCGACGACGCCGTCGGCGCATCCGTATGTACTGCTCAACTATCAGGGTAAACCGCGCGACGTGATGACGCTCGCGCACGAATTGGGTCACGGCGTGCATCAGGTGCTGGCGGCGCCGAACGGCGCGCTGATGGCGCCGACGCCGCTGACGCTTGCCGAAACCGCGAGCGTGTTTGGCGAAATGCTGACGTTCCGAAAGCTATTGGCCGCCACGACCGACAAGAAA
>DATKRE010000144.1:0-3018 GCA_035532335.1 Xanthobacteraceae bacterium | reverse complement strand
GGCTGAAGGTTCATCCCGAGGAGGTCGAAGCGGTGATCAACCGGCATCCGTCGGTGCGGATGTCGCTGGTGCGGCGCCGGCAAAGCCCGGTGACCGGCTCGGTGGTGGTCGCCGACGTGGTTCTCAAGGCCGACACACACGCCGGCAACGGCCGGGAGATCGCGCTCAAGGACGATATTTTGAAGTTCTGCCATGCCGAGCTGCCGCGTCACAAAGTGCCGGCAGCCATCAGCTTCGTCGCCGCGCTCAACGTCGCGGCGACGGGCAAGCTGCTGCGGCGCTAGTGGAGCGGTTTTGACATTCGCTACCCGCCTGGCGGCAAACTCGCGAAGCGAATGTCAAATCCCAAAGCTCCACTAAGCCTTTATATTTGCTGGTGGTCCTTTTGATTCTGACATTCGCATGAGAGGGTGCCGAATACGGATGCGAATGTTAGAATCGGACCACTAGGACGAGAAACCGATGCTCAAGAGCAAGCCCGAGACGAAGCGCAACGTGCTGGTGACCGGCGGTAGCCGCGGGCTGGGGCTGGCTATCGCGCAGACGCTCGCGGTCGCCGGTTATACGGTGATCGCGCTCGCGCGCGGCAAAAGCAAGGAACTGACGGCGGCGATGGCGGTGGCCGATCGCAACGCGGCGGGCACGCTGCATTTCGCGCCGTTCGATCTCGGCGTGATCGACAAGATCCCGGAACTGGTGCGTGGCCTGCGCAAGGAATTCGGCCCGCTGTACGGGCTGGTCAACAATGCCGCCATCGGTCACGCCGGCGCGCTCGCGACCATGCATAATTCCAAGCTCGAGGAGCAGGTGCGGGTCAATACGCTGTCGCCGCTGGTGCTCACCAAATACGTGGTGCGCAGCATGATGGCGGACGGCGCCGGCCGCATCGTCAACGTCGCCTCGATTATCGGCTTCACCGGCTACAGCGGGCTTGCCGCCTATGCCGCGACCAAGACCTCGATGATCGGCATGACCCGCTCGCTTGCCCGCGAGGTCGGCCGCTTCGGCGTCAACGTCAACGCGGTGGCACCGGGGTTTCTGGCGACCGACATGACGCACGGCTTCGACCGCGAGACGCTGCAGAAGATCATGCGCCGTACCGCGCTTCGTCGTTTAGCCGAGGTCGAGGACGTCGCCAACGCGGTCGAGTTTTTGCTCGGCGACAAGGCGCGCAACATCACCGGCACGGTGTTGACGGTAGACGCCGGGGCCACGGCGTAATATCGTTCTGCGCAGACAGCACAACGGACGCTTAATCGTGGCTCTCCTGATTCTGATCGCGCTTGCCGGCCTGATGGGCGCGAGCGGCGTCATGCTCGCGGCGGCCGGCGCGCATGGGACGCCCCGTCTCGATCTCGGCGGCGCTCCCTATATGCTGCTGTTTCACGCCGCCGCGATCCTCGGTGGCGCCGCGCTGGCGCACCTGGGCTTGGTATCGCGGCCGCTCATGGTCGTGGCGCTGATCGGCTGGGTGGCGGGTGCAAGCCTGTTCGCCGGCGACATCGCGGCCCGCGCCTTCATCGGGCATCGGCTGTTTCCGATGGCCGCGCCGACCGGCGGCATCCTGCTGATTGCCGCCTGGCTGGCGGTTGTCGTCGCCGCTGTCGCCATCCTGCTGCACCCGGCTTCCAACTAAGAGTGCCCCAACGAACGGCGCCTGCTGCGCCGCGATCTCGTCGTCAGGCGGCCGTCCGGCCCCACACCTGCGCCACGGCGTACATCGTGAATGAGCTGTCAGGCTTGGCGAGATGCCGGCGGCATTCGGCGAGCGCCGTATCGAGATCGCTTTCCCCAATCAGTCCGAGCTTGAGCGCCGCGGCGCGCAGCGACTCGACCGTCGACGGCAGGTAATCGACCATCGGATCGGTCGAGCGCACGCCGATGAGCGCCGTCCGGTACTGGACGTCACGCAAGCCCGCCTGCCGCACCACGAAGTAAAGCCTGCGTGCCAGTTCGAGATCGGCGCCGACGCCCGTGAATACGTCGAGCAGCACGGATTTGAGCCGGTCGAAGGTGGGATGCGGCGGATAACAATGCAGCGTCGAGCCGTCGGGCTCCTGCAAGGCGACAATGCCGCCCGGTTTGGCGAGCCGTTTGGCTTCGCGCAATAGCCGTTCGGGATCGCCGGCGGTGGAGGCGACAAAGCGCATATGCACCAGGTCGAAGCTGCAGTCGGGGAGGCCGGTGCCGTAGGCGTCGCCGTTCTTGAATTCGGTGTTGGCCGCCCCTTGCCGGCGCGCAAACTCGAGAAAACCGGGATTCATGTCGAGGCCGACGACACGGCCGCTGGCGCCGACGCGGGCGCCGAGCAAATCGGTGATGCCGCGCGGCCCGCAGCCAATATCGAGGCAGCGCCAGCCCTGCATCGAACCGAACCGGTCGAGCATGGCGAGCGTGTCCGGCGCCATCGCCTGCCCCTGCACCAGGAGGCGCTCGATTTCGCCGGTGCGCTGTTCGAGCGGATAGTTTCCGGCGTGAGCGTTGTTCATTGGCGGCGGTGCCGGGTCAAAGGCCGGTGACGAATTTTGCCATCACCACGACGATCGCCACCTGCAACACGCCCTGGAACGACGTAGCGTAGAAGTAGCGGCGCATCAGGGCGCCGATGCGCGGCAGATCGGGCGCGGGCTTGCGCATCTCCAGATAGGCCAAAAGATTGGCCGGCAGCAGCACGCCGATACCCTGCACGGTCAGGATCGCGACGATCACCAGCGCCGCCAGCACCCAGCCATATTGCGGCCACGGTAGATCGAGGAAGCCGAGCTGTTTGGCGTGAAACCAGCCGGCGGTGCCGGTGACGACGGCCAGCGTCGGCATCAGGAACAGCGTCTTCGGCAGCAGCCTGACCACGATGGCGCGCCGCGCCTCGAACGGCAGGGTCCGGATGATCGGGCCGACGACGAAACCCATGAACAGGTCGATCCCGGTCCACAACACGCCGCACATCACGTGCATAAAATTCAGCGCCCAACGATTGCCGGCGACGATGGTCACGATCAGCACGGCAAGCGCCAGCGC
>DATKRE010000143.1:0-13545 GCA_035532335.1 Xanthobacteraceae bacterium | reverse complement strand
GCCGACGCCTCTTGCGGGCCGATTTTTTCGCCCCATGTCGCAGTCAAGCGATCAACGAGGGGAGACCCGAAGGGATCGTTCAGATCTAAAAACTCTAGCCAATTCAATATCCTAGGAGGATACCATGAAGTTTCGTCCGCTTCACGACCGCGTCGTCGTCAAGCGCATCGATGCCGAGGAGAAGAGCACCGGCGGCATCATCATCCCCGACACCGCCAAGGAAAAGCCCTCGCAGGGCGAAGTCACCGCCGTCGGCCCGGGTGGCCGCGACGAGAACGGCAAGCTCATCCCGATCGACATCAAGGTCGGCGACCGCGTGCTGTTCGGCAAATGGTCGGGCACCGAGGTCAAGATCGACGGTCAGGAACTCCTGATCATGAAGGAGTCAGACATCATGGGCGTGCTCGACGAGCCGGTGGCCAAGAGGAAGGCCGCGTGACGCTCAACGCCCACAAAACATATCAAACGGAGTAGATAAAAATGGCTGCCAAGGAAGTCAGATTCTCGGTCGATGCGCGCGATAAGATGTTGCGCGGCGTCGACATTCTCGCCAATGCGGTGCGCGTGACGCTCGGCCCCAAAGGCCGCAACGTCGTGCTGGACAAGTCGTTCGGCGCTCCCCGCATCACCAAGGACGGCGTCACCGTCGCCAAGGAAATCGAGCTTGAGGACAAGTTCGAGAACATGGGCGCACAGATGGTCCGCGAGGTCGCCTCGAAGACCTCCGACATCGCCGGTGACGGCACCACGACCGCAACGGTGCTTGCCGCCGCGATCGTCAAAGAAGGTTCCAAGGCGGTTGCCGCCGGGATGAACCCGATGGACCTCAAGCGCGGCATCGACCTCGCGGTCGAGACCGTCGTCGAGGAGCTCAAGAAGAACTCCAAGAAGGTCACCTCGAACGCCGAAATCGCTCAGGTCGGCACCATCTCCGCCAACGGCGACAAAGAAATCGGCGACTACCTCGCCAAGGCGATGGAAAAGGTCGGCAACGAAGGCGTGATCACGGTGGAAGAGGCGAAAAGCCTCGAGACCGAGCTCGACGTCGTCGAAGGCATGCAGTTCGACCGCGGCTATATCTCGCCCTACTTCATCACCAACGCGGACAAGATGCGCGTTGAAATGGAAGACCCCTACATCCTCATCAACGAGAAGAAGCTCTCGGCGCTGAACGAACTGCTCCCGCTGCTGGAGGCAGTCGTGCAGACCGGCAAGCCGCTTCTGATCGTCGCCGAGGACGTGGAAGGCGAGGCGCTGGCCACGCTCGTGGTCAACAAGCTGCGCGGCGGCCTCAAAGTCGCCGCGGTGAAAGCGCCGGGCTTCGGCGATCGCCGCAAGGCCATGTTGCAGGACATCGCCGTCCTCACCGGCGGCCAGGCGATCAGTGAAGATCTGGGCATCAAGCTCGAGAACGTCACGATCGCCATGCTCGGCAAAGCCAAGAAGGTGATGATCGACAAGGAAAACACCACGATCGTCAACGGCGGTGGCAAGAAGAAGGACATCGAGGACCGCATCAGCCAGATCAAGGCGCAGATCGAGGAGACCACCTCGGACTACGACCGTGAGAAGCTGCAAGAGCGGCTTGCCAAGCTCGCCGGCGGCGTCGCGGTAATCCGCGTCGGCGGCGCCACCGAGATCGAGGTGAAGGAGCGCAAGGATCGCGTCGATGACGCGATGCATGCGACCCGGGCCGCGGTCGAGGAAGGCGTTCTCCCGGGCGGCGGCGTCGCGCTGCTGCGCGCCAGCGAGGCGCTCAAGAAGGTGCGCACGCACAACGACGACCAGAAGACCGGCGTCGAGATCGTGCGCAAGGCGCTGCAAGCTCCGGCCCGCCAGATCGCCACCAATGCCGGTGAAGACGGCTCCGTCATTGTCGGCAAGATCCTGGAGAACTCGAACTATGGCTACGGCTTCGACGCCCAGGGCGGCGAATACGTCGACATGGTGAAGAAGGGCATCATCGACCCGACCAAGGTCGTGCGTCAGGCTCTGCAAGGCGCATCTTCGGTCGCCGGCCTCCTCATCACCACTGAGGCGATGGTGGCCGAACTGCCGAAGAGGAAAGACTCCATGCCGGCCATGCCGCCGGGCGGCGGTGGAATGGATTTCTAAAACGAAATCCATTCCAAAACGCCGTGACTTCTTGAAGTGATCGAAGTCGGCAGCAGCCGACTTCGATGTGGCGGCGGGATGGACTTCTAACGGAAGCCCATCGAAAGCCGCCACCTGCTTCTTGAAGTGATCGAAGTCGGCAGCAGCCGACTTCGATGTGGCGGCGGGATGGACTTCTAATCAGTCCATCGACGCGATGGAAATGCGAAGGCCCGGGAGAAATCCCGGGCCTTTTGCTTACGCAAACCTAACCGACGTCGCCGGGAATGCTCGCGCGCTCGCGCGCTGCATCATGTTGCCCGGCCGCCGGGACCTGCTGGGTGAGAACCTGATCGATGACGAACAGCGGCCGCCGCTTGGTCTCCAGGTACATGCGCCCGACATATTCGCCGAGCAGGCCGAACAAAATGAGTTGGGTCGAGCCGAGGATCAACACCACGGTCAACAAGCTGGTCCAGCCCTCGACGACGCGGCCGAGCGCCCAACTGCCCAGCGTGTAACCAAGCGCCAGAATACTCAAAACCCCGAGAATGAGCCCGAGATAGGACGCCAGCCGCAGCGGCATGATCGAGAACGACGTCAACGCATCGAAAGCAAGCCCGATCATTCTCGTCAGCGGATAATGACTTTCGCCGGCGTGACGCGGCGCCCGATCGTAGGCGATCGGCACCTGACGGAGTCCGATCCAGCTCACCATGCCGCGGATGAAGCGATGCTGCTCCGGCATGCTGTTGAGAATATCCAGCACCCGGCGCGTCATCAGACGGAAATCGCCGGCATCAACCGGCAGGTCGGCGTAGCCGACACGCTGCATCAGCCGATAGAACAACGCCGCGGAGCCGCGCTTGAGTACGCCTTCGCCCTGCCGCTCGCGGCGAAGGCCGTAGACCACGTCGGCATCGGCGCTCTGCATCAACCGCCACATCTCGCCGAGCAATTCGGGCGGATCCTGCAAATCGGCGTCAATGGTCAGAATACGCTCGCCACGGCAGGTGTAGAGGCCGGCGGTAATCGCCAGCTGATGGCCGTGACGGCGCGAAAGATTGATCGCCACCACGTGCGGATCGCGGCGCACCAGATCGGCCATGATCGCCCAGGTGCGATCGGTGGAACCGTCGTTGAGCAAGACCAATTCGTAATCGGAGCCGACAGTCGCTTGCGCGGCGGCCGTCATGCGGCGGTGAAATTCCTCAACGCCCCGCTCTTCATTGAAGCAAGGCGCGACGATGGAAAGAACCGGACGATTGCGCGCGTCCACAGCCACCGATCAGATCTCCTCCACCCCCGCTCAGTGCGCCTGCCGTTGCATTAGGCGCTTGCGCTGTCAATGGATTTACGGCGGATCGAGCGGCGGACCGATCGGCCCGGCTAACTTGTAGATGCTGTAGTCCTCGATCGGTATGCCGTGCCGCGACCGCGCCAAGGTCGCCGCAAACTCTACCGTCGTGAAGCGGTTACGGATCGCCGACAGGTCGCCGCAGTCGCCGCGACAAACAAACATAATCGGGCCGCGAAACAGCGCGGGATCGGGCTCGGGCGCGTTGACGTAGCGAATGCGCCCGTTGATCTGCTCGACCGGCGGATGCGACGGCAAATAAAATTCGAGCCAGGCGGCCAAACCGTAATCCATGGTCAGCACGATCGGCGCGCCGAGACGGCTGCGTACCGCGTCCATCTGCACGGCCAGTTCCTTCCAGCCGGCGCCCAAGGCGCGTGCCGTCGGATCGACGGCGCCGAGCGGAAGCACGCCGAATACCGCTTGCGCGTAGATGAAGGCGGCAAAGATCAGGCCGACCGGCACCGCCACCCGCCGCGACCAGTAGGCGACCGGCGCCCATCCGCCCGGCCATTGAATCGTTTCCGCGGCAATTGCCGCTGCAATGACGAAGGCCGGATGCATCGGCTCCGGCCAATTGCCTTCGACCCGCCCGTGGAAGGTGTGCCAGATAAAATAGAGGGCGATCGGCCAGATCATCGCGTTGATCAGAACGCGCGCGGCGTACGTCCCACCCATGCCGCGCAAAAGTGCGGCAACGCCCATGCAGCCGAGCACGAAAATCGGCGGCGTCACCAATCCGAATTCGGTGAGAATGAGTTCGCCGAGATAGCGCAACGACCATTCGTGCACGACCAGGCGATTGTATTGATAGAGAACCGAAGCCCAATGATGCTCCGCGTTCCAGATCAGCGTCGGCGAGAACACCGCAAGCGCGATCAGTCCGGAAATCCACGGCCACGGCGTCGCCAACCATTTGCGCAGATCGGGCACCAGCAACAGCCAGGCGAGGATGCTGACGGTGAAAAAGATCGTGGTGTATTTCGACAACATGCCGACGCCGAAAGCGACGCCGATTGCAAGCCACCATTCGCCGCGTCCGGTCGCGTTGAGCTGCACCAGCGTCAGCAGCAGGAAAATCGTCGCCACGACGACGGCATTATCGGGGGTCGAGAGCAGCGAGCCCACCGCCATGACCAGCGTCAGATTGAAGTAGAGCGCCGCGGTCGCGCCGACCTTTTCGTCTTTGAACAGGATGGCGGCGGAGCGCCACAGTGCCCAGCTCGCGGGCAAGGCGAGCAAGACGTTGAAAACACGCACGCCGAACTGGGAATTGCCGAACAGCGTCGTGCCAAGCCGAATGAGGATCGGGTTGACCGGCGGATGGTCGTAATAGCCGCCGGCAATGTGTTTCGACCACACCCAATACAAGCTTTCATCGAAGCTTAACGGCGTGATCGCCGCGCAGACGAGACGAACGCCGACGAGAACGACAATCGTGGCGGCGACCGCCAACGCATAGCGCCGTTCCGGCAAAGCCGCATCGCCGACCGCAACCAATTCGGAGTCCTTTCCTGGCGTTGCGGCGGGGCTTGGTCCAAGCGATCGCCAACCGTCGGGCGTGCTTCATAGCAGGCGGCCCGCCTCCGCGTCACCAAGGGTCAAATTGGCTGTAATTGACCGGGAAAATAGGAAGGCCCTCAGTGCGGCCTTCGTCGAAGCGGGGCAAAACTTCGGGCCCGGCCTCGGCCGGGCCTTTGTCGGAGCGGGACCAAACGCTGTGGTCGAACGTCGACCGGACATGGAACCCACCACGAATGGACGGCGCGCGTTCTTCCGGCGTCGCCGCTCATCGTGGCCACGACGGCGGTGGGACGAGCGCCGGCGCGGGAACTCCTGTAACGGTCAAGAGTGACGGCGATGTGACGCTCCCCCGCACCGCACGCCCGCTGTATGATTGGTTATGGCCACGACAAAAACCTGCTCAAATTGCGGCAAAGACATCCCAGCCGACAGCCGCTTCTGCCCCGCATGCGGCGTGCCGCAGGCCCTGGCATGCGCGGCATGTGGCCACGTCAATGCTGCGAACTCGCGCTTCTGCGCGCAATGCGGCGGCAAGCTTGGCGAAGCGGCCGCTGCCGCACCGGTTGCCGCGCCTGCCCCGGCGGCCGTGGGGCGCCCTGCGGTTTCCGCCGAGCGCCGCCAACTCACGGTGATGTTCTGCGATCTCGTCGGCTCGACCGCATTGTCCACCCGGCTTGATCCGGAGGATCTGCGCGAAGTCATCGCCGCCTATCACCGGCTCGCTGCCGACGTCGTCACCCGGTTAGGTGGCTACGTCGCGCAGTACCTGGGCGACGGCGTGATGGTTTATTTCGGCTATCCGGAAGCGCATGAGGACGACGCCGAAAACGCCGTGCGCGCCGCGCTCGAACTCGCCGACGCCATGAAGGAACGCTTCGTCGTGCACGGCCGCCATCAGGTGCGCGTCGGCATCGCTACCGGCCTAGTCGTGGTCGGCGAGCTTGCCGGCGCTGGCGACGCGCAGGAGCGCAAGGTCGTTGGTGAGACGCCGAACCTCGCGGCGCGGTTGCAATCGGCCGCCGCGCCGAATTCGGTCGTGATCTCCGCCACCACGCGGCGGCTTGCCGGCGAATCCTTCGAATACGACGCGATCGAGCCGGCACGGCTCAAGGGCTTCGACGACCTGGTGAGCGCCTTCCGGGTGGTGCGCGAGCGCACGACAGCGGGCCGCTTCGAAGCGTTACAGGCAGTAAGCCTGACGCCGCTGGTCGGGCGCGAAGAGGAAATGGAATTGCTGCGGCGGCGCTGGCAGCAGATCAAGGAGAACGAAGGCCGCGTCGTCCTGCTGGCGGGCGAAGCGGGCATCGGCAAATCGCGCCTGACCGCGGCGCTCGAAGAAAGCATCAAGAACGAGCCTCATGTGTGCCTTCGTTATTTTTGCGAAGCGCATCACCAGGGCAGCGCGTTACAGCCGATCATGGGCCAGCTTGCGCATGCCGCCGGTTTTACCCGCGACGACACGCCGGCCGATAAACGCGCCAAGCTCGAAAGGCTGTTGGCGGCGGACGATGGCGGCGCCGACATCGAGCCGCTGGCGGAACTGTTGGGCTTGCCCGTCACGCGAGCAGCCGATCCGGCCGACCGCGATCCGCAGCGCAAGCGCCGGCTTGTCCTTGCCGCACTGATCGCACAGCTCGAAGCGGTGGCGCGGCAGCAACCGGCGCTGATGCTGTTCGAGGATGCACATTGGGCCGACCCGACCTCGGTCGAATTGCTGACGCTGATCATCGAGCGCCTGCAAACGCTTCCAATCCTGCTCGTCATAACGCTTCGTCCTGACTATCAGCCGCCGTGGGCCGGTCTGCCGCACGTCACCATGGTCTCGCTCAACCGCCTCTCCCAGCGCGAGCGCGCCATGCTGGTCGGTCACGTCAGCGGCGGCAAGGCGTTGCCGCCCGAGCTTCTTCAGCAGATCGTCGAGCGCACCGACGGCGTGCCGCTGTTCGTCGAGGAACTGACCAAGTCCGTCCTGGAAAGCGAAGAATTGCAGGCTGCAAGCGGTCAGAACGTCGGCGACCAGCCCGCGCAGCCGCTCGCCATTCCAAGCACGCTGCAAGCCTCGCTGATGGCGCGCGTCGACCGGCTCGGCTCTGCCCGTGAGGTTTTGCAAATCGGCGCCGCAATCGGGCGAGAATTTTCCTACGAAGTACTGGCCGCTGTTGCCGGCCTGCCCGACTTGGTCCTGCAAGACGCCCTGGCGCGGCTCGCCGAGGCGGAGCTTGTTTTCCTGCGCGGTACGCCGCCCAACGCGATCTATACCTTCAAGCACGCGCTGATCCAGGACGCCGCCTATTCGACCATGCTGCGCGGGCGCCGCCAGCAGCTTCATTCGGCTATCGCGCTGGTGCTGGAGAAGCGATTCCCCGATGCGGTCAAGACCACGCCGGAAGTGGTCGCACAGCAGTTCGAGCGTGCGGCGCAGAACGAGAAAGCGATCAAATACTGGCAACAGGCCGCCGATCGCGATCTGCGCCGCTTCGCGATGAAAGAGTCGATGGCGCATTACACGAATGCGCTGCGTCTTGCGCTGGCATTGCCGGAAGGGCGCCAGCGTGACGAGCTGGAGCTTGAGGTCAGTCTTGGGCTTGGTCTGGCGCAAATCATCGGGATCGGCCCCACGTCCACCGAAGCGGCAGCGCACTATCGGCGGGCGCTAACGCTCAGCCGCGCGCTGCCGGACCGTGGCCGCGAACTCTTTCTCGCCACCTGGGGCGTTTGGTTTCATTCAGCGATATCGGGCAATTGGGGCGAGGGCTCGGCGCTCGCCGACGAGCTGGTGAAAATCGCGCGCGAACGAAACGATGCCGACCTCTTGGTCGAAGCTTATCACGCCATGTGCCCGACACTGATGTGGCGGCCGAACTCGGATCTGGTCGCCATGCACGAGACCGGCAAGGAGGTGATCCGCCTCTACGACCGGCAGCGTCATCGCGACCACGCCTACTTCTTCGGCGGACACGATTCACGGGTCTGCGCGCGAAGTTTCGTTGCTCTGAGCCGCTGGGGCCTTGGCTTTCCCGAGCAAGCCCGGCGAGAGGCATGGGCGTGCATCGAAGATGGGCGCTCGCTCGGACACGCTTTTTCCCATGCCCATGGTCTGAACATGGGCAGCCTAACGTTTCTGATGCTGAGCGATACGGACGCCTGTCGGGCGGTCGCTGACGAGCTCTATCCCCTCGCCGAGCGCAACCAGTTTGCGTGGCCGCTGGCGCAAGCCTGTTTCCTGCGCGGCTGGCTGGCAGCGCGCGAGAGCGACGACGACGGCCCGATCGATCAGATGTTGCAAGTGGCCAAGTCGGCGGCTACCGCTGTCCTGCATCCGATCTTGCTTGGCCTGATCGCCGCGCATCAGATACGCACGGGCCGCCACGCTGCAGCCGCGATCACGCTTGAGCGCGCCGACGAAGCCGTCAAGGATCAAGCCCGATTCTACGATTCGGAGATCATCCGCTTGCGCGGCGAGAACCTATTGGCGCAATCGCGCGACAACCTGGCGGTCGCGGATGCCGCTTTCCGGCAGGCCATCACGCTTGCGGAAAAGCATATGTGTCGCGCGCTCAAGCTGCGCGCAGCCACAAGCTTGGCAAAATTGCTTGGCGATACCGGTCGCAGGACGGAAGGCCATGCCCTGCTTGCGCCGGTCGCCGGCGAATTCACCGAAGGTTTTGAGATCCCGGATTTGCGAGCAGCGAAGGCGCTGCTCGCCGAACTGAACTAAAGGGGCGCGACCGCGAGAGAGGACGGGAAATGAACATAACGCTCGCGGACGCGATGGGCTATATCGCGGCCTTGCTCGTCTTCATGACCTTCTGGATGAAGACGATGGTGCCGCTGCGGCTGGCCGGCCTCGCCAGCAACGTGTTCTTCATCGCCTACGGTGGTCTGCTGATGGCCTATCCGGTGCTGATCCTGCATGTGCTTTTGCTGCCGCTCAATGTGCTGCGACTGCGGGAAATGTTGCTGTTGACCAAGCGGGTCGGGGAAGCCGCTGCCGGCGATCACGACATGACGTGGATCAAACCATACACATCGGTGCGGCACATGCAGGCCGGCGACGTTCTCTTCCGCAAGGGCGACACCGCAGACCGCTTGTTCATCGTCGTTTCCGGCCGTTGCCGTCTGCGCGACAGCAACATCGAGATTACGCCGAGCACCGTGGTCGGCGAATTGGCGCTGCTTGCGCCCGACAAGACCCGCACGCAGTCGCTTCACTGCGAGGAAAGCGGCGATCTCCTGGAGATCACTTACGGACAGATCAAGCAGCTCTACTACCAGAATCCGAAATTCGGGTTCTATTTCCTGGAACTGACCAGCAGGCGGCTGTTCGATAACGTCGCGCGGCTCGAAGGCGAGATCACGCAGTTGCGCGGCCGCCTCGCCGCAAGCGTCGACGAAGCGTTTGCGCACCGGAGCTGACCGATCCATGGCCGGGCGGAGCGCAAAAACCGGACAAATCCGGATCGGTATCGGCGGCTGGAATTACCCGCCGTGGCGCGGCGCGTTTTATCCGGCGGGCCTCACTCAGGCGAAAGAGCTCGAATACGCCGCAAACCGGTTGACGTCGATCGAGATCAACTCGACCTTTTACGGCTCGCAGAAGCCGGAAAGCTTCCGCAAGTGGGCCAGTGCGGTGCCGGACGGTTTTGTTTTCTCGGTCAAGGGTCCGCGGTTTGCCACTAATCGCCGCGACCTTGCCGGGGCCGGCGATTCCATCGAGCGGTTTCTTAATTCCGGCGTGCTCGAACTACGCGACCGGCTTGGGCCGATGCTGTGGCAATTCGCACCTTTCAAGAAATTCGACGCCGCCGACTTCGGCAAATTTCTTGAGCTGTTGCCCGCCGAAGCCGACAGCAGAAAGCTGCGGCACGTGGTCGAGGTGCGCCACGCAAGTTTTCGCACCACCGAATTCGTTGCGCTGGCACGTTCGTTCGCCACGCCGATCGTGTTCACCGACCACGCGACCTACCCGTCGTTCGCCGATGCGACCGGCGATTTTATTTATGCGCGTTTGCAAAGGGGAAACGACACGATTCCGACCGCTTACCCGCCGAAGGACATAAACGCATGGACCGAGCGGCTGAAATTGTGGGCCGAGGGAAAGCAACCACCCGACCTCCCGCACGTCGAGGCATCACCCAAGCAAAGCAAAATCGCGCCGCGCGACGTCTTCGCCTACGTCATCCATGAAGGCAAAATTCGCGCGCCGGCGGCGGCAATGGCGCTGATCGAGCGGCTGGCGAAAAGCTAGTCGCGCAGCCGATGCGCGGGTTCGCCGCTCAATAGATCACGCTATTGGAGGTTCGCAGGCGTTGCACCAGAACGCGCATGACATTGAGCGCGAAATATGGGGTGCGGCTTACCATCAGCAAGAACTGCTTCTCGACAACCGGCACCAGCGTGGAGTCGGTTACTGCAACCGCAGTGGCGCTGCGCGGACCACGATCGATCAGCGCCATCTCGCCGAAAATGCCGAGGTCGCCTAACGTGTCGAGCAGGCGATTGCCAAGGTGGATTTCGACCGTTCCAGTTTTAATCACGAACATTTCCAGCGCCGGATCGCCCTCGCGGAAAATGACTTCGCCGGCCCGGATCGGCGCCCCGGCACCGGCCAACAAGCCGAAGTCGATCGGCGCATCCGCCTCGGTTATCGCCATAACGTCCGCCCCCCGTTCCCTGAGTGTTGCAGTCTCATGACAACGGATGATTACAGCGGTATGACAACAACAAACGAACGCGCGGTTAGCGACCCACAGCGCTGATCCGGACATACCAACGGCCACGAAACGAAGGTGCGCGTACTTCCGGCGTCACCCGCGTAACCGTGGCCGTCCCGCGACGGAGCCAAAGGCATCAACGCCGCTGGTCCATAAGTAGGTATGGCCGAGGGTTATGCAAGACCCCGTTTCTATGCAATTATTCCGCTACTTATATGACTTGAAGCGGTTTTAGACGTTTCAAAGGGAGCAACACCATGACCGTGCCGCAACGAAGCGATGTGGAGGCCGCCGGCCGCATATTCGCCAGCGCCGTCCATCAGCATCGGACGCTGTTTTTGGTCGAGGGGATTATCCTGGTCATTCTCGGGTTGGCCGCCATTTTGGTGCCGCCATTGGCCACGCTTACCTTCACCATCGTCATTGGCTGGATATTCCTGGTCAGCGGCGTGGTCGGATTGATCACGACGTTCTGGGCGAGGCACGCTCCCGGATTCTGGTGGTCGTTAATCTCGGCGCTGATCGGCATCGCCGCAGGCTTGGTCCTTTTATTTTCGCCGCTGCGAGGCACGTTGTCGCTGACGTTGGTGCTGATTGCATTCTTCGTGATCGAGGGCGTCGCTTCGATCATGTATGCGATCGAGCATCGCAATCAATTGAGCGGACGCTGGGGGTGGATGCTGATCAGCGGCATCATCGATCTGATCCTTGCCGCGATCATCTTTGCCGGGTTGCCGGGCACGGCCGCCTGGGCGCTCGGTCTGCTGGTCGGCATCAACATGGTGTTCGGCGGTGCGGCGCTGATCGGGATGGCGCTGGCAGCACGTCATCCGGCCTGACCCAAACCGCTCGTCGCCGCAGCAGCGGTGACCCGGTTTGCTATTTCTCCTGGATTCCCGCTTGCGCGGGAATGAGCGGGTTGCCGGTTATTCCGCCGGCGCCGCCTGCGGCACGCGCGCGCGTTCGACGCCGCTGGCGATATAGGCGATCGCCAACACGGCGATCAGGAAGCCGAGCGCAATGACCGCCGTGGTGCCCAGCACGAGCGCAAAGCCGCCGCGACCATATTCAAACGCGATCATCGATACCGCCACGCCGGAGACCATGAAGGTGAGGAAGTAGCGCACCGCATATACGCGGCCGCGCCACGCATCGGCGGTGTAGCGCGCGATGATCAGATCGTTCACGGTGATCTGCCCGTAAATTGCCGCCATGGTGAAGGCCAGCGCGAACAAGACCATCACGCCGCTCGCATAGGCGGTCCAAACCACGCCGGCGAACTGCATGACCGCAAGCGTTGCGAACAGCACATGCAGCCGGAAGATTTCCACCAGGCGGCCGATGGCGATTTGCGCGAGCGCGCCGCAGATGAAAACCGCCGTAGTCAGCCCGCCGATCTCAAGGAGCGAAATGTTGCCGCTCACCCGCTCGTCGACGATCTTGGGCAGCGCCACCGACAGCGTGTTGAAAACGAGGCCGGCAGAGAGCGCAACCACGACAAACAGTCCAAAGATAATCGCGGCGGTCGCCTTTGAGAGCGCGACGTCGGGCGCGGCGCTGCGTGCGGCCTTGTGGCGTGTCTCATCCGGAACCAGCCAAAGATAAATGGCGCCGGTGACGATGCAGATCAGCCCGGGCAGCAGAAACGCGCCGCGCCAGGAAAATGCCGCAGTCAGGAGCGCAGTCGTTCCGGCGGCCAGCGAGACGCCGAGATTTCCGCAAACACCGTTGAACGCGAGCGTGCGGCCGCGCTGGGTGGCGTTTTCGATCACCATTGCGGTGCCGACCGGGTGATAGATGGCGGCGAAAATTCCCAACGCGAACAGCGCCACCGCCAGCATGATCAGCGACGGTGCAGCTGCCGCTGCGGTCAGCGACAAGCCGCAGCCGAGGTAGAACGCCACCATCATGTTGCGCCGGCTCCAGCGATCGGCGAGCCAGCCCGCCGGCAGCGAGAACAGCCCGAACGCGATAAACGACGCAGTCGACAGCGCGATGAGCTGCGCGTAGGAGCGGCCGTAGGCGATCTGCAACTCAATGACGACGGTCGGATAGACCAGCATCACGAAATGATCGAGCGCGTGCGCCCAATTGAGAAAGCCGATGGCCAGCCGCCGTCGCGACAGATCGGCGGTTTGGGCGGCTGAAAAAACGGCTGAACCGTCGGTCGACATCGTGCAGGTCCCGGTTCGAACGCGAAGATATAACGCGCGGCGGCGCCGTCACCTACCTTGCATTTCGCAGGGCAGCCGGGAATTCCGGTCAGGGGACCGGGTTTTCGTCCCCAATCGCCGGCGGTTGCGCTCTTCACGAAGTGGAAACCCTTCCCGGCTAGCGTTTTGCCGACGTCCCTGGGGAGGGGCTTCGATGCTCAGGTTTAAGCGAAATGGCGCCCTTGGCGCCGTGGCCGGGTGCCTGCTCATGGCCGTTGTCGGCACAGCGCAGGCGGCCGGCGCGTTAGCCGTCGGCGCCTGCGGCGCTTACGGCTACGGCTTCGACTTTCACAAACTCGCCGATGCCCGCGCCGCGGCAATCAAGCAGTGCGCGGGATCGTCATGCAAGATCGTCGGATCCATTCGCCGCGGCTGCGCCGCCTTTGCCATCGACGCCAAGCGACCCTGCGGCTCGTTCGGCTGGGCCATCAATCAGCACCTCGGTAAAGCGGAAAACGCCTCGCTGCGCCGCTGCTACGACTTCGGCGGCCGCGATTGTGTGGTCCGCGCCTGGGCCTGCGACGAAAAGGGCTAAGCGCGTTCTCGCGCGTCAAAGCCGGGTGTTGAAGCCAAGGCGCAGATACGGCCCGGCGCGGCCGAACGTCGATTCAATCGCCAGTCCGGCCCCGGCCGACACTTCGAG
>DATKRE010000142.1:0-31549 GCA_035532335.1 Xanthobacteraceae bacterium | reverse complement strand
CTTCGGCCCGCTGCATGGTGTGGTCGGACGTGGTCAGCAGCGACTTCGCCGCCGACTTCATCGCGCCGGCGCTCTGCCCGACCGTCATCAGCATGTTCTCGACGCGGGTACGGAAAGACTCAATCGCCGCGTCGGTCGCTGCCCGGCGTTGATCGCTTTGGCGAAGCCTGTCGCGTTCCTTTTCGGCCGCGCGCTGGTCGGTAATATCGGAATGCGTAGAGACCCAACCGCCGCCCGGCAGCGGACAAAACGCCAGCGCGATTGTGCGTCCGTCCTTGAGATCGACGGTTTTTGCCTCGGTGCGACCGCTGGCCGCTTGTTTGAGACAATCGGCGACGTATTGATCGGGATCGCCGGAAAAAGCGCCGACCTCCGCGCGGCGGGCCAGAATCTTGTGCAGCGGCGTGCCTCGGCGGAAATTCTCCGGAGGCAACAAGGACATTTCGATGTAACGGTCATTGCATAAGACCAGCCGCGCGGCGCCGTCATACATGCTCAAGCCCAGAGTCATATGGTTGAGCGCGATCCCCGCCTGCTGGTGATGACGGCGTTCACGGGCGAACGCGACAGCCGCGCCGATCGAAAACACAGCCAGCGCAAGCATCGCGGACGATACAATGCCCAGAAACGCTACGGCGGCCGCAACGCCGGCGGCGGCCACGATGACGGGCAAGCCCCATCGACGGAGTATGTTCGCCAGGACTCGCCCCCTGAGCATGTCAGCCCGTCCGCATCAGCCGGTCGGGCATTATTTCCCCTGCCGGTTGTTTAGACGTTAACGAATGGTATTCCGGCGCCGGCAATGCCGATTAATTGCCCACCAGGCCGCGCAGGCGCCTGGTTCCGGCGATACCGGCGGCGCGCAGCCGCTCCAGGCGATGTGCCAAAGCAAACGGCGCTTGCGGCCGCACGGCGACGACGCGGTCGCACAACGCCAACCGCTCGCGCCAAAGATGGTCGATCATCGGGTGGCCGGCGGTCGCGCAGGAGTCAGTGCTCACGATACTCAGGTCGTCCAGAAGGTCGTCGGTCACCACGACGCTGAGCATCACCCCCGGCGAAAACCGCGCGAAACGTTCGTCGTAAGCGATCTTCCAGAACCAGGCAAAACGGCCGCTGCGCAGGATGATCGCAGCCGCGATAGCGCGGCCATCGACCAGGATGCGCTCGATGGTCACCTGGCCCTCGGCGGCAAGCGATTCCACCGCGTTGCCGACGAAGCGATGGATTGCGTCGTGCCCGGCGGCCGCCGTGCCGACGCGACCCTTCCAGCCGCCCACCTCGAGCGCAAAAAAATCCTCCAGCGCGGCGGCAACGGGCCCCGGCTCGGTCGCTACGGTGAACAGGACGGCGCCGGAATCGCTCAAACGCCGCCAATGCCGGCGCAAATCTTTGTGCTGGTGCTGGCCGATCGATTGCTCGACATAGAACAGCCGCTCGTCGATTTGCTGCCCGTCGTCCGGTTGCAACAACGCCCGCTGGTGATGATTGAAATCGGCAAACGGCATCCGGGCGCGGCGCACGATGGCCGAAAGCGCGGCGGCGAATGCGCCGGCTTCGGGCAGCAACGGCAACACCAGCAGTCCGGGCAGGCTTGCGTCGGCGGCGATGTGGGCAAGCCAGGCAGCAATGATCGGCTCGGCACCCTCGGTTTCGATCAGCGGCACGCCGAGCGGGGCATAGGGATGGGTCCAGCCGACCAGGACCGGCAATTTAACGCCGTAACGGTGGGTTTCGATCCGGGCCGGAAAGAAGCCGAGTAACCGGCGCGGCGTTGTTTTCGACCACACCAGAACCGCACCGGCGCTCTCGCCGAAGACCGGCATTGCGGCGCACGCAAACGACGGCTCATAGAAAATATTCGGCTCAAGAGCACGCTCGGCGAGATCGCGCCAATTGTCGGCAATGGACGGTAGCTGATCGAGCCGCCGCCACTCGACCGCAAGAGCATCAGCAGCGTAGCGGTCGGCGACCACGGCGCGGCGGGCGCTGGCAATCGCCGACGCGGCGCCGTCGCGCGCGACCGCTTGCGCTTGACCAGACGGAACCGGGGCACCCATCTGTGGCTGCCTCAGCGGTTCCCGGGGCTGCCAAAAATGAAGCAGTGAAGCCCCAAGCGGTATTTCGCAACCACGAACAGGCCCGCCGACTCGAATACCAGCGCGAGCGTGCTGCCGATCGCGGCGCCGGCAAGTCCCCACGACGGAATCAGCGTGATGCACAGGCCGACATTGAGCGCAAACGACGCCGCGTAAACTAGCGCGCAAGTGCGCCGCTCACCGAGCATGTTGAGCAGCCGCTCCGCCGGACCGACCGAGGCGCGGGCCAACAGACCGACGGCGATGATGAACATCAGGTAATAGCCGGAGTCGAAATTCTGTCCGAACAGACGCAGCAGCGGCTTGCCGAGCGCCAGCAGCAGGACGATCGAACCGAGTGACGGCCAGAACGTCAGCCGCACCGCCTGCCTGAGCGAAGCGCGCAGCCGCTCATGATCGCCGTTGATATGATATTCGGCGAATTTGTGGGCGATGGTCTGCGACACCGAATAATAAATGAACGCGACGAAGGCGAGCGTTTTGGCCGCGGCATAATAAATCGCAACCTCGTTGGCCGGCCGAAACTGCTGCAGCACAATGACGTCGGAATACGTCAGCAACAGATAGAACGCCTCGACCACGAAGATCGGCGCCGACATGGCAAACCAAGTCGGCACGGCGTAAACTTTGGCGCCGCCCTCGACCACGCGGGCGAGCCGGCGATTCAGGATCACCATCTGACTGAGGCTGACGCTGCACAGCGCCACCACACCGACGAGAGTCGCGGTCACCGCGTGCGTCGGCAGACCGATCATGTAAGCGAGGCCCATAAGGGCGAGCAGCACCAGCTGGCGCTGCACGTAATTCGGCGTGAGCCCGAGATTGACCCAATTGAACGAGCGGGCGATGCCGCTCTGCACGCTCCACAGCCCGAACATCGGCAGCGCGGCACACGAACAATATAACGGGACGACCGTCTTCGGATCGATATACGGCGCAAGCAACGTTACGGCGATCGCGCCGATGCCGGCGATCAGGCATGCGCTCAACAGCGCGATCCAGCGGCTGCCGAACAGGAAACCGCGCAACAGCGCGAATTGTTTGTGCTCGGTATATTCGGGAATGAAGCGCTGCGCGGCCGAACCGAGGCCGAGATCGACCATGCCGCCGATCAGCAGCACCCAGGTCCAAGCATAGATATAGATGCCGAACTCAAAACCGCCCATCCAGCGCGCCAGCAGGATTTGCGCGACGAAGGCGATGGCGGCGCTGATCACCCGGATCAGGAAGGCGGCGCCCGCGAGCCGGCGCAACAGCGAGGTGTCGGTGTCGCCGGCGAACAGCGCAAAGACGCGGACAACGGCTTTACTTATTTCGGCGCCGAGGAAGGCAGGCGGCGACGGGCGCCAATACGAACGCGGCGCGTGCTCGGTACCGATCGATGCCACAAATACCTCTGCGCCGCCAAAACGCAGACGCGAGGCGGCACCGCCATTGTTAGCAAGGAAGCGTTAACATTCGGTTCGGGGATATTAACGAATGCCGCCGTTTCCGCTCATAACGGCATAACCCGCGACTTTTCCGCGATCGGGATCGCGCGCCTTAATTATCCTTGAGCAGCCGCTCGATGTAATCGAGCTCTTCCTGCGGGCGCAGCACGTCACCGAAGCGGCGGCGCAGCTCTTCGATGATGCGGCGGGCGCGTTGCACGTCGATCTCGCCCGGCACTTTGACCGTGACGTCGTCGCCAAAGTCGCGCCCGTGCAGCGGCCGGCCGAGCGGATCGGTGTCGCGGTCGGCGCGCGGCCGGCCGAGACGGCCGTCGCGCCCGGGACCGCGTCCCTGCCCAAGCTGCTGCTGCATCGACTGCGCCAAACCCTGCGCTCCTTTGCGCAAAGCCTCGAGCGCGCGACCCTGCGAATCGACCGCGCTGTCGGCGTTACCCTCGCCAAGCCGGCCTTCGGCCTCGCCCATGGCTTCATCGGCGTCGCCAAGCTGGTCCATTCCGGACTGGCCCTGTCCGGACTGGCCTTTCTGGTTCTGGCCGAAACCGTGATTTTTGAAATCCTCCAGCAGCTTGTTCAACCGGTCGCGCAGCGCCTGCTGAGTGTCGTGCAGGTCATCGATCGATTCGTCCGGCTGGCCTTGCTGCCCCTGCTCGCCGCGCGGCCGGCGCTGATTTTGACCTTGGCGGAAAGTGCGGTCGCGCAAATCCTGCTGCTGCTGGATCACATCGCTCAGGTCGTCGAACTGCGACATCATATCGTCGAGGTCGTCGCCATTCTGATTGGGCGCCGCCATCTGCAAATTTTCCATCATCTGCTCGAGCTGTTGCAGCAACTGGCGCGCGGCGTCCTTGGAGCCGTTGCGCGCCAGCTTCTCCAGCCGGTCGAGCATGGTCTTGAGGTCGTGCTGGCTTAATGTGTGCGCGCTGCGGTCGAGCGGACGAGCGAGCTGCTGATTGTTTTTCTGCTGCTCCAACATCGACTGCACATAACGGTCCATCGCCGCGCGCAACTGGTCCATCAGCTTCTTGATTTCCTGGTCGCTGGCGCCGCGCTCCAGCGCTTGCCGCAATGCGTCCTCGGCGCTGCGTAAGGCCGCCTGCGCGTCGGAAACGTTGCCGTCCTCGATGCCGACCGCCATCTGCCACAACTGCACCGTGACGTCGCGGAGATCGTCGTCGGTCTTGGCGCGCACCAGCGACCAGTAGAGCGCACGTAAGCCGAGATAAACCGAAGCATTGATGTTGAATTTCTCCGGCGCCATGGCAAGCGCGTCAAGCGCGGTGGTCACGATCGGCCGCGCCGCCGCATCGCGTGCGAGATTGCGCCGCTGCTCGACCAGCGCCCGCGCCACCGGCTTGGTGAAATTGCGTTCGGGCAGACGGAACGAGAACGGCTCGCTCTTGCCTTCGTTGCCGCCCTCGTCGCGGGCGACCAGCGTCATGGTGACTTCCGCCCCGGCCCACGGGTGATCGGTCACGTCCTTGATGGTCTGGCCGACGCCGTTTTTGGTGCGCGCCTGCGGCAGCACCAGCGCAAAATCCGGCGGACCGAACAGCGGATGCGGCGGGGCGCTCGTCGATTGCGCGGCATCCTTGCTCACAAATGTCGCCTGCGCCCCAGTCACCCCGTAATCGTCTTCCAGCCGATACGCCAACAGCAGCGAACCGCGGGCGCCCTGTTCGGGATCCTTGGTCAGCGCGATCGTCGGCGGCCGGTCGGGAATGACGTTGAACGCCCAGGTCAGGTCGTCGCCCGCGCCGTGCACCGTCGCGGTGCCCGTGCCGGCGATCTTGAAGCGGAATTCCTGCGTGCCGGTGGGAGCCTGCGGCCCGTCCGCAGACGACGTCACGCCGCCTTTGCTGGAAATTTCAAGGTTGAGCTTGCCGGTGGCGCGCACCACCAAAGTCGAGCCGGCCGGCACCGCGGCGGGTTCGGCGGATTCCGAATCCTGCCGGGTCAGTTCGCCCGGATGGATGCCGGCCAGCGCGATCGGGGGCCGCCCGGTATAGGCCGGCGGCGTTACCCAGGCGTCGACCCGGAAATTCGCCGGCAGCACCACGCCCTGCCAATCGAACGCCGCAGCGATCCGCTTCCAGTGCTCGCCGCCGGCGGCAATGAACGTGGCGACAACCGCGACCAGAATGAAGCCGCGCAGCGCGTAAGGATCGCGCAGCGCCACGCGCGGCGATGGCCAGCCGGCCTTGAAAGCGTGCGTGGCGCGTAACAGTTGCGCGACATGCGCCTGCCAGAGCGCGTGCGACACCTCGTCGGCCGGACTAACCGCAAGCTTGTCGACGATGGCGGTCGCCGGCCGATGCGATGCGCCGCTGCCGCGATCGAGCCGGCGCAACGCGTCGGCCATCGTCGGCAAACGCAGCGCGACGAACGGCACGAGCGCGGCCAGCGCGAGCACCGCGAACAGCGCCAGTCCGATCGCCCGCGCCAGCGGCGGCAGCCATAGCCATAAACCAAGCCACGAGACCGCCAGAAAAAGACCGCCGACGGTAACGACACCGGCAAGCGCCGGCCAAGCCCGTTCCCAGAAGATCGTGAAGCGAGCGCGGCGGACCGCAGCGCCGAGCTGCGATCGCACGGCCGGCTCGGCCGGTGGGCGGGCAGGAGCGGAAGGGCTCGGCGAGTTATCCGTCACTCGTGTCTCCGCGGCTTTAGCGTCGCACGACAACACGTGAGCATCGCGGCGGGTTCAAGGCGCCCAAACCGCGCCGGCTTAAACATCACAAGTCATGCCAAAACCAGATCACAGCCACGATGGCATGCGGTCAAGCGCGATCAGTTCCGCGGCCTCGACCCGTGGCCGCACCAGCGCCCATTCACCTGCCCGCACAAGGACTTCCGGGACCAGCGCGCGGGTATTGTAGGTGCCCGCTTCGACCGCGCCATAGGCGCCGGCGGTCATCACCGCGAGAAGGTCGCCCGCTTGCGGCTCGACCAGCGAGCGGTCACGCGCGAGGAAATCGCCTGATTCGCAGACCGGCCCGACCACGTCGGCAATGATTCTTTGCGCGCCGGCGACCGTCTCGCGCACCGGCCGGATATCGTGATGCGCGTCGTAGAGTGTCGGACGAACGAGATCGTTCATACCTGCATCGACAATGATGAAATTTTTGGTCGCGCCGCGCTTCACATAGAGCACGCGGGTGAGAAGGATGCCGGCATTGCCGACGATCAAACGTCCGGGCTCGAAAATCAGCCGGCAGTCAAGACCGCGGGTCGTTCGCTTAACCACGCCCGCATACGCGGACGGGTCGGGCGGCGGCTCGTTGTCCTCGCGGTAGGGAATGCCAAGGCCGCCGCCGAGATCGATATGGCGAATGACGTGGCCGTCCGCGCGCAACGTGCGCACGAAGTCCGCCAACAGCGCAAACGCGTCGTTGAACGGATCGAGCTCGGTGATCTGGCTGCCGATGTGCATGTCGACGCCGGCGACGCGTACGCCCTTGAGCTTGGCGGCGCGCGCATAAACGTCGCGCGCGCGGCTGATCGGAATGCCGAATTTGTTCTCGGCCTTGCCGGTCGCGATCTTGGCGTGCGTCTTCGCATCGATGTCGGGATTGACGCGTACCGAAATCTCGACGGTACTTCCCTTGCCGGCGGCAATCGCCGCCAACAGCTCGAGCTCCGCTTCGGATTCGACATTGACGCAAAAAATATTCTGCTCGACGGCAAGCGCGAGTTCGCGCGCAGTCTTGCCGACGCCGGAGAACATGATCTTTTCCGGCGCAACGCCGGCCGCCCGCGCCCGCATCAATTCGCCTTCGGACACGACGTCGGCGCCGGCTCCGAGCCGCGCCAGTGAAGCGATCACCGCTTGGTTGGAATTCGCCTTAAGCGCGTAGCAGATCATCGCGTCGACGTCGGCGAACGCTTCGGCGAAGACGCGATAGTGCCGCTCCAAGGTCGCGGTCGAATAGCAATAGAACGGCGTGCCGACGGCGTCCGCCAGCGCGATCAAATCGACGGATTCGGCGTGCAGCACGCCGTTGCGATAGGCGAAATGGTGCATGGCAGGTGTTTAGAACATGCGCACGACGCGATGAAGCCGTTTGGGAATTATATTCCGTCATCCTGAGGATGACGAATTGGGAACGGCGCTATTGCAGCAGGAAATCGAGCGGAAACGATTTCTTCTGGCCGACTGGCGCGACCGGATTTCCGGAAGCGTCAAAGCCGTTTTTCTGCGCTATTTCCTGCGCGGTGGGTCCGCTGGCAACCGGCTCGCCGAGGGCGACCGACGGCGCCGGAGCCGGAGCCGCCTGCGCGGTCGGCGCGGCCTCGACCGCAGGCCCGGGCGGCAGCATGGGCGCGCCGGACCGCCCGCATGCGGCAAGGCCGATGGCGGCGGCGCCGAGCAGGACCGGCACAATGACTGGACGCAATCGATTAAATGCCAAGCACGACCCCCGCCGCTTTGCTGCCATCCTAGAGCATGATCCGGAAAAGTGGACGCCGGTTTTCCGAAAAGATCATGCTCCAAATCTAAACCCGATTGCGGCGGCGACATTGTGTCGGCAACGCGTTGCCAGCCGGTTTACGGCGGCCAAACCGCCCTAAGCTTTGAGCTTTTTCAGCCAGGCTTGGGCCTGGGCGCGCACATTTTTCGGCGCCGCTCCGCCATAGACGGCCCGGCTTCCGACCGACGCATCGACCGTAAGAACGTCGAACACCGCCTTGGTGATCCGCGGCTCAATCGCCTGCATGGTTTTCAGCGGCAGCTTGTCGAGCGCCACGCCGGCGGCGCTGGCTTTGGCGACAATCTTGCCGGTAACGCGGTGGGCCTCGCGGAACGGCATGTTGAGCGTGCGGGTGAGCCAATCGGCCATATCGGTCGCGGTGGCAAATCCCTCGCCTGCCGCAGCCCTCATCCGCGCGACCTCGGGCTCCATGTCGCCCACCATGCCGGCCATGGCGTTGATCGACACCGCGAGCACGCCGAGCGCGTCCATGGTGCCTTCCTTGTCTTCCTGCATGTCTTTTTGATAGGCGAGCGGCAACCCCTTCATGACCACCAGCAGCGAGGTCAACGCGCCGACGATGCGGCCGGAACGGGCCCGCACCAGTTCGGCGGCGTCGGGATTGCGCTTCTGCGGCATGATCGAGGAGCCGGTGGTGAAGGCATCCGACAGACGCAGCAACCCGACCCGCGGCGACGACCAGAGCACGATCTCCTCGGCGAAGCGCGACAGATGCACGGCGGTGATCGCGCTCGCCGCCAGCGTCTCCAGCACGAAGTCGCGATCGGCCACGGCATCGAGCGAATTCGCCATCGGCCGGGTGAAGCCCAGCGCCTTCGCCGTCATGCTGCGGTCGATCGGGAACGACGTGCCGGCGAGCGCTGCCGCGCCGAGCGGACTTTCGTTAAGCCGCGCACGCGCGTCGGCGAAACGGCTGCGGTCGCGCGCCGCCATCTCGACATAGGCCAGCAGGTGGTGGCCGAAGGTGACCGGCTGCGCCGCTTGCAGATGCGTGAAGCCCGGCATCACGGTTGCCGCGTGCTTGAGCGCCTTTTGCGCCAGCGCGCGCTGATAGGCCTTCAGCGCCGCGTCGATGCCGTCGATCGCGTCGCGCACCCACAGCCGGAAATCGGTCGCCACCTGGTCGTTGCGCGAGCGCGCGGTGTGCAACCGCCCGGCCGCCGGACCGATCAATTCGCCAAGCCGGCTCTCGACATTCATATGAATGTCCTCGAGCGCGCGCTTGAACTTGAACTTGCCGGTGCCGATCTCTGACAGGATCGTGTCTAGACCGTGAGCGATCCGCTTTGCATCTTGTGCCGTAATGATGCCGGTTTTGGCGAGCATCGCCGCGTGGGCCTTGCTTGCGGCAATGTCCTGCCGGTAAAGGTGTCGGTCGAAATCGATCGAGACGTTGATCGCTTCCATGAGAACATCGGGCTCCGAACCGAAGCGTCCGCCCCACATTTTGTTGCTCATGATGCGTCGCCGAGGTTCGTTAAGCCAATGACCGAACAATCCGTCCCGCCGCGAGACAAAATCCGCCGTTTGCGCCTGTTATCCGTGGCTGCGGCGATCGGCGTCGTGGCCGTCCTGGCCGGGGTATACGGGATTGCCCACCTGCGAAGCAATCCGGACGCAGCGGCGTGTGAGGCCGCGATTAAGATCGGGCAGCGTATCGCGCCGCTGGCGCAGGGTGAATTGGCCGCGCTGACCATGGCGCGCACGCCGTTCCGCGTCCCCAATATCGCGTTCAAGGACGCCGCCGGGCACGAACGAAAGCTCACGGATTGGCACGGTCGCACCGTGCTCCTTAACCTCTGGGCCACCTGGTGCGTGCCGTGCCGCCGCGAAATGCCGGCCCTCGACAAGCTCGAAGGCGAGCTTGGCGGCGCCGATTTCGAGGTGGTCGCCGTCAATATCGACACCCGCGATCCGGGGAAGCCGCTTGCGTTCCTCAAGGAGATCGGCGTCACCCACCTCGCCCACTATTCCGATGAGAGCGCCAAAGTTTTCCAGAGTCTGAAACTTGCCGGCAAAGCCTTCGGCATGCCGACAACGTTATTGGTCGGCCGGTCGGGTTGCGAGATCGGCGAGATGGCCGGCCCGGCTGAATGGTCCAGTCCAACCGGCATCAAGCTTGTCAGCGCGGCGATTGGCGCCGTGCCCGATAATGCGCGGGAGAACTAAAGTCGTTCGCCCCGGCTCGCGATCTCCCACTGCGGCCACGTCATCAGCGTCAACCCGAGGCGGCTGTAATCGACCCGGAGATAGTCATCCGTTGCCGCGCGCACGATGGCCTCGGGGTGAATGAGCGCGACCTCCTGCGCCATCACGCCGACGAACACTGTGTCGCTCCACACGTAACGGTAACGATAAAGGCCGAGCCCATCGTCGAGGCGGCCGGATCAGCACGATGTCACGCTTCAGCCGAATATCATAGGTTCTGCTGAGCAAAGTAACTTCCGCTGGACGTGTTACCCCAACCGCCGCCAACGTGGCCGCCGGCATATGCCCCTTCCCAGGTCGGATGAGCCGCTGTGTCGGTAGAAAAAAGCCAGCTGAAACCCACCGTGACGACCTGAAATTGCGCACGTGTCGTGACCGCTTGGGTGAGCGTGCCGCCAGCTCCCGTCACCGTGCCGGAGAGGCTCGCCGAACCGAGGTCGACATGTTGAAAGGCAAGATTGAACACTAAGTTGGGCTGCACCATATACTCGATGCCCGCGCCGGCGACCCAACCGGCTCGCATCTGGAATGCTTGCGAGCTGAGCGACATCGGGACAGCTGGCAAATTCATGCCGCTGTTCATACTGATATCGCCATAAGCAAGCCCACCGGTCGCGTAGAGCAGCACGGGACCTGTCGTGAAACCGAGGCGGCCGCGAAAGGTGCCATACCAGTCGACACCGGCCTGCGTCGCGGCCGTCATCGCGGGCACCGCCGTGGCCGCGGACATTGTGCTGAACGGACCGTTCGACAGATCGCTTTCCAGACCGAAGACAAACGAATCGCGCTGCCAGTTGTACCCGGCATGAAGGCCGGCCACGGCCCCGCTCGCGGTGCTGGACGCTGCTGCGGTCGCAGTCGGCGCGCCCTGCGCCAACACCGAAGATCCCGAAATCGCAAGCAACGCGACGACTGTCGCAATGATACGTACTGTCTTCATTGCTGCCCCCAAAATATTGCAGCCGGAACTACGCCAAACCCCCTATGTGCCGCTGCCGCAATGCACCGGCGGTGATCGCGCTGATTGGCAAAAACCGCAAGCGGTCCTACTCTAGCGTCTTGGCCGCCGCCGCGATATGGCCGCCGGTGATCGATCGGCAAGATTTCGGTTCTGTGTCCATCCGGGGACATGGCGTGCAAGTCGCGGAATGGCCGAAGAAAACCGCGGTCGGCCTGCGCCAGCCGACGGCAGTGTCTCAGCTTGAATTTATTTCCATAAGGTCACGATGGCTCCTCCCGCCACAATAAGGAGACCGCCGACTAGCACCGGAGCAACAGGCGGCGCCCGAAAGACCACCCAATTGACCAATTGCCAGACAATGAACAGCGTTGCGATATAGAGGCCGACAACGCGGCTAAAATCGACCGGTGCAAGATTTACCGAGAGGCCATAGCCGAAAAGCAGGATCGCGCCGGTAACGAACAGCAGGCAGCGCGGTAGCCACGAGTTTTGCGCAATCCCCATGCGCACGAGCGCATCGCCAACGGCCTCTAGCAAGGTCGCCACGACGAGAAACCCCATTAGTCCGATTTTGTCCATATTTCCTATGCTACATGCTTCCGGTATGGCCCGCGCGGTCCCGATTTCGGGAGACTGACGCCGATCATCTCCGCCAAGTCGGTCACCCTCCAAAGCGTATCGCCTATTCCTGCCGTCATTGCCGGCGAAAGGCCCTTAAGGCTCTTGTGCTGCTTCAGGTAATTGTACCCAGACCGCATAAAGCGCCAGTGTACCGAGACACTACCCGGCCGACGACAGGCTTGACACCGCTGGCGCCGTTTCTATACTTAACTACATGGTTAAGTTTAGTGCCGCCCCGCTCGACCGCACCTTTGCCGCGCTTGCCGATCCGACGCGCCGCGCATTGGTCGCGCGGCTCGCCGAACAGCCCGATCTGTCCGTCAGCGAACTCGCCGCGCCGTTTAACGTGTCGCTGCCGGCGGTCATGAAACATCTCGACGTATTGTCCGACGCCGGTTTGGTGGCGCGCACCAAATCAGGCCGCATCGTTAGCTGCCGTCTCAACGCCGCGCCGATGCAGGACGCACGGTCGTGGCTCGAACGCTACGAACGCTTTTGGTCGGAGGCGCTGCGCCGCCTCGCGTTGTTCCTGGAGGAAGAAGAGTCATGGTTGTCCAAGCTGCCGTCAAACCGAGCCTCACCCTCAAGCGGCGATTCAAAGCGCCGCCGGCGAAGGTCTTCGCCGCGTTCACCGACCCGGAAAAAGTGAAGCGCTGGATCGGTCCCGGCGAGATGAAAGGCGTGATTGCCGAAACCGACGCGCGCGCCGGCGGCGGCTATCGCTGGGTGATGCAATCGCCGGTCGGCCAGCGCCTCGACGTGGGCGGCGTCTTTCGCGAGGTGGTCCCGAACGAAAAGCTGGTCTTCAGTTGGGCATGGAAGGTCGAACCGCCGGATACCCCGCATGAATCGCTGGTCACGGTTCTGTTCAAAGCCGACGGCGACGGCACATTGCTCACGCTCATCCACGAAAACCTGTTCGACGACGATTCACGCAACGGTCACCAACAGGGCTGGATCGGCGCATTCGACAAGCTGGAGAAATTCGTCGCCTGAACGACATACCGTCTCGATACAACACGCTAATGCAATTTCACCCGACAACACTGGAGTAGCAAAATGGCTTGGTCACATGGCAATTTTTACTGGAACGAACTGATGACCCGCGACGTCGCCCGCGCGAAAAAATTCTACGCCGACACAATGGGCTGGAGCTACGATGCGATGCCGGCGGGCGGCGGCAGCACCTATTGGCTGGCGAAATCCGGCGACGCTATCGTCGGCGGCCTGTTCGACATCAGCGGTCCGGAATTCAAAGGCATGCCGGAAAGCTGGATGTCCTATATCGCCGTCGACAACGTCGACGAGCGGGTGAAAAAAGCGACGGCAGCCGGCGCCAAAGTGATGAAACCAGCGTTCGAGGTGCCGAACGTCGGCCGCATCGCCATGCTGCTCGAGCCGGGTGGTGCCGCGATCGGCTGGATGACGCCGGCAAATTGAAATAACCTCTCCCGCGTACGGGGAGAGGTCGAGCGAAGCGAGAATGAGGGGGCGTCGCCGCGATTCTGAGCCCAGCGGATTGGCCCCTCACCCCAACCCTCTCCCCGTAAACGGGGAGAGGGAGAAGAGAGAGGGCCCTTCCATGGAACCGCACAAGATCGTTTCGCATGACGAATGGGTGGCTGCCCGCAAGGCGCACCTCGCCGAGGAGAAAGCCTTCACCCGCGCCCGCGATGCGCTCAGCAAAAAGCGCCGCGAACTGCCGTGGGAGAAGATCGAAAAGTCATACGTGTTCGACGGCCCGAACGGCAAGCAATCCTTGGCCGACCTGTTCGACGGCAAGAGCCAGTTGATCGTCTATCACTTCATGATGGGTCCGGATTGGGAAGAAGGTTGCCCAAGCTGTTCGCTGATCGCCGATCATTTTGACGGCGCTGTCGTTCATCTGGCGCAGCGCGACGTCACCCTGGTGGCGGTCTCACGCGCGCCGCTCGTGCAGATCGAGGCGTTCAAACAACGCATGGGGTGGCGCTTCAAGTGGGTTTCGTCCTTCGGTACCGATTTTAATTTCGACTATCAGGTGTCAGCGACGCCGGACGAAAAGGCGAACGGCGAAGCGTTCTATAATTACCAACTGACCACTTTTCCGAGCGACGAGCGGCCCGGCATCAGCGTGTTTCGCAAGAATGACGCCGGGCAGGTTTTTCATACCTATTCGAGCTATGGCCGCGGCCTCGACATCCTGATCGGCGCCTACAACCTGCTTGATATCGCCCCCAATGGACGCGACGAGGCTGGCTTGAAATACGGCATGGCCTGGGTCCGCCATCACGACAAATATGCCGCCGATGACAAACCGCGGGACAAATACGTGGAGCCGAAGATTTCCGACTCGTGCTGCGATTAGACCCGCTCTCCGTCCGGGGAGAGGGAATTCGATAAGGCTATTTAGGGGAGAAGAATCAAATGTCGCCCGAACTCAAATACCTTGCTTTGACGGCATTGCTCACCGGATCGCTCTGGATTCCGTACATCGTCTGTCAAGTTATGACCAACGGCCCCTTGCAGACGACGAACTATGTCGATCCGACACCACGGCCGGTGCCGTTGTGGGGACAGCGCGCCAACCGCGCGCATATCAACGCGGTGGAAACCTTCGCGCCCTTTGCGGCGCTGGTGATCCTGATCCAGCTCACCCAGAAGAACGATTCGATGACGGCGTTCTGGGCGATGAGCTACTTCTGGATCCGGGTTGCCCACGCCATCGTCTTCATCGCCGCGATACCGTATATCCGCACGATCCTGTTCGTGCTCGGCTATGTCTGCATCGTTGGACTGTTCGTCGACTTGGTGAAGTGACGCTGTCACGTGATGCCCGGCTTTATGCCGGGCATCCACGTCTTGATTGTTAGAAATCGTGGACGAGCCGAAGTCGTAATCCGCTTCGTTACGCTCGGCGTTTCAGCGGCGTGATGACCGAGCAAGATCGGCAAGTTCTCTGACGGTCGAACTCTGCGCCGCCGCCTTGAAAAGCGTGTCCATGGCTCGCTCGATCTCGGCGGCGCGACCCGATAAATCTCCCGCGAAGCCAAGCACCAGATTGGTCGCATCGCGGGTACAGCGGATCGTATCTTGCATTGTTTTCAAGGCATCGCTGACCGTTGTCGCGTTGAGCGAAGCGCTGCTCGCGCTCTCGGCGATCTCGTTCGTGGCTGCTGCCTGTTCCATCACCATTTCGGCCAGTGAATCGGAAGCTTCCGAAATTTCCGTAACGGATTTGCTGGTCGCAGCAATCTCGCCCATCGATCGCTGCATTGCCCCCTGAACAATCGAGATCTGGCTGCCGACATCGTCCGTGGCTTTGGCGGTTTGCACGGCGAGCGACTTGACTTCCGAAGCGACGACGGCGAAGCCCTTGCCCGCCGCGCCCGCTCGCGCTGCTTCTATTGTCGCGTTCAGAGCCAGCAGGTTCGTTTGCGCGGCTATTTCCGAGATGAGATTGACGACGGAGCCGATCTTCTCGACCGCCTGTGAAAGCGAGCGAATGTTCGTGTCGGTTTGCGCCGAATGAGAGACCGCCTTATGGGCGGTCTCGACGCTGGCGATGGCTTGCGCGTGAATTCGTTCTATTGAAGCGTCGAGTTCGCGCGTCGCTTGCGCGATGTTGCCGATTCTGGAAGCCGTATCGTCAGCCGCGTGTGCCGCCGTACTGGTCTGGGTCGTGGCCGTTTTGGCAAATGCGGCAAGCTCGTCCGACGACGAACTGATCGAGCCAATCACCTTCGCGACGGTCCGCCGCACCCCTTCGACGGCGGTAGCGAAATCCTTGATGGCGCCGGCAAGCGCATTCGCATGTTCTTTCGCTTGTTGAACTTCTATGCTGTTGTGGCACGCAACGGAATTTGCAGTGTCCAGCATGAAGATTTGGGTTGCTGCGTTAAGGACACGAAAGCCCTTGCGCGCGGAAAACCGGTGACGATCACAAATGCATTCGTTCAAGCTGCTCAGCAAAGCAATCGAGCTGGCGCTGCGACTTCGCATGTCCAGACCGACCTTGATTTCCGCCGCGGCGCGATCGTAAGCGTCTTTCACCCACTCTTCGTCGAACGGATTGTTGAAAAGTCTTTCCGTATAAAATTTTATCATGTCGCTGTACGACTTTTTGCTCTGCTCCATCTTTTTTCTGTAGAGGGGCGCGACCTTGAACACATTCGCCAGATACGCTTCGATGATCGAATCAAGACGCGGGGCAAGCAACGCCCAAATTTCGGCACGCAAATTGACGGCGTCGCCGTCAATTCCGTAAATGCCCAGGCGGACCTGAAACCCCGGCTCGATAGCCATGCGCGTGCGACGCGTTGGAAAGTCACCACGCTATGCCGGTCATGTTAAAGGACTGTTAACCAAGCCGAAGCAGGCAAAGGCGAATGCGGACTGGCCGGTTCAATCCGAATCTTTCCCAACCGGGGAAGAGCCGGCAATCACCGCGTCGGCACCGGCTTTTCGCCGCGATAATCGTAGAAGCCGCGCTGGGTCTTGCGACCGAGCCAGCCGGCTTCGACGTATTTCACCAATAGCGGGCACGGCCGGTATTTCGAATCCGCCAGGCCTTCGTGCAGCACCTGCATGACCGAGAGGCAGGTATCCAGCCCGATAAAGTCGGCGAGTTCGAGCGGCCCCATCGGATGATGCGCGCCGAGCCGCATCGCGGTGTCGATCGCCTCGACGTTGCCGACGCCTTCATACAGGGTGTAGATCGCCTCGTTGATCATCGGCAGCAGGATGCGGTTGACGATGAAAGCGGGAAAATCCTCCGAGACCGCGATCCGCTTGCCGAGCTTGGCGACGAATTGCTTGGTGGCCTCGAAAGTGCCGTCGCCGGTGGCGATGCCGCGGATCACCTCGACCAGTTCCATCAGCGGCACCGGGTTCATGAAATGAATCCCGATGAACCGCTCCGGCCGGTCGCTCGCCGACGCCAACCGCGTGATCGAGATCGACGACGTCGAGGTGCCGACGATCGCTTCCGGCTTGAGCGTCGCGCAAACCGCGGTGAAGATCTTGCGCTTGACCTCTTCCTTCTCGGTCGCCGCTTCGATCACCAGGTCGCAATCGCCCAGCTCGGCAAGCGTGTGGGCCGGGGTGATGCGCTTGAGCGCGTCTTCACGCTCCGCGTCGGAGATGCGCTGGCGGCTGACCTGCCGCGCCAAATTTCCGTTGATGGTGGCAATGCCTTCGGCAATCCGCTCGACGGCGATGTCGTTGAGCAAAACATTGAAACCGGACAGCGCGCAAACATGCGCGATGCCGTTGCCCATCTGACCCGCGCCGATCACGCCGATCTTGCGGATTTCGGGCACGGCATCGTTGGGCGAATTGTTACGCCCCTTCGGCCGTTCTTTTACATCGACCATCTTCGCCTGCTTTCTACGCTGATCCCGTTCAGCGTTCGACCGGTCAGCGGCCGCGTTTCTCCAGCTCCTGCGCCAATTCCGGCAGCGCCTGATAGAGGTCCGCCACCAGTCCGTAGTCGGCTACCTGAAAGATCGGAGCTTCCTCATCTTTGTTGATAGCAACAATGACTTTCGAATCCTTCATTCCGGCCAGGTGCTGAATAGCACCGGAAATACCGACGGCGATATAGAGGTCCGGGGCCACGACCTTGCCGGTCTGGCCCACTTGCCAGTCGTTCGGCGCATAGCCGGCATCGACCGCCGCGCGCGAAGCGCCGACCGCCGCGCAGAGCTTGTCGGCGACCGGCTCTATATATTTGGTGAAGTTGTCCCGGCTTTGCATCGCCCGACCGCCGGAAATGATGATTTTTGCCGAGGTCAGTTCGGGCCGCTCCGACTTCGACAATTCCTCGCCGACAAAGGCCGAGATACCGGGATCGGCGGCGGCCGCGACCGCTTCGACCGGCGCCGCCGCGCCGCCCTCGCCGGTCGCCTGGAATGCCGCCGTCCGCACGGTGACGACTCGCTTGGGGTCGTGCGAGCGCACGGTCTGAATGGCGTTGCCGGCATAAACCGGCCGCTCGAAGGTGTCGGCCGCGACTACCTTGCTGATCTCGGAAATTTGCATCACGTCGAGCAGCGCCGCGACGCGCGGCATAACATTCTTTCCGTTCGTCGTCGCCGGCGCGATGATGGTTTCGTAAGGGCCGGCGAGCGAGACGATCAAAGCGGCGGTCGGTTCCGCCAGCATATGCTCGTATGCCGGCGCGTCGGCGAGCAGAACTTTCGTCACGCCATCGAGCTTGGCTGCCGCATCGGCGGCCGGCTTGCATTGGTGTCCAGCGACCAGGATGTGCACCTCGGCGCCTATCGCCCTGGCCGCCGTCAGCGTCTTCTTGGTCGCGTCCTTGAGCGATTTATTGTCGTGCTCGGCGAGCAGCAGAGTGGCCATCAGATCGCCCCGACGTTTTTCAGTTGATCGACCAGTTCGGCGACGGTCTTGACCTTGACGCCGGCCTTGCGGACCGGCGGCTCGACGGTCTTCACCACTTCCAGCCGCGGCTTGACGTCGACGCCGTAATCGGCGGCGCTCTTGTCGTCGATCGGCTTCTTCTTCGCCTTCATGATGTTCGGCAGCGACGCGTAGCGCGGCTCGTTAAGGCGCAAATCGGTTGTCACGATCGCCGGCAGCTTGAGCTTGACCGTCTGCAAGCCGCCGTCGACCTCGCGCGTCACCAGCATCGACTCACCGTCGATCGCGACCTTCGAGGCGAACGTTCCCTGCGGCCAGCCGAGCAGCGCCGCAAGCATCTGACCGGTCTGGTTGGAGTCGTCGTCGATCGCCTGCTTGCCCATGATGATGAGGCCGGGCTTTTCGACATCGGCAATCGCCTTGAGGATTTTTGCCACCGCGAGCGGCTCGGCGGTGCCTTCGACCTTCACCAGGATGCCGCGGTCGGCGCCCATCGCCAGCGCGGTGCGAATTGTTTCGGAAGCCTGCGCAGGTCCGATCGAGATGGCGACGATCTCGGTTGCCTTGCCCGCTTCCTTGAGCCGGATCGCTTCTTCGATGGCGATCTCATCGAACGGATTCATCGACATCTTGACGTTGCCGAGCTCGACGCCCGAGCCGTCGGATTTCACGCGGATTTTTACATCCTTGTCGACCGCCCGCTTCACAGGCACCAGGATTTTCATGGCTTCTTTCGGCTTCCCTCAGCCTTCCCGCGAGCGCGGGAATTTCCGGCTATGCTGCGGTGCGGGAAAGTACCGGCGCGCGCGCTTTCGGTCAACGGATCGGGCGGGCGAAGGGCATCGAGGAGGACAGCCCGCCGTCGACCGGGAAAGCCACCCCGTTGACGTAAGAGGACTCGTCGCTGGCAAGAAACAACGCCATTGCCGCTATTTCCTCCGGTGCGCCGGCGCGCTGCAACGGGTTGAGCTGGCCGATTTTACCCGTTGTACCGCGCGCTTTGGCACCCTCGAAGATCGGCTTGGTCATCCCGGTCTCGATCAGCCCCGGGCAAATGGCATTGACGCGAACACCGGTGCCAAGCAATGCGGCGGCGGCCGTCTGGGCCAGGCTGATGACGCCGGCCTTGCTGGCACTGTAGGGAGCGCCGCCCGCATTAGCGCGCAGGCCGGCGACCGAGGCGGTGAGTACGATCGAGCCTTTGCCGTTTTTGACCATCTGCGGCGCGGCGTGTTTGATTGCCAGGAACGGGCCGAGCAGATTGGTCTGCAAAATTCGCAGCCAGTAATCGGCGGTTTGCTCCAGCAATGGCGGCGGAACGATGCCGCCCGAAATGCCGGCATTAGCGTAGATGATGTCGAGGCCGCCGAACGACTTCAGCGCGAGGTCGACGAAACCTTTGACCTGGTCCTCGTTGCCGACATCGGCGCTCAACCCTTTAACGTCGCCGCCGCTCTGGCCGATCGTCTTTACCGTTGCGTCTAACGCGGTGGAATTCTGATCGACCACCACGACCCGCGCACCTTCGCGTGCGAACAGGAACGCGCTGGCGCGGCCGATGCCGCTTGCCGCGCCGGTGATAATCGCGACTTTGCCGTCGAGCCGGCCTGCCACATCCCTCTCCGTGTTTGCCTTGCCTAGCGGTTAGCGCCGGGCTTCCACAACATGTCGCGATCGCCCTTGTCGTTGGCGAAGCGAGCGGCAACGAACAAATAATCCGACAATCGATTGACGTATTGCAGCACTTCCGGCGTAACGCTTTCGTCCGGACGATCCGCGAGTTCGGCGATCAGGCGCTCCGCGCGCCTACAGACGGTGCGGGCGAGATGCAGATACGCGGCCGCTTCATAGCCGCCGGGCAGCACGAAAGATTTCAGCGGCGTCAGCTCGCCGTTGAGCAAGTCGATCTGCTGTTCGAGCCATGTGACCTGTGCCGCGGTAACGGTGAGCCGCGCGCCGCCCGGCCCTTTGCCCTTGCCCGGCGTGGCAAGGTCGGCGCCGACGTCGAACAGATCGTTCTGGATGCGTGAGAGCGCGCTGTGGATCGAATGCTCGCTGACCGTATAGAGCCGCGCAATGCCGATGACGGCGTTGGTCTCGTCGATCGTGCCGTAAGAGGCGACCCGCAGATCGTATTTCTTGCGCCGATCGCCGGTGCCGAGCGCGGTGGTGCCGTCGTCGCCGGTACGAGTGTAGATTTTGTTGAGCACGACCACGATCGCCCGCCGTCGTTATTTGGAGATCGCCCAGATCGTGAACATGATGACGATGATGGCGACGAACTGTAGAAGCACGCGCAGCCGCATCAGCTTCTGCGACACGTTGCCGGAGCCGCCACGCATCATGTTGACGAGACCTGCCAGCAGCACAAGGACCACGGCGCCGATGGCGATGGGAACGAGACCGTGTGACATGAACGAAGCCATGAACCGCTTGTAGCCTAGATTGCGCGCCAGCGAAATCCTGCAGCGGCATTTCGCCCTGCCGGATCGTGCCCCGAAGCCTCATGCCGGTTGCCGGGCGACAATGCGGGTGGCTGCCGGCCGGAAATCATCAAGGCCACTCGTCAGCACCGGTTACAATGAGTAACTACTCAACTCATCGAGACGGCAAGCTATTTGCCGGCTGAATCCTTGCTCATCATGGCGATGGCTTCCTGCACGGTGGTCATGAACTGTGCGGGGAAGATGATCGTCGAGTTCTTTTCGGTGGCAATTTCCGCCATCGTTTGCAGGGTGCGAAGCTGCAGCGCCACGGGATGCTGGGCGATGATATCGGCCGCCTGGCCGAGCTTCACCGAGGCTTGGTACTCGCCTTCGGCGGCGACGATCTTCGCCCGCCGCTCGCGTTCGGCCTCGGCTTCCTTAGCCATGGCGCGCTGCATGTTCTCCGGAAGAGTAATGTCTTTGATCTCGACCGCGGTCACCTGCGTCCCCCACGGCTCGGTGTGCCTGTCGATCACATCCTTGATCTGCTCGTTGATGCTGGCGGTATCGGAAAGAAGCTGATCGAGGCTGAAGCGCCCGACTACGTTGCGCACCGTCGTCTGGCTGATTTGATTGATCGCATTGTAGACGTTCTCGATCACGATCACAGCCTTCTCCGGATCGGAAATGTGATAGTAGGCAACCGCCGCGATATCGATCGAGACGTTGTCCTTGGTGATTATTTTTTGCGAGGGAATTTGCATGGTGACGGTACGCAGCGAAACGCGCACCATCTGCTGAAAAGGAAAGAAGACGAGAGTAATCCCCGCCCCGCGCACCCCGGCGAACTTTCCGAGCAGGAATACGACGCCGCGTTCGTACTGTCGCAATACCCGGATCGAGCCGAGGACATACAAGATTACGACGAGCGCAAAAACAGATAATCCATACATGCGCGGAGTCTCGCACATATCGTTATGACGGTCGAGCCGCCTGCCGCAGCCGTGAGACAATAGCGCCGATTAGCGCTTTAGTTGCTTCCGTCGAGCAATCGCCGCGCGATCACCTGCGCTTGGATTTCGGCGGCGCCTTCGAAAATGCTGAGAATGCGGGCGTCGCAGAGGATGCGCGACACCGGGAACTCGAGCGCAAATCCGTTGCCGCCATGAATCTGCACGGCGTTGTCGGCCGCCGACCAGGCGACGCGCGCCGCCAATAGTTTCGCCATGCCGGCTTCGAGGTCGCAGCGGCGGCCGGAATCCTTCTGCCGCGCGGCATGATAGGTGAGCTGGCGCGCAATCAGGATTTCCGCCGCCATCATCGCCAGCTTGTCGGCGACGCGGGGAAACTCGGCGATCGGCACGCCGAACTGCACGCGCGCCGTCGCATAGTTGCGCGCCTGTTCGAGGGCTGCCTGCGCCACGCCGATGGCGCGCGCCGCGGTCTGGATGCGCGCCGATTCAAACGTCGCCATCAGTTGCTTGAAGCCGAGACCCTCGACGCCGCCCAGGAGGTTCTCGGCCTTCACCGTGAAGCCGTCAAAAGCGATCTCGTATTCCTTCATGCCGCGATAGCCGAGCACCTCGATCTCGGTGCCCGACATGCCGGCGGCGGGGAACGGATCGGCATCGCTGCCGCGCGGCTTTTCCGCCAGCAACATGGACAGGCCGCGATAGCCCTTTTCGTTCGGATCGGTGCGCACCAGCAAAGTCATCAGATCGGCGCGGACCGGGTGCGTGATCCAGGTCTTGTTGCCGTAAACCTTGTAGACGTCGCCACTGCGTACGGCGCGGGTCTTCAGCGAAGCCAGATCCGAGCCGGTGTTCGGCTCGGTGAACACCGCCGTCGGCAGCACCTCGCCCGAGCCGATCTTCGGCAGCCACTTGCGCTTTTGCTCCTCGGTGCCGCTGCCGAGAATGAGCTCGGCGGCAATCTCGGAGCGGGTGCCGAGCGAACCGACGCCGATATAGCCACGCGAAAGCTCCTCGGACACGACGCACATCGACTCCTTGCCGAGCCCCATGCCGCCGTATTCCTCGGGGATGGTGAGCGAGAACACACCGAGTTCGGACATTTGCGCGATGACATCGAGCGGAATGTATTGATTGCGCAGATGCCATTCCTGCGCCTGCGGCACCACCTGGCCGTCGGCGAATTTGCGCATCTCGTCGCGGATGGAATCGAGCGTATCGTCAAGGCCGGCCGCGCCGATGCCGGCGTCCGCCTGCTGGCGCATCAGTTCGGCAAGCCGCGCGCGGCGCGGCGCGGTGTTGCCGTAAACGATCAGATGCTCGACGGCGGGATTGACGCGGGCGGCCACCATCGCGCTGGTGACGCCGAGGTCGCCTAGCCGGACGATCTCGCTTTGGCTCATCGGAATACCGCCGACGATCTGCGCCAGATATTCGCCGGCGCCGATCCGCACCAGCAGGTCCTCGATCTCGCCGAAACTGCCGGTGGCGCTAAGCCGCTGCGCGTAGGCCGCAAGCTGGCGGATCGCCTCAACGTAGGTGGCCAACCAGGCAAGCCCGTGCGTGGCGCGCTGCTCCTTGTCGACCAGTCGCGCGTTGGCGCGGCCCTCCCGCACCACCTTTTCAGCGACCGCCCTTTGCGCATCGCCCAACAGCGCCTCAGCGGCGTCAGCCGCTTGCGCAAGCGTCGCGATCAATTCGTTCTCGGTGGGCTTGGAAGAGGCAGCAAGCGCCATAAGCGGCTCCGATGACTTTTAAGTCGCAGGGACCCGGACCGCGGCAAGCTTACGCGTGCAGTGCACAAAAGCCAATTCCGCGCGCCTTGCCGAAAACCGCGCCGCGCCGGCGTTGACAGCCCGCGGCGGGCTTGCCTTTGTCTCGAACACTTTCGCGGGAGCAATCGTTGGCCAACGACATTATCAATCACCGTGACCGGCGGTCGGCCAATCCGATTTTCAGCCATCGCAAATTCAAGCTCGGCACGTTCCAGACCAACCTCGATTATGGCTGCCTGATGTCGGACATTGCGGGCCGGCTGAAAATCACCTGGCCGAATACGCTTGAGCTCGCCAAGCTCGCCGATGCGATGGACTTCGAAGCGATCGTGCCGGTGGCGCGCTGGCGCGGCTTCGGCGGCAAGCTCAATCCGGCCGGGCCCGGGTTCGAGACCTATACCTGGGCGGCCGGCGTCGCCGCCTCGACCTCAAGATCGACCGTCGTCGCCACCTCGCATTGCTCGATCAATCACCCGCTCGCCGCCGCCAAGCAGTGCACGGTGATCGATCACATTGCCGACGGCCGCTTCATGCTCAACATCGTCACCGGCTGGAACAAGCCGGAGATCGACATGTTCGGCGTCGAGATGCTGCCGCACGACGAACGTTACGACATGGCGGAGGAATGGCTCGCCATCATCAAGCGGCTGTGGACCGAGGACGAGGAGTTCGACCACCAAGGCAAATACTTCAAGATCGTGAAGGGTTATCTGCAGCCGAAGCCGATCCAGCAGCCGTTTCCGGCGATCATGAACGCTGGCGGCTCGGAGCGTGGCCGCCACTTCGCCGCCAAATACTGCGACCTGGTTTTTATCCCTCTCGGCCAACCCGATTTCGAGCGCAACAAGGCGCAGATCGAGGCCTACCGGCGGCTGGCCCGTGAGGAATACGGCCGCGACGTTGCGGTGTGGACATCGGCGAATGTCATCCAGGCGGAAACCGAAGCCGACGCGCGGCGGTTGTTCGACTATATCGTCCATGAGCGCGGCGACTGGGAAGCGGCGACGTTCGCGCTGGAAACGATCGGATTGAATGCCAAGACCTTCGCACCGGAGGCATTGAAACACCTCAAGGAGCTATTCATCGCCGGCTGGGGCGCCTACCCGCTGATCGGGACCAAGGAGCAAATCGTCGAAGGTTTCAAAACCCTGTCGGCCCTGGGCCTCGACGGCGCGCTGCTCGCCTGGCCGCGCTTCGAAGACGGCATGCGGGAGTTCCGGGACACCACCTATCCGCTGCTCGTCCAAGCCGGATTGCGCTGATAAGTTGCCGGCGGATAGGTTGCAGAGGCGCCGGGCTTGAAAACGCTCCAGCTGATTTTTCGCGTGATCGTGGATGCCTTCCTTCGCTTCAACCGCGACGACGGTTGGGCGATCGCCAGCCACATCTCGCTGTCGATATTGATGGCGATGTTCCCGTTCCTGATCGTCGTAACGGCGATTGCCGGCTTCATCGGCTCGACCAACCTTGCCGATGAAGTCGCCCGTCTCATGTTTGCCGCCTGGCCGCGTCAGGTCGCCGCCCCGATCGCAACCGAAATCCACAACGTGCTCACCACCACGCGCGGCGGCGTCCTGACTTTTGGCGCGGTGTTCGCCGTCTATTTTGCTTCCAGCGGCGTTGAAAGCCTCCGCATCGGCTTGAACCGCGCTTACGGGCTTCGGGAAGAGCGGAGCTGGTGGCTGTTGCGGCTGGAATCGATCGGCTATGTGCTGATCAGCGCGTTCGCGCTGTTGGCGCTGGCGTTTCTCGTGGTGCTCGGTCCGCTGATTTTCCGGACCGCGGTGCACTACGCGCCGTGGATCGAGCCGCTGCAATCGCATTTCGATTTCGCACGTTTTGGCGGCAGCGTGCTGGTGCTGGCGGTGGCGCTGTTCATACTGCACATGTGGCTGCCGGCAGGACGACGAGGCTTGAGCAAAGTTTGGCCCGGGATTGCCGCGACGATGGCGCTGTGGCTCGCCTGCGGCTTCACTTTCGGCCACTACCTCGCCGATTTCGCCTACACGTATGTGACTTATTACGCCGGTCTCGCGTCGGCGATGATCGCGCTAGTGTTCCTCTATTACAGCGCCTGGATTTTCGTTTATTGCGGCGAGCTTAATGCGGCGATCTTGCGCACGCGCGAGCAAGGCGCCTGACCCCGCTCACGCGCGGTTGGATTGCCGACTGAGCTCCGGCAGCGACGCCGCCTCCAGCGCATCCTCGAAATTGCGCAGTCCGGTCCGCGGCGCGTTGACCAGCACCGCCATGTTGCCGGGCTTATGCCGGTTGGTGTGCATCAATTCGTGCGCGTAGGGGATTTTCTCCCACGGAAACACGTCGCTCATGCATGGATCGATCCGGCGGTCGATGACGAACCGATTGGCGGCGCTGGCCTGTTTCAAATGCGCGAAGTGCGAACCTTGCACGCGCTTCTGCCGCATCCACACATAGCGCGCATCGAAAGTAATGTTGTAGCCGGAGGTGCCGGCGCAGAACACGACCATGCCGCCGCGCTTGACCACCAGGCACGACACCGGGAACGTCGCCTCGCCCGGATGCTCAAACACGATGTCGACGTCGCGCTTGCCGGTGATTTCCCAGATCGCCTTGCCGAAGCGGCGGGCTTCCTTGGTCCAGATGTCATATTCCGGCGTGCCGACCTTCGGCATCGCGCCCCAGCAATTGAACTGCTTGCGGTTGATGACACCCTTGGCGCCGAGATTGAATACGTATTCGGATTTCGATTCATCGGACACGATGCCGATGGCATTGGCGCCGGAGGCGGCGACAAGCTGCACGCCGAACACGCCGAGCCCGCCCGAGGCGCCCCACACCAGCACGTTGTCGCCGGGCTTGAGGAGATGCGGCGGGTGGCCGAACAGCATGCGATACGCGGTGGCGAGCGTGAGCGTGTAGCAGGCCGATTCTTCCCAGGTCAGGTGCGCCGGCTTCTGCATCAGCTGGCGCGACTGCACGCGGCAAAACTGCGCGAACGAACCGTCCGGCGTTTCGTAGCCCCAAATCCGCTGCGAGGGCGAGAGCAAGGGGTCGCCGCCGTTGCAATCCTCATCGTCGCCATCGTCCTGGTTACAGTGGACGATGACTTCGTCGCCCACTTTCCAGCGCCGAACCTTCGAGCCGACCGCCCAGACAATGCCGGCGGCGTCGGAGCCGGCGATATGGAAAGGATGCTTATGCCCATCGAGCGGCGAAACCGGAACGCCGAGCCCCGCCCAGACACCGTTGTAATTGACGCCGCCGGCCATGACATAGACCAGCGCCTCGTCATCACCGATCAGCCAGGTCGGCACCACTTCAAGCTGCATCGACGTCTGCGGCGGACCGTGGCGCTCCTTGCGGATCGCCCAGGCGTGCATTTTGGGCGGCACATGGCCAAGCGGCGGTATCTCGCCGATGCCATACAATTCTTTCAGCGGCGCCGTTGCCGGTTTCTTCTGCGCAACGGCCATGACGGGGCTCCCGATTTAAAACCGCAGAGAATGGGTCGCACTCAGTCTGCCGCAGTTGATGTTGCAGTGCAACAATAACTTCGTCTCGACACGGCCTTGCGCCAACAGCGCGCAACACAGACGCGCCACCCATGCTGACAGGCTGAAAGCTTTTCCTTATGGTGCGACCGGCAAATACGGGGAAAGCGCATGGCACTGCACGGTATTTTCATTTGGCTGATCATCGGGGCGATTGCCGGCTGGCTGGCCGGCATGGTGGTCAAGGGCGGCGGCTTCGGACTGATCGGCGACATCATCGTCGGCATCATCGGCGCCGTCATTGCGGGATACTTGTTCCCCGCTCTGCACATTTATATTGCGAGCGGAATTGTCGGATCGATCATCGACGCCTTCATCGGCGCAGTGATCCTGTTGATCATCCTGCGGCTGGTCAAACGCGCTTAAGGGGGTCGTGCGGCGCGACCGCTACTTAAGGGTTCCTCAAGGCCGTCGAGCCTAGCTTCGCCGCGACAAAGGCGAGGCCGGACGGCTCATGGCCATCCTTGAGGTAGCAACGCGACCAGGCGCCCATCGCGGCGCGCAAGCACCGCTGCCGCGGCTCCTGGAATTGATCTGCCTGACCCTCGTCATCGGCGAGGCCGTCTTTCTCGCCGGCTCGTTTGTCGCCGGTAACTGGCTGATCGCGTCCGACGGCGGCAACGTTGCGTCCGACTTCGTCGACGTCTGGGCCGCCGGACATTTGACGCTGCACGGTCACGCCTCCACCGCCTACCATTGGCCGACCCACAAGATCGTTGAAGACAGCGCACTCGGCCACACCTTCGACGGCTATTACGCCTGGCACTATCCGCCGGTCTTTCTGTTCGTCGCCGCCGCGCTCGCCTCCTTGCCCTACACGCTTTCCTTCCTGGTCTGGACGACCTCGACGTTCGTTATTTATCTGATCGCGATCCGCGCCATCGTCGGTGAGCGGAGCGGCTATCTGTTGGCGGCGGCGTTTCCGCCGGTGCTGGCGAATTTCTTTGTCGGCCAAAACGGCTTCTTCAGCACCGCATTGATCGGCGGAACGCTCGTCCTCATCGAGCGGCGCCAGGCGGTGCTGGCCGGCATCCTGGTCGGCCTTTTGACCTATAAGCCGCATCTGGGTCTGTTGTTTCCGATCGCGCTCATCGCCGGCGGCGAATGGCGGACGATCGCGGCCGCGGCGATCACCGCATTGCTGGTGGCCCTCGCCTCCTATCTGGTCTTCGGCGACCCGAGCTGGCACGCCTTCATCGCCCACATCGGCGAATCCTCGCAGACAATCCTCGCCGAGGGCAAAGCCGGTTGGAGCAAACTACAAACCGCCTTCGGACTCGTGCGCACGCTTGGCGGCGGCGAGACGACGGCCTTGACGGTGCAGGCGGTCGTCGGACTTGCCGCAGCGATCGCAGTTGCGTTGCTGTGGCGAAGCCGCGCGCGTTACGAGATCAAAGCCGCCGCGCTTGCAACCGGGTCGCTGCTGGCGACACCTTATCTCTACACCTACGACCTGCTGATACTCGCTGTGCCGCTTGGCTATTTGCTGCGGCTTGGCCGGGCCGAAGGATTCCTGCCGCACGAACTGCCGGTCATCGGCGTCGCCAGCCTCCTGATCCTAAGCTTCATCGTGCCGGCCGTGAATGTGCCGGTGGGCTTCATCGCTATTCTGCTGGTCGCGGCGTTGATCGCGCACCGCGCATTGGCGCTGCGGAGCGCCGCGGCGTGAGCGTAACGGCCCTCCCCCACGGCGCGACCGCGGCAAAGCCGCCGGCGGACCGGCTTATCCGCACCATCGCGCTCACGCTTGCGCTCGGTTATCTGATCGTGCTCGGCGGCACTTACCTCAAAGGCGATTTTCTCACCGATCCACAGGGCCGGCCGATCGCCAACGATTTCGTCAACGTGATTGCGGCGGGGCGGCTCGCGCTCGCCGGCGACGCGGCCGCCGCCTACGACTGGCCGGAGCACAAAGCCGCCGAGGTGCGCGCGATCGGCCACGACTTCCCCGATTATTTCGGCTGGCATTATCCGCCGACATTTCTGTTCGCCGCAGCGGCGATCGCGACTTTGCCTTATCTCGCCGCCGCCATCGTCTGGCTCGTCGCGACTTTCGTCGCGTACGCGGCGGCGTTGGCCGGCATTCTCGGCCGGCGGAACGGTCTGTTTCTGGCCATCGGATTTCCCGCCGCGCTCTGGAACATAACCGCCGGCCAGAACGGCTTTCTCACCGCCGCGCTGATTGGCGGAACCCTCGGATTACTGGAACGGCGGCCGGCGCTGGCCGGCATCTGTCTCGGCCTCCTCACCTACAAGCCGCAATTCGGTTTGCTGTTTCCGCTGGTGCTGATTGTGGACCGCCGCTGGCGCACAATTCTCGTCGCCACCGCGGTCGCCTGCGCGCTCGCGATTACGTCCTGGTTTACTTTCGGCAGCGCAAGCTGGGAAGCTTTCGCCCACTGGATGCCGATCACCGGCCGCGTTGTGCTGAGCGACGGCGGCGCCGACTGGAGCCGGCTGCAAAGCCTGTTCGGACTGGTGCGCGCCCATGGCGGTAGCGAGACGGCGGCGTGGATGGTGCAGATTGCCGGCAGCGCCGTCGTGACCGTGGGCATCGTCTGGTTATGGCGGAGCCGCGCTGCCTACGATCTCAAGGCGGCGGCGCTCGCGGCGGCCACTCTGGTCGTGACGCCGTATCTTTATATGTACGATCTGGTGGTGCTGGCGGTCGCGGCGGCATTCCTGCTACGCTTCGCGCTCGCCCAAGGTTTTCAAACCGGCGAGATCGTCGGCGTTGCCGGCGCCGGCGGGCTGATTTTGATTTTCCCCTATGTCAAAACGCAGGTCGGGCTTGTGGCGGTGCTGATTGTTTTGACGCTCGCCGCGCGGCGCGCTTTTGCCAAAGCGCCGCTTATTCCGCCGGCACCATAACGGGTACCGGCCCGGGCAACGCCAGCGTCATCGTTCGTCCGGCAATCAGCCGCCCGATCCGGCGCGCCGCGACAATCGACAACGCGGCGATACCAGCGCCGGCAATAACGTCGATGAAATAATGGCCGCCATTCAAAGGCGTCGCCGCCAGCATCGCGCCATTCACCACCAGCACGATCGGCCGCAGCCAGCGCACCGGCCACAACGCCCACACATAGAGGATGGCGGACGCCGCGTGAAAGCTCGGAAAGGTCACGATACCGCCAAGTCCAAGCAGCTCGAGATGACGCAGCGTGGCATCGCGGGTCGGCGGCAAATCGCGCAGTTGGTCAAGATAAGCGCGCGGATCGATATGGATGAGGCTCGCGGGATCGAGCCCGATCTGGTGATACACGCCGATCGCCGGCACCAACGCGGAAAGAATCGTCGTCACCGCCAAGGTGAGTCCGAACGCAAAGGTGAATTCCTCGATCCGCCGGTAGCATCGTTTCGCGGCCAGCACGACGGGAATGGCGAACACCGGCCAGCCGATCATGCCGTAGCCGCAATTGAGCCAGCTCGCGAGTTCCGGACGAGCGTTGACGAAGTGGGCGTAGGCCAGCCAATTGAACCCGAGCGCGCGATCGACCGCCAGTAGCGTCGCGTCTTGCATCGGCAAATTCGTCGATGCGGCCACATAGGTGAGCGGCGCCAGCACCGCGGTGGTCAGCGCGATTTGCGCGCTGCCGCCGAGCACGAACATGACTTGCGGATCGCGCCGCACCGGCGAGCGCGCATTGGCATGCGCAAAGCCGGCATACAACGCGACGTAGCCAATAGCGATCAGGAGGCCGGTCAGCCCGATCGAGAAATTCGTCACCGCCAGGCTGATAGCGAACGCCGCCGCCATTGCGCCGGTGACAATCCAGTTGAACAGGAAAAACCGCCACGCCGCTTCGACGTCGTCGGCCATAACTGGGGATGGGGTGAGCATGCGGGCAAACTCGCCCGCCGGCGGTTAAAACGGCACCAATCCGTACGGTTAAAAACGGATGGCCACGATCCCCATCGTTAACGTTGCGTTGCCGCCGCCCCGGCATAATCTGCGGTATAAATTCCGACAGCGGGGCGGTGAATGTCTGTGCAATCGCGATGGCTTGTGCTTGGCGGCTCGATCGCGATCTTTGCCGCGCTTGCCGGCTGCGCCGCGCCGCCGCCATCGAGCGAACCGACCTTCTACCAAAACCTCGCACGACCAGACGCCGCGGTGGACGCGGCAGCCGCCGCCTCGATGATCTCGGGCTATCGAAACAACAACGGCCTTTCCCCGGTCAGCGTCGACCCGGAACTGATGCGGATGGCGGGCGAGCAAGCGCACGCCATGGCGGCGCATGACAAGATGGAGCACGACGTCGGCCGCCCGTTCCGCGACCGCATCCGCAACTCGCCGTTTCGCAACGCCGTCGCGGTGGAGAATATCTCCGCCGGCTATCATACGCTCGCCGAAGCCTTCTCCGGCTGGCGCGATTCGCCACCACACCGCGCCAACATGCTCAACGCGAGCGTGAGCCGTATCGGCATCGCGGCGGCTTATGCGCCGGGCTCCAAATATAAAGTGTTCTGGGCGCTGATCCTCGCCGGACCTGCCGGCAATCGCGGCTAGTGGTCCGATTCTAACATTCGCTTCCGTATTCGGCAGCTTCTCATGCGAATGTTAGAATCAAAAGGACCACTAGCGAATATGAGTCTTAGTGGAGCTTTGGATTTGACATTCGCTTCACGAGGCTGCCGCTAGGTG
>DATKRE010000141.1:0-16964 GCA_035532335.1 Xanthobacteraceae bacterium | reverse complement strand
TCGCATCCGTGTTCGGCACCCTCTCATGCGAATGTTAGAATCAAAAGGACCACTAGCAAGTATGCGTCTTAGTGGAGCTTTGGATTTGACATTCGCTTCACGAGCCTGCCGCGAGGTGGGTAGCGAATGTTAAATCCGCTCGACTAGTGCGTAGCCGGTTGAGGCGTCGTCGGAGTTTGAGCTTTGTGAGGCGGGACGCGATGCGGTGGTTGAGCTTGCGCTGGAGCGGCTGGTGTCGACTGCGGCGGAGACGAAACCAGTTGGGCGGCCGGAGCGGCCTGATCTTTCTGATCGGTTTCCATCGCACGCAGCCGCGCGACGTTTTTTTGATGCTGCTCGTACGTCTCCGCGAAAGCATGCCCGCCGGTGCCATCGGCCACGAAATACAACTCACGCGTCCGTGCCGGATTGGCGGCCGCTTCGAGCGAAGCGCGGCCCGGATTGGCGATCGGACCCGGCGGCAATCCTTCGATCTGATAGGTGTTGTAGGGCGTAGGCTGATCGATTTCGCTTTTCATTATCGGTCGCCCGAGCGTGCCTTTGCCACCCACCAGCCCGTAAATGATCGTCGGGTCCGACTGCAGCCGCATCTTTTGTTTCAGCCGGTTGACGAAGACGGCCGCGACACGGCTTCGCTCCTCCGGCTTGGCGGTTTCCTTCTCGACCAGAGACGCGAGAGTCACCAATTGCTCGGGAGTTTTAATCGGCAAATCCGGCGAATGGCGATCCCAGATTTCCTTGATCGTACGCTGCTCCGCCTGCTGCATGCGTTGGATCATTTGCTCGCGGGTCATGCCACGCGTGAAATTGTATGTGTCGGGCAAAAGCGTGCCTTCGCGCGGAACCTCCTTGATGTTCCCGGTCAGGACGTCGTCGTCGAGGAGGCGGGCTATGATCTGCTCCGAAGTCAATCCTTCGGGAATAGTGATCTGATGCGCCACCACGCGGCCGTCGACAATGGTCGCGACGACGTCGCGCACGCTGGCGTGCGCTTTGAACTGATACTCGCCGGCCTTAAGACCTTCACGAGCCTTGAGTACGAGCACGCCACCGACGAACACCCACGGCTGATCGATCACGCCGTCGCGCATCAGCACGTCGGCAATGTCGCGAATTCCCACCCCACGCGGGATGTTGACGACACGGTCTTCACGAAGCGGCCCCGGTGCATCGAAACGCTGCTTGCCGATTGCGAGCGCAATTCCGGTCACGATGGCCACCAGCACGATAAGGCTGATGATCGCGTTGCCGATCACGACGAAAGGATTCCGCGCGCTCTTGGACCGGCGTGTCGGTATTTCGACAGTGTCCGGTTCGATGGCGGTTCGCGGGCTACGGGGCGTCAGGGGTTTGGAATTCTTCGCAGTTGTGGAATTGACGCCGATCCCATTGCCCAACCGCGCGGAAATGGGCGGATACTGCTCACCGGCACCAGGAACGGTTCTTCCGGGCTCACGCGAATTTGGCACAGACGCGCGGGCTGCCGGACGTTCGGGGGCGGTCTTGGGCGGCAAGCCGGTCGCTCCGGCGGCTGCGGGCTTCGAGCCGGTCGGTGAGGTTCGAGCGGACGCCGAGGGCGCGGCCCCGGCACCCGGTGCCGTGGCGGCTGCGGATGTTGTCGGGCGATCACCGCCGCCGGACGGTGGGTCAGGCTTTGTCACCACCGTTTTTCTCTCTTTACACTCAGCATAATAGTTAAAGGCAGTTCGACCTCAATGAACGGAAGGTCGCAGGATGCCGCCGCGCGCGACCACAAACAGGACGCCGCGGGCACCGTGCATCGCAGGCGAGTGCGGAGCAAATATGGCGAGACGGTGAATAGCGGCACTAGCCTGGCATCCGGCGGAATATGAGCGAGGCATTCGTGCCGCCGAAACCGAACGAGTTCGACAGCGCCACTTGCACCGCACGCTTGCGCGGTTTGTGCGGCACAAGATCGAGCGCAGTGGCTACGGAGGGATTATCCAGATTGAGCGTCGCCGGCACCACCTGATCGCGAATTGCAAGCAGGCAGAAAATCGCTTCGATCGTACCCGCGGCGCCGAGAAGATGACCGATCGACGACTTTGTCGATGACATGCTGATGCTGGCTGCAGCATTTCCAATCAGCCGCTCGACAGCCTTCAGTTCAATCTCGTCGCCGACCGGGGTCGAAGTGCCGTGCGCGTTGATGTAGTCGATCTCGGAGGCCGAGACGTTGGCGCGGCGCATTGCAGCCTGCATACAGCGAAATGCGCCGTCACCGTCTTCGGACGGACTGGTTATGTGATAGGCGTCGCCGGAAAGTCCGTAGCCGACGAGTTCCCCGTAGATTCGGGCACCGCGTCGCATGGCGTGCTCGTATTCTTCCAGCACGATAACGCCGGCGCCCTCACCCATGACGAACCCGTCGCGATCGCGATCGTAGGGGCGCGAGGCGCGTTCCGGAGTCTCATTGAAGCCCGTCGACAGCGCGCGTGAGGCGCAAAATCCCGCATAGGCAATCCGGCTCAAAGGCGATTCCGCGCCGCCGGCGACCATGACGTCGGCATCACCCAGGGCGATCAGCCTACCAGCGTCGCCGATCGCGTGTGCGCCGGTCGAACAGGCGGTGACGACAGAGTGATTTGGCCCTTTGAGCGAATGCGCGATCGAAACGTAGCCTGACGCCAGATTAATAATCCGGCCGGTAATGAAGAACGGTGACACGCGGCGCGGACCGCGTTCTTTCAACACCAACGCCGTCTGCGCGATGCCTTCGATGCCGCCGATGCCGGAACCGATCAGAACGCCGGTCGTGATCTGATCGTCGTATGTACTCGGATGCCAATCGGCATCGTCGAGCGCTTGCGTGGCTGCCGCCATGGCGAAGAGAATGAAGTCGTCGACCTTCCGCTGCTCTTTGGGCTCCATCCACTGATCGGCATTGAAGGTACCGTTGGAGCCGTCGCCGCGAAGGATTTGGCCGCCAATTTTGCTTGGCAGATCGGAAACATCGAATTTGTCGATGCCGCGAATCCCGCTTTGGCCGGCGAGCAAACGTTCCCAAGTGAGCTTCAATCCGCTGGCAAGCGGCGTCACCATACCGAGACCCGTGACGACCACACGCCTCATCAACAACGCCCCCAGTGAACGTCCCGGCAGATGCCCTGTCTGTAAAGTCTGCCGCCGGGCAATCCCGCGTCCACAACGCGGTCAGAAAGCCGCGTGTAAACGCGCCGGCGAGCGTCGCAGCGGAATTGCGTCGGCAATCAGCTCTTGGCGTTCTTTTCGAGGAACTTGATGGCGTCGCCAACGGTGAGAATAGTTTCGGCGGCGTCGTCCGGGATTTCGCAACCGAACTCCTCCTCGAAGGCCATGACGAGCTCGACCGTGTCGAGGCTGTCGGCGCCGAGATCGTCGATGAAACTGGCGTTTTCGGTTACCTTGTCGGGCTCGACGCCGAGATGTTCTACGACGATCTTCTTCACCCGCTCGCCAATATCACTCATCGTTTCCAACCTCTTCTTTCAACGCGACCTGATCAATTACGTGGGCCCCGTCGCGGGCGACGGCCGCGGGTGGATAACGATCGGAGACGGATGCTGTTTCCGTTCTCCTGCTTTCCGCCCCCTGCCAAGCTCATGGTCCGGTTACCACACTTCAATAGCGTTGACCAGCGCAGGCGCGCGGCCGCCGTGTGCGCTCTAGCGCCTTCAAATCATGGCCATTCCACCATTCACGTGCAATGTCTGGCCGGTGACATAACCGGCCTCATTGGCAGCCAAAAAGGCGACCGCAGCCGCCACCTCATCGACCGTGCCGGCGCGATTTGCCGGTATCCTCGCCAAAATTCTTTCTCGCTGCTTGTCATTGAGCTTTTCGGTCATCGGCGTGACGACAAATCCCGGCGCTACGCAATTGGCGGTGACGCCGCGCTTGGCATATTCCTGCGCGATAGATTTGATCATACCCGTGATCCCGGCTTTGGCGGCGACGTAGTTTGCCTGGCCGGGATTTCCCGTCGTACCGACCACGGAAGTGATGGCGACGATACGACCGAAACGCCGGCGCATCATGCCGCGGACGGCGGTACGCGCGAGGCGGAATGTGGCCGAGAGATTAACGGCGATCACCTGATCCCAATCCTCGTCGCGCAACTGCACAAAAAGATTGTCTCGGGTTACACCGGCATTGGCGACCAAGATATCGAGCTGCCCCATCGCCTGTTCGGCACTGGGAACCAGCCCTTCCGTGGCGGCGCTATCAGCAAGATTGCATGGCAGCACGTGCACGCGGTCACCAAGACTGGAGGCAAGCTCATCGAGGACTTCGCGCCGCGTGCCCGATAGGGCGACTGTCGCTCCCTGCGAATGCAAGGTGCGCGCGATGGCGCCGCCGATGGGACCGCTGGCGCCCGTGATCAATGCCGTCTTGCCGGTGAGATCAAACATAACGTCCTCGCAAACGCGAAAGATTAAGCCAAGGCCATCTTGTATCGGGCGATATCGTCAGGCGTACCGATCGGCGAGGCGCTCGCCGTGTCGACAATACGCTTGATCAGGCCAGTGAGAACTTTGCCGGCACCGACTTCATAAAACACCGTCACACCTGATTTCGCCATGTAAAGAGCGGACTCGCGCCAGCGGACCGTACTCGTTACCTGGGTGATCAGCGAGCGGACGATGGCGCCGGGGTCGGTGATCGGTTCGGCCAGCACGTTGGCGACCAACGGCACGCTGGGCGGTTTGACCGAAACCTCGGCAAGCGCCTGCGCCATCGCATCCGCCGCCGGCTGCATCAGGGCGCAATGAAATGGCGCAGACACCGGCAGCAGCATTGCACGTTTGACACCGCGACCCTTGGCGATCTCGACCGCGCGCTCGACGGCGGCCTTTGCCCCGGACAAGACCACTTGCCCGCCGCCATTGTCGTTTGCGGCCGCGCACACGCCGGCAGAAGCGGCTTCAGTGGCAATCGATTTCGCCGCGTCGAGTTCGACGCCAATGAGCGCGGCCATGGCGCCAACTCCAACCGGCACCGCCTTTTGCATGGCCCGGCCGCGGATACGCAGAAGCCGCGCCGCATCGGCGACGGTCAGCGATCCGGCGGCAGCCAGCGCGGAATATTCGCCCAACGAGTGCCCCGCGACGAAAGCGGCATCGCGACCGAGATCTACACCGGCCTCACTTTCAAGCACGCGCATGGCCGCGAGCGAAACCGCCATCAGCGCCGGTTGGGCGTTTTCAGTCAGCGTGAGCGTTTCCGGCGGACCACCCCACATGGTTTGGCTAAGTTTTTCGCCAAGCGCGGCGTCAACTTCCTCGAACACACGGCGGGCCGGCGCGAAAGCCTCGGCGAGTGCTTTGCCCATGCCCACGGCCTGACTGCCCTGACCGGGAAAAACGAAAGCCACTGTCATGTTCTGCCCCTGGGAAGGGGCGAAAGATACCGCGATGCCAGTCCTGTCAAGGTAAGAAAGCGACAACCGTCAGTCGGTAATCTGGACGAACCCTCGACCTGCACGTCCGGGCAACCGCCGTAGACCGATGCCGCCAAGTCATTTTTCACCAGTTACCGAGGCCGATCTCGATCGCGCGCGGGAAGACCCCGCCTTCCGGCACAAGCTTTTGCAGCAAAACCTGGATCTCCTGCTCCGCAAGCTGCAAAAGCAACGCCAAACTGCGCGCCCGGATACCGCCAACGCCAGTCTGATGCGAGAGGGCGTGACGCTGGCCGTACGGATCGCGGAGCTTATTCAGGGCGATACCGGCGGGCCGCCCCGGACCAACTGATCCACCTTGCCTTTCCTGCCCGCCCGCGTATAAGGCCTGCTTTTCCGCTCGTCCCCGGCCGGGGGCTGAACGGACGGCCGCGCCGATAGAGATATCAACGCGGTAGGGCCAAATGGTCCGGCGTCCCGTGCTCCCGCCTTCAGAGCATTCGAGCCTTTCCCGAAGGGTTCGAGGGGCTTGGCGCCGTGAGCGAGCGAAGCTGGAAGGAAAGGGCATTTATGTCGCTCTACGAGCACGTCTATATGGCGCGCCAGGACGCTAGCGCGCAGCAGGTCGAGGAATTGACCGCGCATTTGAAGGGCGTGGTCGAAGGAATGGGCGGTACCGTCGCCAAGCTCGAGTATTGGGGCGTGAAGTCGCTGTCCTACCGGTTGCGCAAGAACCGCAAGGCTCATTTCACTCTGATGAATCTCAGCGCCCCCGCTGCGGCGATCAATGAGATCGAGCGGCTCGAACGGCTCAACGAAGATGTCCTGCGCTATCTGACCATCAAGGTCGAAGAGCACGAGGAAGGTCCTTCGGCGATGATGCGCCGAGCCGAGCGGGACCGCGATCGCGATGAGCGTCGTGGTGACCGTGGCGATAGGTTCGATCGTGGTGACCGCGGCGACAGGTTCGATCGTGGTGACCGCGGCGACCGAGGCGGCGACCGGCCGCCACGTGATCGCGATCGGCGGCCGAGCGAGAGCTCCGACCAGCCCGCAGCCACGGAGGAATAATCAATGGCAATGTCACCGCAATCGGGCGGAGCGCGGCGCCCGTTCTTCCGCCGCCGCAAGAGCTGTCCCTTCTCCGGGGCCAATGCGCCCAAGATCGATTACAAGGACGTCAAGCTGCTGCAGCGCTTTGTTTCCGAACGCGGCAAGATCGTTCCGAGCCGCATCACCGCGGTTTCGGCGAAGAAACAACGCGAACTCGCCCAAGCGATCAAGCGCGCGCGTTTTCTCGGGTTGCTGCCCTACGTGATCCGCTGAGCAAGGAGATACCGCGATGGACGTAATCTTGCTCGAACGTATCGCGCGCCTTGGTCAAATGGGCCAGGTGGTGCGGGTCAAGCACGGCTTCGCGCGCAACTTCCTGCTGCCGCGCGGCAAGGCGCTACGCGCGACGGCTGAAAACCGTACCCGCTTTGAAACCATGAAGGGCGATCTGGAAGCGCGCTCGTCTGCGCTCAAAGGGGAAGCGGGCCAAGTCGCCGACAAGCTCAATGGCAAAAGCTTCATCGTTATACGTCAGGCTTCGGAATCCGGTCAGTTGTTCGGGTCGGTATCGCCGCGTGATATTACCGGCATTCTTGCAGCCGCAAACTTTACCCTCACCCGCAATCAGATCGCCCTCAATGCGCCGATCAAGACGATCGGCCGGCACGCCGTATCGATCGCGCTGCATCCGGAGATCGAATCCTCGATCACCCTTGTTGTCGCGCGCAACGACGAAGAAGCCGCACGCATTGCACGCGGCGAGGACGTCACGCACCTGCGTCAGGAGCCGACGGCGGAAGAAGCCGCAGCCACCGCGGCGGAAGCGTATTTCGATCCGGAAGCTGCCGCCTCGATCAAGGCGAGCGAGGGTGCCGAGGCGCCTGAAACGCCAGCGTCTGCCGGCGACGAGAGCTGACCGCAAGCAGTCTGTCTTCAGTCGGGAATATTGTCGCGTGGAACCGGCGCACCGTCGCCGGATTCGCCGGACGCTGCATTGGTTGGCGCCGTATCGCTTGCCGCTGGAGCTGGAGCTGGAGCTGGAGCTGGAGCCGGCGCGGCTTCTTGAGTTGGCGTCTCGGTTGAAGCGGGCGCTACCGCGGCTGGAGAGGCACGATCGACCGCCGGTTCGGCAAGCGGCGATGGCTGGCCCTTCGTCTCTTTGCGACCGTTTCGGTTGGCGGTTGCCGACCGCGAAGGCTGACCCGGTTCCGGCGCGGCTATATTCGGCTGTCCACCCGTAGCGGCGTCGTTTTTCGGCTTTGCAGCCTCGTGCGTCTCCCGCCGCGGCTTGGTAGCCGGCTTCCCGTCCTCGGTTCTGGCCGCGCGCTTCGGCAGCGGTTTGCTTGGCTTGGCTTCCTCGGTCGAAACGCCGGCGTGTTCCGTTTTCGGCTTTTGCCCGCGACTTTGTGGCGCGGCACCAATCGGCGACCCCCCGCTTCCGCCGAGCACGTATGCCGCAAGCGCGGCCGCCTGGTCACGGTTGGTCGTGTAATGTTCGCCCAGGAAGTCGGCCAGAGCCGAGCTATTCCTGCCGTGAGAAAGCCCGTGCGCGGCCTTGTGGCACTCGGCGCAGGCGCTGGCAAAGATTTGGGACGCCGATTTGCCCTGATCCAGGTTGGTTTGGGCATGCGCCAGCACTGGAGCCAAGGCTCCCAGCAAGCCAATTATCGGCGAAAGATAGCGGATCACCCTCAAGCTCCCTGAATCGCAGCAGCCGGGGCTTTCCTTACCCCAAATCCAGCCCAAGGTGGCGGCCTTTTGCCGCCTCCGGCCGAGGGCCCAGGGCCGCCTTCCCTTCCCTGCATTGCTGGTCAACGAGGATTTTGTTTTAATAACGGCAGCCGGAATTTCGGCCCTCACGGCTACGGCGGCGTGGTCGGTTTTGGATTATGCGCTCCGTGGTCGAGTTGTCGTGCGTGGAGACGGCCATGGATAAGTTACTTTCGATTTTCCTTCGACGCTTCATCCGGCGCGGTTCCCTGACCGTAACAACCGCGGGCGGCAGCCAATACACGTTTGGCGACGGCACCGGCCCTGCAGTCGCGGTGCGCTTCGCCACCCGGAGCGCGCAACGCGCAGTCCTGTTCAATCCCGAGCTACGGGTAGGCGAAGCCTATATGGACGGCACGTTCGTGGTCGATCAGGGTTCGATCGCGGATGTGATGGCGCTCCTGCTGCGGCAAGAACACATCGCACCCCCGCGTTGGGCGCTGACACTGCGGGCGGCGCGCTACCTGTTCCGCCGTTTGCAGCAATTCAACCTGCGCTCTCGGTCGCGCCGGAACGTCGCGCATCACTACGACCTGGACGGCCGGCTCTATCAGCTCTTCCTCGACTCCGACCAGCAATATAGCTGCGCGTATTTCGAGAAGGCGGATCAGTCGCTCGACGACGCTCAACTCGCCAAACGGCGCCACCTGGCGGCAAAGCTTCTGATCCAGCCCGGCAATACAGTGCTGGATATCGGCTGCGGTTGGGGCGGGCTTGCCCTTTATCTTGCGGAGATCACCGGCGCCCACGTTACCGGCATCACCTTGTCCAAGGAACAACACGCCCGCGCACAGCAGCGCGCTCTGGAACGCGGCAGGAAGCAAGACGCGCTGTTCCGCCTCCAAGATTATCGCGACGTTGCGGGAACCTTCGATCGCATCGTGTCGGTCGGTATGTTCGAGCATGTCGGCGTCGGCTTTTACGACACTTTCTTCCGCAGGGCGGCCGAGCTTCTGCGGGAGGACGGCGTGTTCCTGTTGCACACGATCGGCCGCAGCGGCTCGCCGAGCGTTACCAATCCATGGATTGCCAAATACATTTTCCCCGGCGGCTACATTCCGGCCTTGTCGGAAGCCTTGTCCGCGATTCAACGCTCGGGACTGGTCGCAACCGACGTCGAGATCCTGCAACTCCACTACGCGGAGACTTTGAAAGCTTGGCGCGAGCGTTTTCTGGCCCACCGCGACGACGTTGAGCGGCTCTACGACGCGCGCTTCGTACGGATGTGGGAATTCTATCTCGCGGCTTCGGAAATGGCCTTCCGCGAGAGCGACCTGGTCGTGTTCCAGATCCAAATGGCCAAGCGCAAAGGCGTCGTACCGCAGACCCGGGACTATATCGGGCGCGAAGAGGCGCGGCTTCGGACGCTCGAAAACGGCCTCGCGAGACCGCTGCGTCTGGCGGGAGAATAACGCCGGCGCACCGCGGCGGGAATCAGCGGGTCGTCAAGAGCCGACGTATCGTTTAACCACCGCGCAGCGCATACAGTGGGTAGCGGGGAAAGCCGCAATGAGCATTTCCCAACGGCCGCCTGCTCGACTATCGACGGTAACCTCGTGGTTTGAGAGCAACGGTTGCAAGTCCACCTTGGTGCCGTCGTTGAGTGATCCGCGATGTTGTGTCACCGCAAATTAGTCACACGCAGATACTTTGATCGGGACCATGGCCGTATTCGATTCGACTGCGCGCAAACAGCTTCCCGCGGAACCGGCATTTCGCACGCCGCCGCACAATATCGAAGCCGAGCAGGCATTGCTGGGCGCGATCCTCGTCAATAACGAGGCTTTTTATCGCGTTTCCGATTTTCTCGAGCCGAAGCACTTCCTCGAAACCATTCATCGGCGCATCTACGAACTGACGAGCGGCCTGATCAAGGCCGGAAAATTGGCGACGCCGGTCACGCTGAAGACTTTCCTGCCGCCCGATCTCGACATTGGCGGCCTCGGCGTCAATCAATACCTGGCCCGGCTTGCCGCTGAAGCGACAACCATCATCAACGCCGAGGATTACGGCCGAACCGTCTATGACCTCTCGGTGCGACGCGACCTGATCACCATCGGCGAGGATATGGTCAATCTCGCCTACGAGGCGCCGGTCGACGCGACACCGCACAGCCACATCGAGGAAGCCGAACGCAAGCTTTACGAGCTTGCCGAAACCGGCCGCTACGACACCGGCTTTCAGCGCTTCGCCCAAGCGCTTACCACCGCTGTGGACATGGCGGCCCGCGCCTACGAGCGCGACGGCGGTCTTTCGGGAGTGGCGACCGGGCTAGCCGATCTCGATTCCCGCATGGGCGGCTTGCAGCCGTCCGATATGATCATTCTGGCCGGCCGCCCCGGCATGGGTAAAACGGCGCTTGCCACCAACATCGCTTACAATGTCGCCAAGGCCTGGTCGGGCGAAGTGCGCGCCGACGGGCACACGGCCACCGTTAACGGCGGCATCGTCGGCTTTTTCTCGCTCGAAATGTCGGCCGAGCAGCTCGCCACCCGCATTATCTCCGAGCAGACCGGGATTCCTTCGAACAAGATCCGGCGCGGCGGCATCGACGAAGCCGATTTTGAAAAGATCAAGGACGTTTCGATCCAGCTGCAAAATCTACCGTTCTACGTCGACGAAACCGGCGGTCTTTCAATCGGGCAACTGGCGGCGCGCGCACGCCGGCTCAAACGGCAACGCGGCCTCGATCTTCTGGTTGTTGATTACATTCAGCTCCTGCAGGGCACCAGCCGCCGCGCCAGCGAGAATCGTGTCCAGGAAATCACCGAAATCACCACGCGACTAAAAGCGCTGGCGAAAGAACTCAACATCCCCATTCTGGCGCTCTCGCAATTGTCGCGTCAGGTCGAAGGGCGCGAAGACAAACGTCCGCAGCTTGCGGATTTGCGCGAGTCGGGCTCGATCGAACAAGACGCCGACGTCGTGATGTTCGTGTTCCGTGAGGAATATTACCATCAGATGCGCAAGCCCACGGAAGCAAACCGTGAAAAATTCGCGGAGTGGATGGCCGAGGGCGAACGGGTCGCTGGCAAAGCCGAAGTCATCATCGGCAAGCAACGTCACGGGCCAACAGGATCAGTCGAGCTACAATTCGACGCCGCGGTCACACGCTTCGCCAGTCTGGATTCCGCCCACAGCTCGCAATTTTAGGCCGCTCGCCCGACCCGCTTTACCGCCGCCCCCGCGCCAGCCATAAGGCAGGGATGGCTTTCGCAGAACCGTTGCCAGACTCGGCAAGTAACGCGACGGACCCCGAGACCGGCGGCACGCTCACGGTCGATCTCGACGCCATCGAAGCGAACTGGCGCGCGCTGTCGCGTGAGCTTCTCACGGCCGAGTGCGCGGCCGTGGTCAAGGCCAACGCATACGGCCTCGGACTTGAGCCGATCACCGCCAAACTCGCCAAAGCAGGCTGCAAGACCTTCTTCGTGGCCGACGTCGCGGAGGCGCGTCGCGCGCGCGCACGCGCCCGCGACGCCGACATTTATGTTCTTGGCGGGTTTTCACCGCAAACCGCCGGCGCGTTTCCCGAACTGAACGTTCGACCGGTCATCAACAGCACGACCGAGCTGGCGGAATGGGATGCTTTCGGCTCCGCACACAACTGGCGCGGCGGGGCGGCAATCCATGTCGACACCGGGATGAACAGACTAGGCATTTCCCCGGATGAGGCCGCCGCGCTGGCGCTGCGCGTGCAGAGCCTGAACCACGGCATCACGCTCTTGATGAGCCACCTCGCCTGCGCCGATATCCAGGATCACCCTCTCAATGCGAGCCAAATCCGCCTGTTTCGCGAGTTGCGCATGCTCTACCACGGCATAGCGGCTTCTCTTGCCAATTCCTCCGGCATTTTCCTCGGCGATACTGCGCATTATGACATGGCGCGGCCCGGCGCCGCGCTTTACGGCATCAATCCAACGCCGCAGCGCGCCAATCCCATGCGCAATACGGTCGAACTGACCGGACGCATCTTGCAGGTACGCAAAGTCGCGCAAGGCGAGACCGTCGGTTACGGCGCCACCTGGACCGCGCCACGCACCACGCGGATCGCCGTAGCCTCAATCGGCTATGCTGACGGTCTCATGCGGTCGACGAGCGGTAGCGCCCGCAAACCCGGCGGTACGGCTATCGTCGCGGCGAGCCGCTGCCCGATCGTCGGGCTGGTGTCGATGGACCTCGTTTGCATCGACACCACCGATCTTGCTGAGGGTTTGGTTCATCGCGGCGACGTCGCCAGATTCGTCGGCGATGACATTCCGGTCGACGAGGTGGCCGCCGCCGCGGGTACCAATAGCTACGAAATTCTGACCCGGCTCGGACCGCGGTGCCATCTCGTCTATCGTGGCAGCTGAGTCGCAGAGTTCACATGGTCGCGCGCGCCAAAAATTATGTTTGCCAAAGCTGCGGCGCCGCCGCCGCGCGGTGGTCCGGCCGCTGCGACGCTTGCGGGGGGTGGAATTCCCTGGTCGAGGAAGGCACGGTCGCCGCGTCGCGCTCCGCGCGTAAAGGCCGGCTATTCGTCATCGAGCCCCTGCAGGGCCAGACACTTGAAGCGCCGCGGCTTGCCGCCGGCATCGCCGAATTCGATCGCGTCACCGGCGGTGGGTTGGTGCGCGGCTCGGTGCTGCTGCTCGGCGGCGATCCCGGCATCGGCAAATCGACGCTGCTGCTCGAAGTAGCCGCAGCGTATGCGCGCAACGGTCAACGCGCGATCTACATCTCCGGCGAGGAGGCAGTGGCTCAGGTCCGCTTGCGCGCCGAGCGGCTCGGCCTTGCCGACGCAACCGTCGAACTCGCCGCCGAAACCTCGGTCGAGGACATCGTGGCAACGCTGTCGCAAGGACGGGTACCGCAACTCCTCGTCATCGATTCGATCCAGACCATGTGGACGCAGACGGTTGAAGCCGCGCCCGGCACAGTGACCCAGGTGCGCGGATCGGCCGGTGAACTCATTCGCTTTGCCAAGCGCAGCGGTGCCGCCATCATTCTGGTCGGCCACGTTACCAAGGATGGACAGATCGCCGGCCCACGGGTCGTCGAGCACATGGTCGATGCCGTGCTGTCGTTCGAGGGCGAAGGCTCGCAACAATTCCGTATCCTGCGCGCGATCAAGAACCGCTTTGGACCCACTGACGAAATCGGTGTGTTCGAGATGACCGGCACCGGGCTGCGCGAGGTCGCCAATCCCTCCGAACTCTTCCTGTCCGAGCGCGAACTCGGCAGCGCCGGCACCGCCGTCTTTGCCGGCATTGAGGGAACGCGGCCGTTGCTCGTCGAAATCCAGGCGCTGGTCGCCCCGACCACCCTGGGCACGCCGCGCCGGGCGGTCGTCGGTTGGGATCCGAGCCGGTTGTCGATGGTGCTGGCGGTGCTCGAGGCGCATTGCGGCGTCCGACTTTCGGGGCACGACGTTTACCTCAACGTCGCCGGCGGTTTGCGCATTACCGAACCGGCTGCCGATGTGGCGGCCGCGGCGGCATTGGTATCCTCGCTCGTGCATGCGCCGCTGCCTGCGGATGCCGTTTATTTCGGCGAAGTGTCGCTCTCCGGCGCGGTGCGGCCGGTGGCGCAGACGCCGACGCGGCTCAAAGAAGCTCAGAAGCTCGGGTTTACCCGCGCTATCGTACCGGAAGCGGCGCGCGGCGACGCTCCCGACGGCTTCGCGGTGTCCACGATCGGCACACTGGCCAACCTCGTTGTCGATATCGCCCGCGACGGGACGCCGGCCATACGTCGGATCGGCCCGAAAGAGGCATAACCACGCGGCTGTTGAGCGCACGAGAAGGCGGATGACGACGACGCCCGGCCCGGCTATACACGCGGCGGGCTTTTGTCTTCGGGAAACCCCCGCCTCAATTTAAGGCCGTATCAGCGAGCGAACCAGCAGACCATGCCGATCACGCTGCTCGACATCGTGCTCATTATCGTGATGCTGATTTCCGGGCTGCTTGCCCTCGTACGCGGCTTCATGCGTGAGGTATTGTCGATCGTTGCCTGGGTGCTGGCCGCCGGCGCGACGCTTTACTCGTACGGCAAGCTGCTGCCGTTCGCCAAGCAGTACTTCAACAACGACATTGTCGCTGCGGTCGTGGTCATCGGCGGCGTGTTCCTGATTACGTTGCTGGTAGTTTCGATACTGACGGTCAGGATTTCCGACATGGTGCTCGACAGCCGTGTGGGTGCGCTCGATCGCACGCTCGGCTTTTTGTTCGGGTTGGCGCGCGGGCTCGCCATCGTCGTGGTCGCCTTCATGTTTTTCACCTGGCTGGTCCCCGATCGAAGCCAGCCGGAATGGGTCAAAGGCGCCAAGTCGCGCGTCATCCTCGCCGGAACCGGTCAGTGGTTTATATCGATGTTGCCGGAAGACCCGGAGACCACCATCTTGAAGAGGCTGAAACGGCCTCGGCCGGACGAGAATGAGACGCCGGAGAGTGCGCCCGACCAGCACAGCGAACTGCCGTGGGTCAAAGGAACGGTGCATTGAAATGACCGCAGGCGCACCCGCCGCAGACCATTGCTTGCTCGATCCGGACTCCGACCGGCTCCGCGAAGAATGCGGGGTGTTCGGCATATTCGGCCATCCCGACGCTGCGGCCATAACGGCGCTCGGACTGCATGCCTTGCAACACCGCGGCCAGGAGGCCGCCGGCATCGTTTCGTTTGACGGCAAGCGCTTTCACTCCGAGCGCCGCCTCGGCCTTGTCGGCGACACGTTTTCAGGCCGCGAAGTCATCGACCGCCTGCCCGGCAATGCGGCGGTCGGTCATGTCCGTTACTCGACCACCGGCGAGACCATTCTGCGCAACGTCCAGCCGCTTTTCGCCGAGCTCAACGCCGGCGGTTTTGCCATCGGCCACAATGGCAACCTCACCAACGGCCTGACTTTGCGTCGCCAGCTGGTGCGTGAAGGCGCCATGATGCAGTCGACGACCGACACCGAGGTGATTTTGCATCTGGTGGCGCGCTCGCACCGTAATCGTTTTGTCGACCGCTTCGTCGAAGGCTTGCGCCTGCTCGAAGGTTCCTACGCCTTCGTCGGCCTCACCAACAAAAAATTAATCGGCGCCCGCGATCCGCTCGGCATCCGCCCGCTGGTGCTGGGCAAGCTCGACGGCTGCCCGATCCTCGCGTCCGAGACCTGCGCGCTCGACATCATCGGCGCACAATATGTGCGCGACGTCGAGAACGGCGAGGTTCTGGTTTTCGACGACGACGGCGCCCATTCCCATAAGCCGTTCTCGGCAATGCGGCCGCGGCCGTGTATTTTTGAATACATCTATTTCTCCCGGCCGGATTCGATCATCGGCGGACGCAGCGTCTACGATGTGCGCAAGACATGCGGCGCCGAGCTCGCGCGTGAGGCGCCGGCGGCGGCCGACGTCGTTGTACCGGTACCGGATTCCGGTGTGCCCGCCGCAATCGGCTACGCCCAGGCATCCGGCATACCCTACGAACTCGGGATTATCCGTAATCACTATGTCGGGCGGACATTCATCGAGCCCACCCAGCAGATCCGCGCGCTTGGCGTTCGCCTCAAGCACAGCGCCAATCGCGCCGTCGTCAACGGCAGGCGTATCGTGTTGATCGACGACTCGATCGTGCGCGGCACCACCTCAGTAAAAATCGTTCGAATGATGCGCGATGCGGGTGCGCGAGAAGTGCATTTTCGCATCGCTTCACCGCCGATTACCCATCCGGATTATTACGGCATCGATACGCCCGAACGAGATAAGCTTCTCGCTGCCAGGCATGACCTCGAAGGAATGCGCCAATTTATTGGCGCCGATTCCCTCGCCTTTCTGTCGCTCGATGGCCTCTATCGCGCGATGGGCGAGAAAGCGCGCAATCCGGATCGCCCGCAATTCACCGACCATTGCTTCACCGGCGAATATCCGACAGCGCTCACCGACCGCACCGCCGAGGACTCGCCACCCAGCCAACTCTCATTGCTCGCCGAGGCGAGCTGAGGGATGCCGCTTGCTCTCGCCGACCGTATTGCGCTCGTCACTGGCGCCTCGCGCGGCATCGGCTACGCGCTCGCGCTCGCGTTTGCGCGAGCGGGCGCGCACGTGGTCGCCGTGGCTCGCACCGTCGGCGGCCTCGAGGAACTCGACGACGCAATAAAGGCTGCCGGCAGTTCGGCAACACTGACGCCGCTCGATATGCGGGATTATCCGGGCCTGTACCGGCTCGCCACCGCGCTCAACGAACGCTACGGCCGGCTCGACATACTGATCGGCAATGCGGCTCTCGCCGGCGTGCCTTCGCCGCTCGGCCATATCGAACCGAAAGCGTGGGATGACACGATGGCGGTCAATGTTACCGCCAATTGGCATCTCATCCGCGCGATGGATCCGTTGCTCAAACGCTCCGATGCCGGCCGCGCGGTATTCATGACCTCAGGCATCGTGGCCTCGGCACGCGCATACTGGGCGCCCTATTCGGTTTCGAAAGCCGCACTCGACGTGCTGGTCCGAACTTATGCCGCGGAAGTGAGCTCAACGCCGGTGCGCGTCAATCTGTTCAATCCCGGACCGACGCGAACCCGCATGCGGGCCATAGCGATGCCGGGAGAGAATCCGATGACGCTGCCGGCGCCCGATGACGTGGCTGCGAAAATCGTCGATCTGTGCGTTCCGAGCTTTAGCGAAACCGGCAAGCTTTACGATTTTCGCGCCGGCAAACTGCAAGAGTTCATGCCGCCGGCTTAGGGCATGATCCGGAAAAGTGGAAGCCG
>DATKRE010000140.1:0-8758 GCA_035532335.1 Xanthobacteraceae bacterium | reverse complement strand
CTAGGAGGGCGCCGCGGGGTGCGCGGCGGCGGTGAATTTTTTGTAAAACTCGTCGAGTTCGCCGGCGTTGATGTCGCTGACTGCCCAGAAATCGAGCCCATCGGCGGTCCACTGGCGGACGTTGAAGCCGTGGCGGATTTCGCTGCCGCTGCGAGCGCGCTCGCTGCCCGGATGGCGCGTGACGAACAGATTGATGACGTGGTGGCGGCGCCGATAGACCAGCGCCGCGACGGTTTCGCCATTGATGTCATCAAGCCGACCGGCCGGCTTGTCGAAGCCGATGTGGCTGTCGCTGATTTGCAGGAAGGTGAGGTCGGTCCGCTCCTGGGCGACCGCTTCGTCGATGATGCCGAGCGAGTGCGGGACACCACCGGCGATGCTCCATAACACGCCGGTTCCGGTCCAGGTCATGCATTCCAGAACTTTGCGGCGGCTGATGCCGTCGCCGCGATCGATCGAACTCATTATTATTCTCTCCTCAAACGGATGCCGTGCAGTCTCGAGGGGCTAGATCGGACCAGGGGAAGATTTATTCCCGTGCCGAGCAAAAATTTTTGGCCTGGCCTCGGGGACAAGACTGAGCGGCGGGCGTTTTATTCCGGCGCTCGCGCGTATTTTCGCAGGCAGCGCTGACGCCGGTTAACGGGTGAGTGCCGCCGGCTTGGGACGGCCCGGTAGCATCGCGTTGGCCGGCTGCGCGCGGGCGGCGCAGAACCGGTCCACCGCCGCGGTGACCGCATCGGCGACGAGCGCCCGGCGTTCGGGCATCGCCAGCGTCAACTCGTCCTGCCGGTTCACGATGGAGCCTGCTTCCAGCAATACCGCCGGCATCCGGGTCTCGCGCAACACCACCAATTGATCGAAGCGATAGACGCCGGCCTCGGCGTCCACCAGTAAGCGGCGATGCCGGCCCATCAGCGGCAGCGTGTAATGCGGCGTGTAGTGCAGGCCGCGCGCCTGCAATGCCGTGCCGAGAAGATGACCGAAGGCAAGGCTGCCTTTGTAGTCGCCGTTATCGATCGAGACGAAAATCGAATAACCGCTGAAGCGGTCGCTAAACCCGTGCTTCTCTCCTTGGTATTCCCAGGTTTCGATCAGATTGTCCGGCACCGAGTCGTGATGAACGGCGATAAACAGATCGGCGTGCATGGCGTTGGCGCGCGCCGGGCGCTCACCCAGACCGGCCATGTGTTTGGTGGCGGTGACGAGACGCACGGCGTTGTCAAAACCGGCTTCGGCCAATTTATTCTTGATTACGCCGGCGAGCGCGAGGTTGAACTGATATTCGGGAACGCCGCGGGCGCTGTCGGCGCCGGGCGAGTCAATGGTGTGGCCGACGTCGATCACGACACGAAAAGCCGAGCGGTGGCACGCCGATTTCGCGGCTGGCGCCGGCGCCGGCGCCGGTTGTTCGCCTCGCGCCCGCTGCGCGCCGCCGAGGCTGACCATGACGATGAGCGCGAGTGCGAACCGTCCGGAAAACCGGCTTTTGCTCGTTCGACCGGAGCAAGTCCATTGCCGCGGCATGACCAAACCCCCGGGTGGCCTAACGTCGCCCATAGCGGGCTCTCGGCCGCTTGTCCACGCGGCTGGCTATGCTTGTGCGAAAGTCGGTCCCGGCGTACAAAAAAAGGCCGGAATGCGTGGCGTGAGCAGGCGTCGCGGCCGCCGCCGCGGTGCCGCGCTTTCGCCCGGCAGCATGAACGGTTCGGCGAGGTGATGGCATGACGATTGTGCGCGAGCCGGTGCTGACCACGGTCGCGATTGTCGATCTGCGGCCCACCCAGATCACCGTCGGCATGCGGGAGGTGGAGGCCAAGCGCAAGCATTGGCGCGAAACCGCGAAGAAGACCAAGAAAAAGGCCGGCGAATTCCTCGGCAGGCACCTGATCCCGGTGGTGCTCGGCCCCAAGGATCGACATTACATTGTCGATCACCACCATCTCGCACGCGCATTGCACGACGAAGGGATGAAAGAGGTCGCCGTTACCGTCATTTCGAACTTGGGCGCGCTGGACCGCGATGCGTTCTGGGCGGTAATGGACAACCGCAGCTGGATGCATCCCTACGACGATCAGGGTCGCCGCCAGCACCATACCCATATTCCGAAATCGGTCATCGAGATGGTCGACGATCCGTTCCGCTCGCTGGCGGGAGAATTGCGCCGGCAAGGCGGTTTCGCCAAGGACACCACGCCGTTCAGCGAATTTTTATGGGCGGATTTCCTGCGCCGGCAACTCAAGCGCAAATTGGTCGAAAACGACTTCGATGGCGCGCTGGAGCGGGCGATGCAATTGGCGAAAGCGGAGGAGGCGGGCTATTTGCCCGGCTGGTGCGGCCCGGTGCCGGGAAACTGAAGAGTGCGTTCAGCGCCTTCGTTCCTCGCCTGATGAAGCTCCCAGTCGTGCAGCATCGCTTCCTTGGCGGGCTTGCTCTCGGCACCGCGTAGCGCGCCGGACGCCGCGTCGTCCTTCAGCTTTTCGGTCGCCGCGATGATCGAATCGGATTCGGTGGTCGATGCCAAGCCCGGTTCGACGAAGCGGTTTTGGTCGGACTGAATCTGCAACATGTAGCGGAAACCTTCCGCCGCGTAGCGCGCCTCGACATTCCGGCAAAAGCTCCGGGCGAAGTCACCGAGGATGCGGCTGCCAAATCCGGAATTCACCGGCGCCGTCACCGCCGGCCCACCGCGCTCCTGCCAGACGAACGTGAGCACGAACGACGTCCAGTCGAGCTGCAGTCTGACGCGGCCGTCGGGAACCGACAATGCGCCGTATTTCAGCGCATTGGTCAAAAGCTCGTGCAGGATCAGCGAAAAATTCTGCGCCATTTGCGGGCCGAGCACCAAGCCGGGATTGCCGGCAATCTCGACGCGGGATTCAAAGCCGCGAAAGCTGTGGTTGACGAGGTCGATCAGGCGAACCCCGCCGCCCATGGAATCGGTGATCGCCCGGTTGGTCGCCGACATGGCTTGCAGGCGATCGATCAGCCGCTCCTTGATGACGGATTTGGCAATCGCGCCATCGCCCGGCAGGCTGAAGCGGATCACCGCCTGGATCACCGTGAACAGATTTTGGATGCGGTGATGCAGTTCGGTCGCCAGAAGATACTGGTGCTGCTTGGCCTGCTTTTCGAGGTCGATACCGGCGACGAGCAAGTCCAAAGTGCGGTTGATGAAGACGATCAGCAAGACCGCGACAGTCGCATCGAAGACGTAGGTGACGACCGCAAACCAATGCAGCGTCGGAATGAAAAACGCCCATTGCGACAGGCCGGCCAGAATTGCGGAGAGGGCGCCGGCGCCAAGGCCGCCGACCAGCGTAGTCAGGATCACCGCGGGATAAATGGTCAGAAAGGGCGCGCCGCCATAGGCGCTTTCGAACGCCCATTGCAGCAGGCATGCCAGCCCGACCGAAACAATGGCGGCCGCGTAACCGAGCAGCGGATGCCGCCGTAGCCGCTTCGACAGTTGCAGGACGCGGATCGCCGCGGCCATCCCGGCCTGGTTAAACGAGGAAGCGCGCATCAGCCGCCGAGAAGCCCACCGTGAAGGCCGAGTTTATTCGCCGAACTCGGCTCTTTCATCCCATCAATCGCAGCGATCCACTAAAGAATCGTGAGCCGCAGGATCCGGGCAAAGAGCTGGCCGCAATGTCCGGCCGTTTGCGTCGCGGGCTCCTGTCGTCAAACCGGGCGCGGCGGTCGCGACGGAAGCCCCAAACACCGCACGTAGGATGATCTTTTCGGCAACGTCGCTGGCGGCGGGTGAACTATGCTCCTGTTGATGGCGCCTTTGGTAGAATAATCTTCTTTTTCAATGACTTAGACACGATTATATAGAGGGTCGTTCCTCGCCGGCCAGCCGGCGCCAAAAACCGGAGGCGCTCTCATGACCTCGCCCCTCGATCAAAAGATCAAAATCACCGGACCGGTCGTCGTCACCGCCAACCGCGTCGGCGACGGTGCGGTTGTGTATCGCCGCGCCGATGGCGGCTGGACCACGCGGCTGCCCGACGCAGCCGTGACCAGCAGTTCCGCGACCGCCCGGGAACTTGTAGCCGCCGCGGTTGCCGACGATTTGCGCGCGGTGGGACCTTATATCGCGCCGGTCAAGCTCACCGCCGACGGCGGCGTGCGGCCGGGCAATTTGCGCGAACTGATCCGGCTCGGCGGCCCGACCATCGATCTGCCGGTGACGTTCGGAATCTAGGGCGCAGCTAAAAGTCCCCCGCATGTACCTTTACGACGATCTCGACCGCACGCTGGTCGCCGAGCGCGTCGCGGATTTCCGCGACCAGGTCGCGCGCCGCTTGTCCGGCGAATTGACCGAAGACGAATTCAAGCCGCTGCGGCTGATGAACGGCGTCTATTTGCAACTGCACGCTTACATGCTGCGGATCTCGATTCCCTACGGCACGCTGTCGGCGGCGCAATTGCGCAAGCTCGCGCACGTCGCCCGCACCTACGATCGCGGCTACGGCCACTTCACCACCCGGCAGAACATCCAGTTCCACTGGATCAAGCTCGAACAACTGCCCAACGCCATGGCCGATCTCGCCAGCGTCGGCATGCACGGCATGCAGACCAGCGGCAACAACGTGCGCAACGTCACCACCGACCAATGGGCAGGCGTTGCGCCCGACGAGATTGAGGACCCGCGCGTCTACGCCGAGGTAATCCGCCAGCACGTCACGCTGCATCCGGAATTCTCGTTCATGCCGCGCAAGTTCAAGATTGCGGTCGGCGCGGCGGCGCACGATCGCGCGGCCCTGCGCATCCACGATCTGGCGCTGCAACTGCATCGCAACGGCGCCGGCGAACTCGGCTTCGAAGTGATGGTCGGCGGCGGACTCGGCCGCACGCCGTTCCTCGCCAAGACCATCAAGCCGTTCCTGCCCAAGCGCGATGTTTTGAGTTATGTCGAGGCGGTGCTGCGCACCTACAATCAGTTCGGCCGGCGCGACAATATCTGGAAGGCACGCATCAAGATCCTGGTCCACGAACTCGGCGCCGAAGCGTTCGTCAAGGAAGTCGAGGCCGAGTGGGCGAGCATCAAGGACGGTACGCTGGCGCTCGATCCCGCCGTGGTCGCCGAAATCGCCGGACGTTTCGTTTATCCCGACTACGCGCGGCTCGAGGATTCGCCGCCGGCGCTTGCCGAGGCCCGCGGCGCCGACCGTGCTTTCGACACCTGGTTCGCCAATTCCGTCACCAACCACAAGGTGCCGGGCTATTCCATCGTCACACTCTCGCTCAAGGTCGAGGGCGGCACGCCCGGTGACGCCACCGCCGGGCAGATGGACGCCATCGCCGATCTTGCCGACCGTTATTCGTTCGGCGAAATCCGCGTCGGCCACGAGCAGAACCTGGTGCTGCCGCACGTCGCGCAGGGCGACTTGCCGGAGCTGTGGCGTGAGCTCGCCGACATCGATGTGGCTACCCCGAACGTCAACCTGATCTCCGACATTATTTCCTGTCCCGGTCTGGACTATTGCAGCCTCGCCAATGCGCGCTCGATCCCGGTCGCCCAGCAGATCGCCAGCCGCTTCCGCGACCGCAATCTGGCGCGCGAGCTCGGCCGCCTGCACGTCAATATTTCCGGCTGCATCAACGCCTGCGGCCATCATCATGTCGGCCATATCGGCATTCTGGGCGTCGAGAAGAATGGCGAGGAGTTTTATCAGATCACGCTCGGCGGCAAGGCCGACGAGGACGCCAGACTCGGCACGCTGATCGGGCCGGCGGTGCCGCTGGCGCAAGTCGCCGACGTGGTCGAGGACATTGCCGCCGCCTACATCGAGCTGCGCGAGCGGCCGGACGAATTGTTCATCGACACGGTGCAGCGCACCGGCGTCGAACCGTTCAAGGAGCGCGTCTATGCCACTCGTTAAATCAGGCCAGGTTGTTGAGGATCGTTACGTCCGGGCGCTCGACGACGCGCCGATTCCGGACGGCGTGCCGGTGATCGTGCCGGCTGCGCGGTTCCTCGCCGACGCCGCCGACCTCATTGGGCGCGGCGCGCCGGTCGGCGTTGTGTGGCCGAACGACCGGCGGGTCGCCGAGCTTGAGCCGTGGCTCGACGAACTGTCGCTGGTCGCGCTGGTATTCCCCAAATTCCGCGACGGCCGCGCCTACAGCCAGGCGCGCCTGTTGCGCGAGCGACACGGTTATCGCCGCGAGTTGCGCGCCACCGGCGACGTGCTGCGCGACCAGTTCCAGTTCCTGCTGCGCGCCGGCTTCGACTCGTTTGAGGTGAAGAAGCCGGCGGACGCGCTTGCCTTCGCCGCGGCGGCTGCGCGGTACAGCGTCTTCTATCAGCCGAGCGCGGACGGCCGTCAGCCTGCCTTGCGCCGCCGGTTGCAACGTGGCGACGCCCCTGCCGTGCGGGCCACGAAGCGGTATAAGCTTCGTCCATGACACCTGTTGTTGCAGTCATTGCGCCCGGCGCGATGGGCGCCGCCGTCGGCAGAAGGCTCGCCGATCATGGCGTCAAGGTTCTGACGTCACTCGCCGGACGCAGCGCCGCGACAGCTAAACGCGCCAGCGACGCGGGCATGATCGACGCCAGCGATGCCGAGATCGCGGCCGCCGACTTTATGCTTTCGATCCTGCCGCCGGGAGACGCGTTGGCGCTGGCGCGGCGTTTTGCGCCGGCGCTTGCGGCAAGCAACACCAAGCCGGTTTACGTCGACTGCAACGCCATCAATCCGGCCACGGTCGAGCGGGTGGCGGCGGTCATCGCGCCGACCGGCAGCGCGTTCGCGGATGCGGGCATCATCGGGCCGCCGCCGCAAGGGCAGGGCACCGGCCCGCGGTTTTATGCTTCCGGCGAAGCGGCGCCCGATGTCGCCGCATTATCCCAATACGGTCTTGATGTGCGCGTGCTGGAGGGCAGCCTGAGCGCGGCGTCGGCGTTGAAGATGTCCTACGCCGGCATTACCAAGGGCACGCAGGCGATCGGCGCGGCGATGATACTCGCGGCGATGCGCGCCGGGTCGGCCGAAGCGCTCCTGGCGGAGCTTGGCTTCAGCCAGACGGAGATGTTGGAGCAATTTAGGCAGCAGTTGCCAAAAATGCCGGCGAAGGCTTATCGCTGGGTCGCCGAAATGCGGGAAATCGCCGGCTTTGTCGGCGCCGATCCCGCCGCCCGGGCGCTTTATGACGGCGCCGCGGATTTCTACGCGCGGATCGCCAAGGATTTTCAGTCGGCGAAGGTGGAGGCGTCCGCTATCGAGGAATTTCTGGGCAAAGAGCGCAAGACCCGGTGATTGCCGCCGTCCGGCTCTGGCAATCTGCGGTGCGCGGCAATATCTGTGGTTCCACGTCCTTCACTGACACGGTTCGGGGAGACCTTGCATGCCGGAGAGCCAATCGCGCAGGCTCGCAGCGATTTTGGCCGCCGATATCGCCGGTTACAGCGCACTGATGGGCGCCGACGAAGCGCGCACGGTGCGCGATCTCAAGGGTCATCAGGCTGTGGTCCTGCCGATGGTCGCCGATTTCCATGGCCGGATCATCGACACGGCGGGTGACGGCATTCTGGCCGAGTTTGCCAGCGTCGTGAACGCGGTCGAATGCGCGGTCGCTATCCAGCGCGCCATGGGCGGACGCAACACCTCGGTCGAGTCCCGGCGCCGCATGCAATTCCGCATCGGCATCAATCTCGGCGATGTCATTTTTGATGAACACCGCATCTTCGGCGACGGCATCAACATTGCCGCGCGGCTCGAAAGCATCGCCGCGCCAGGCGGTATCTGCGTTTCGCGCAAGGTGTACGACGAGATTTTCGGCAAGCTCGACGTCGACTATCACGATCGCGGCGAGCAAAATCTCAAGAATATCGCGCAGCCGGTGCGCGCCTACGACATCCGGCTTGACGGCGCCAGCGGGCCGAGACAGCGCATCCTGATCGATGCGTCACCGTCGATTCAACCATCCGTCGCGCCGCCGCTTGCCGACGACAAGCCCTCGATCGCAGTGCTGCCGTTCACCAATATGTCGGGCGATCCGGAGCAGGAATATTTCTCCGACGGCATCAGCGAAGACATTATTACCGACCTCTCCAAGATCGCCGGACTGACGGTGATCGCGCGCAATTCGAGCTTCACCTACAAGGGAAAATCGGTCGATGTGCGCGCCGTCGGGCGCGAACTCGCCGTGCGCAACGTGCTGGAAGGCTCGATCCGCCGCGCCGGACAGCGCGTGCGCATCACCGCGCAGTTGATCGATGCAACGACCGGCGCCCATGTCTGGGCCGATCGCTACGACCGCGATCTGACCGACATCTTCGAAGTGCAGGACGACGTCACCCACCGCATCGTCGATGCGCTCAAGGTCACTCTTACTCCGGCGGAACAAGAGCGGATTGCCGACACCGAGACGCAGAGCATGGTCGCTTACGACCTTTGCTTGCGCGGTCGCGAGGTCATGCTGGGCAAAACCAAGAACCTGGCGGTGTTCGAAGAAGCGATCGGTTACTACCGCAAGGCTCTGGAGATCGACCCGAATTATTCGGTGGCGTATGCGGGCCTCGGCTTTGCCCATACGTTCGATTACCAGAACCGCTGGACCGCCGATCCCGACGCCTCGCTGGCCGAGGCCAAGAAATATGCGGACCTGGCGGTGCAAAACGGTCCGGACGAGCCGCTCGCCCATCTCGTCGCCGGCCTGGTGGCGATCTTCGAGAAGGACATCGATAAGGCGCGCGCCGAGGTCGATGCGACGCTCAAGCTCAATCCGAACATGTCGCTCGCCTATA
>DATKRE010000139.1:0-4231 GCA_035532335.1 Xanthobacteraceae bacterium | reverse complement strand
ACCGTTTCGAGCAGCGGGAACTGCGTGCCATGCGGGCCAAGCGGAAACGGTCCGTAGGTTACGCCCTTGACGAAGAGCTTGGATTCGCCCTGAAAGAAAAACTTGCCCGAGACGCGGATCGGCGCGCCTTCAGTCGTGGCGGCGACCGGCACCGCAATGCTGCGATCGGTGGCCTCGATCGCCATCAGCCGCCTGCGACGCCGCGCGCCGGCGCAGCCTGGCCTGCCCGCGCCGCATGCCACGCCCAGGCGGTCGCGACGATGGTGTCGAGATCGGACAGGCGCGCCTGCCAACCGAGCACTGCGCGCGCGCGTCGTGGATCGGCAACCAGGGCCGGCGGGTCGCCGGCGCGGCGCGGCGCCTCGCGCTGCGGGATGCTGAGCCCGGTGACCCGCTCGGCGCAGGCGATGGTCTCACGCACCGAATGGCCGGTGCCGGTACCAAGATTGAGCGCGACGCTGGCGCCGCCGCCTTCGAGATATTGCAGCGCGCGGACATGCGCCTCGGCGAGGTCCTGGACGTGGATGTAGTCGCGCACGGCGCTACCGTCCAGTGTCGGATAATCGGTGCCATAGATGGCGATCTGCGCGCGCTGCTTGAGCGCGGCCTGCAGGATCAGCGGAATGAGATGAGTTTCGGGATCGTGATCCTCGCCGATCTCGCCGTCGGGATCAGCGCCGGCGGCGTTGAAGTAGCGCAGTGACGCGTATTTGAGGCCGTGGGCCGCATCGAGCCAGTGCAGCGCGCGCTCGACCATCAGCTTGCCCTCGCCGTAGGGATTGACCGGGCGCTGCGGGGCGTCCTCCGAAATAGGCACGCGCTCGGGCACGCCGTAGGTGGCGCAGGTCGAGGAGAACACAATGCGCGCAACATCGGCCTCGCGCATTGCCTCGAACAGTCCGAACGTATTGATGACGTTGTTGCGGAAATAGAGCGCCGGCTCGCGCACCGATTCCTCGACATAGGCGAAGGCGGCGAAATGCATCACGGCGGCGACGCGATGGCGCTTGAGCGTCGCCACGAGCAGCGCGCCGTCGGCGAGATCGCCCTCGACCAATGGCCCCCACCGCACCGCCTCGCGATGGCCGCGCACCAGGCTGTCATAGGTCACGGGCTCATACCCGGCCCGGACCAGCGCCTTGCAAGCGTGGCTACCGATATAGCCGGCGCCGCCGGTCACCAGGATCGTCTTGCTCATGCCTTCCCTTCAACCGACAACGGGCGGCCGCGCCCGATTGTTCCGGAAAGGCTTGTGTCTACGATGGAATTCGGGCAGCCGGCAAGGTCGCCGCGGCTGCAGCCGGCGCGGCTATAGCCGATCAGCGTCGGAACGCAATCGTCGGCCCGCGAACAACCAGGACATGGCCTGAGCCTCACGGACGAAACCCATGAAAATGCCGCCCAAGGCGGCAGCGAGGGCCCACCAGCCCAACTCGCGGATCAGCCACAAGCCCGCCCACAAGCTTGAGCCAGCCGGCGATCCGATCCAGGATTGCAGGGCGTCGAGAAAGCTGTTGTTCCAGGTCAGCACGCCCTGCCACATGAGAAAGAGCACCAAAAAAGTCGTTGCGCGCGCGAAACGCCTCACGCGTCGATCCGTCGCCTGACGCCACAGCGCGAGCAGACCGGGGATAACCAACAACAGGTGAACGCCTCGGTAGCCGACACTTTGCCCGGCGAAGAAGCAGCCGACAAAAAGTGCGGCGCCGAACAACAGGAGCGCCGCATCGAACGGCGCCAGTTCGGCCACGGCGCGCCGCAACGGAATCCAATGCGACAGCGTCAATATTCCTGTCATGCACAAAGCCGCCAGCATGGCGGCGGCTAAAATTCTAACCCAGCCGGGTTCAGGCAAACCGAAGACGAGCGCCAAACCATCCGGAAGATTGATCGCGCCGAACATGTCCCCGACCAGATAGCTTCCCGTCGGAATATTGACGGCCATCGCGCGCAGCTCCGCGTGAAAATAGACGGCGAAGCCGAGCAGTACCCCGCCCGCAGCAATACACACCGCGGCGCAGGTTCGTGTACGTTCGCGAACCGCCGTCGTCAGCACGATCAGCGGATAAAACTTCAGCAGGCCAGCCGCCAAGATGATGGCATAGCCGACCATTCTGTACCGCAGGACGTGCGTCCACAGCGCCGCAGCGCCCAGCAGCATCAGAAAGATGATGATGTCGACGTTGGCGCGCTGAAGTACGAAGACGACCGGTGGCGACAGGATCGCCAACAGCAATACGGCCAACTCGCACGCTTTGCGCGGCGCCGGCAATGCCATCAGCGCCAGGATAAACACGCCGTCGACGATCAGGCCGGCAGTTGGCGTCCAGTCGCGAAGAAATCCGAAGCGCAGCCACAATGGCGAGTAGGCGTGCGCGCGGCCCAATGGATCGCACGGGTTAGACAGATAGACGTTGACGCCTTTGCTCCAGCAATCGGCACCCGCGAAAATGTACCGCAAGTCGAGAAACGGGTAGTCCACCGGCCGTGCAACCGCCCACAGATTCAGGATGTGATAAATGGCCGTACTATGCGTGGCGAAGAGTGTTACAGCGGCGAAAAAGACGACCAGCGGCACAAGCCACAACATGAGCCATAGCACCAAACGACCGTCGCGCCTCGTCGTGTCGCGGTGCGGCAGGCTGTTAGTCGGTTGATCGCTGTCGAGAAGCATTTGCGGTCCTGGGGCGTCGAAAGGCAGGCTTTCCTAGCCTCCACCCAATTTTTTAAAGTGGCGTTAACTATAGTCCGGCTATTTATTGCGCGAATGGATTTGGTCGAAAGGCCACACTTCGCACGATGCTCAGTATGCACCCCATAAAAGTAGCGCTCGTCATACCGGTTTATGACGACTGGCCGAGCTTCAACCGGCTGATTCAAGTGATCGACGAGCTACCCGAGCTGGGCCGTATCGAATTCGACATCTTCGTTGTCAATGACGGATCCCCCGTTCCCCCGATTGGTGCCGAAAGCCGGTTCCGGCATATCCGCAGCATCCGGCTGGTGAATCTGCTGTGCAATCTCGGCAATCAGCGCGCCGTTGCCGTCGGCCTAGTCAAGGCAAGCCAAGAGCGCGGCGTCGAAGGCGTCATCGTGATGGATTCCGACGGCGAAGACCGACCGGAGGATATTCCGCGCCTGATTGCGACCGCGCTCGGCAATCCGGGACGGATCGTTTGCGCCCAACGCGTCAAGCGATCCGAATCATTCAGCTTCCGGCTTTTCTATCTGCTTTACAAGACAGTGTTCCGCATGTTGTCGGGTGAAGTGATCGACTTCGGCAATTTCAGCTATATCCCACGCGCCGAGCTGGATCGGCTGCTGCATTCGCCGCCGCTCTGGAATCAGCTTCCGGCAACGCTAATCCGCTCGCGTGTGCCGTTAATCCGCATACCTGCAGAACGCGGCAAACGCTATTTCGGCCGCTCAAGCATGAAACTCGATGCGTTGGTGGCGCACGGGCTAAGCGCATTCTCCGTCTATTCGGATATCGTTTTGGTGCGCCTCATGATCGGCATGTTGGCGATTGCTGGGCTGACGGCCGTTGGGCTTGCTGTCGCCGCCGGCATACGACTCTTCACCGATGTCGCCGTTCCAGGTTGGACAACAATGGTTTTTAGCTCGCTCGGCATCGTGCTGATGCAATCGCTGATTTTCTCGGTCATTTCGGCGTTCGTGCTGCTCAACGGCCGCAGCGTGAAGCCAATCATTCCAGCAATCGACGCGCTAGACTTCATTGCGTCCGTCGAGCAACGCTTTGTCCGGCCCGAGCGGACCGCCAAGGCTTCCTGACGGCGGCAGATTGCACTTACTCCAGGCGGCAGCCCTTCGCGGCGCCGAGAAATCGTCGCAACCCGTTCATAAATCTGTGCTTTGCTTGATTTTGCGGGACCGTTGGGGTTTAGTCGCCCGGGTCGCAACACGGCCGACCAACGGCCGAAATCGGGCAGCGACGCCGGCGAATTGCGGTCAATTCAAGGCACGCGGAATATTTGCCGCGTGGCAGCGTTTATAGCTTCGGCGGGCGGGAGTTTCCGGAATGCGGATTGCGGTCATCGGCAGCGGCTATGTCGGCCTGGTCTCGGGCGCGTGTTTTTCCGAGTTCGGCGTCGAGGTCACCTGCGTCGACAACGACGCGGCCAAGATCGCGCGCCTGCAGCGCGGCGAGATTCCGATCTTCGAGCCCGGCCTCGACCAGATCGTGCAGTCGAACGCCGCCAACGGCCGGCTG
>DATKRE010000138.1:0-5247 GCA_035532335.1 Xanthobacteraceae bacterium | reverse complement strand
GCACCCGGGCCTCGAGATCCACGTAGCTGAACAGCGATCCCGTTCTCTCGTCAGTCCCGCGCAAATCAGCCTCCCAAAAAAGGAGATTGAATCACGAGCCAACCTGACAGACGAGCTATTTCTTCAACAGCCTGCTAGTGGAGCGGATTTGACATTCGCTACTCGCCTAGCGGCAGCCTCGTGAAGCGAATGTCAAATCCAAAGCTCCACTAAGCCTTTATATTTGCTAGTGGTCCTTTTAATTCTAACATTCGCGTGAGAGTACGCCGAACACGGATGCGAATGTTAGAATTGGACCACTAGCGACTGGGTAATTGGGACGGCTATCGCTTCCGCCAATATAAAAACGTGCTTTCGCGCCTTTTGTTCAAATAACCCGCGAGATGTGTTTTACATTACACGACGAACTCTGCCGGCGGCCTTCGACGAAAGCAACACGACGTCGATCCTTACGCAATAGCCAGGGGTCGCCGGAGACGCGCGGGGGAGGACAAGGGGAAAGGCCATGCTCAGGGACGACAGTAACAATGGAAGCGGTCGGCGACCTGCACCTCGCAACGTGCTCGGCGAGCCACTGGAAATCTGCTCTATCAATCCGATGACAGGATTTTATCGCGACGGCTGCTGCAACACCGGGCGAGAGGACGTTGGTAGCCACACGGTTTGCGTCGTGTTGACTGCCGCGTTTCTGGAATTTTCCAAAGCGCGCGGGAATGATCTTTCGACACCGATGCCGGAATTCGGCTTTCCAGGCCTCAAGCCCGGTGACCGCTGGTGCTTATGTGCGCCTCGCTGGCAAGAAGCATTTGAGGCAAACCAAGCGCCGCGCGTGGTCTTGCGTGCCACCCATCAGGGCGCTCTGGCCCATTGCTCGCTTGCCGACCTGAAGCCTTTCGCTGTGGACTTGGCGTGACCGCGTGCCGTTGTCTGCCGATAAATTTCAGTGGCGACCGATCTAGGCGAGGTCGATGATGCCGGCCTCGCCTCCTTCCGTGCCCCATGCGAGCAATAACCCGTCGGCGCTCCAGGCGAGCGCGGTGACAGGAGTGTCGCCCGGCTTCTTGGCAAGAATCTTTGCGCCGTCCTCGATTCGCGTCAGGAAAATCATGCCATTATCGTAACCCGCAGCGACGACAGTGTTGCGAGGATGGCAGGCGACGAACTCGATGCGGTGACCTGATGGCGTCAGCAAGCGCGGTGGCTTGCCCATCGGTCCGTCCTTGCTGTGGGGAAACGGCCACAGCACAAGCTGCGTCGCCCCGGATGTCGCGAGCCACTGGCCGTCGGCGCTCCAGGAAAGCGATTTGACCCGCGCGGTATATCCGGACATGCGCATGTCCTGGCTGTCGACGAGCCGCCAGCCATGCAGCATCGGCTCTTGCATGCTGGTAACCAGGAAACGGCCATCGGGGCTGACAGTCGCGCCCAGGTGCGAGCCCTTTCGCTCGAGGGTTTCCGGCGGTGCCTCCGAAGCGTTGGGAAACCAGAGCGTGGCGCCGTTGTAGTGGGCAATCGCGAGCCGGAAACCCTTCGGGAAGAAAGCCAGCGCGCCCACCGTCGATGGAGCTTCGAAGGTCCGCAATTCTTTGCCTTGCGCGAATGCGCTCTTGCCGGCGGACCAGGCGACTGTGCCGTCTGGACCAAGGGCGATGTGATCGATCCAGCGACGTTTCGGATCACTCGCCAAGATGCGGGTTTCGCCATTCGGACCGGTCTCGACAACGCGGCCATCGTCGCCACCGCTGAGCACGCGCGCGCCGTCGTCGACGCTGGCGAGGATGGCGCCCTCGTGCGCGGCAACGCGCCGGGTTTCGCCCTCGGGTGGCACCAGCACGATAGCATTGTCACCAAGAACGAGCGCGGCGGTGCGGCCCAGGAAATGCGCATTCACGACGCCGCCGTCGAGAGGGGCGATCGACCGCGTCTGCTCGACGACGGACGGTGTGTCGGCGTTGCCAGACATCGATTATGGCTCTCCCGTCATCGCCGTGGTTTCCGGGAATCCTCGCGCGGGCGGCGCGCGGATATTCCGGTCACGCCGGCAATCGCGAAATTACTTGGTGAAGCAGCTCTCGAAGCCTTCGGTTATCAGCTCGCGCGGCAGGTTGCGGCCGATAAAAACGACGCGGCTCTCGCGCTTCTCATCCGGTTTCCATGGCCTCTGATGATTGCCATCGAGGATCATGTGCACGCCCTGAAACACGAAGCGTTGATCGTCATTCTTGAAGGCGAGAATACCCTTGCAACGTAAAATGTTCGGGCCTTCTTTCTGCACGAGATCCTGGATCCACGGGAGAAACTTATCGGCATCGAGCGGCTTCTCGGTGCGAATCGCGATCGATTGCATCTCCTCGTCGTGGTAGTGCTTTAATCCGCCGTGCTTGTGGGCATGGTCGTGATCACCGTGCTCATGGCCGTGGTCGTGCTCATGGCCGTGTTCGTCATCCTCGAGAAAACTCGGCTCCAGATCGAGAATGCGATCGAGGTCGAAGGCGTTGCGGTCCAAAACCGCGTCGAGAGGAATCTGGGCGCGTTGGGTCCTGTGCAGCGAGGCATAGGGGTTGATCCCGCGAATGCGCCCTTCGACGTCGCTGAGTTCGTCGGCTGAGACGAGATCGGTCTTGTTGAGCAAAATCACGTCGGCAAACGCAATCTGGTTCTTCGCTTCCGGCGCATCCTTCAATCGCTCGCTAAGCCACTTGGCATCGGCGACGGTGACGACGGCATCGAGTTTGGTTTTGCGGCCTATATTTTCGTCCATGAAGAACGTCTGCGCGACCGGAGCAGGATCGGCGAGCCCGGTGGTCTCGACGATGATGGCGTCGAATTTTCCCTTCCGCCGCATCAACCCGTCGATGATGCGTACGAGGTCGCCACGCACCGTGCAGCAGATGCAGCCGTTGTTCATCTCGAACACTTCCTCGTCGGCGCCCACCACGAGGTCGTTGTCGATGCCGATCTCGCCGAATTCGTTGACGATCACGGCGTATTTCTTGCCGTGCGGTTCGGAAAGGATGCGGTTGAGTAAGGTCGTCTTGCCGGCGCCGAGATAGCCGGTCAACAACGTGACGGGAATTTTTTCGGACGAAGACTGTTCGGTCATTACGCACGCCTCCTGGCGTCCCGGTTCTGGAGTTCGTCCGGGGCTTTGGCTTACCCCGATGCGAACTCCGGCAATCAAAGGTACGCTGTGATTTTTAAGTCAATAGCATGGCGTCGGAATTGAAACGGCGTCGCAACTTGGTCATGGGAATTTCAAACCCTCTCGTCAGCTATGCCGGCTATATAGGTGATCCTGCGCTTACTCAAAACCCCGTCACGAGGGCGGATTGCCGGTCTGGACGGCAAATCGCATGCTGGGCGACGGCGATGACTCGCTCGCCCTCCCGCCACGAGAATCGCCGATTCAATCCGGGTGGAATATGCTTTAGAAACGCAGAAGTAGAAGCAGCTGCCTGAGGAGAGAACAACCGTGCAATACCGTACAAACGAAGGGCTGCTGATCGAGGCCGAAACATCGGCCGATTTAATCCGCCGCCTGCGTGAGGCGAGTGGGGGCGAACAAAACCTCAGCGATCAGGCATTCATGGAAGCGGTTGCGGATCGCATGTACCAGGGTGGCGTACACGTCTCAACGCTCAGCCCCGACATTTTCATTGCCGGGCTGTTGGCCGCCGGACTGCTCAAGCGCGAAGATGGAAACGCGCGGTCGAGTGAAGCCGGTAAGCAGATCGATACCTGAGGAAACTGCAATAAGTAGCGTGGGCCGCTAAAGCAGCCTCGGACGAAGGCGGAACAGATCTGCTCAATCTGCCACCGCTGCGCCACCTCGCGACTCTACGGTTCGTCGGACGGGCGTGAAAAGATTATGAGCAACAGGCCAACCACGGCCATGCCGGCACCGTAATAGAACCATCGGGCCGTGAAGCCCTGGCCGCTATAGGTGAAAAAGCGGGAGCCTTGTCCGATAAAGCCCAATCCCGCGATCAAAACGACAACCCCGAGGGCTCTCAATAGCGCGTGCATTCTAAAGCGGTGTCCCGGATTTTGTTGAATGAGACGAAGTAGGCATTGCTGTCGAACATATTATGCGGCATCGACGTTCGCCTCAACTCTAATGCGACGAGATGCTTGGCGGCGTAGCGCTTACAAACTTTCAATCGACGCAAGCCTTCGCTTTCCTCCGTCATGCCGGCAATTGTGCAGCGCGACGCCGTGGCGGCTGGCGCACGCCCATTGCGACAGATACGGTGCGCGGTCCCCGGCACGTTTCATTTGGTACGGGCCCGATACCCGGAAGCGCACACAGCGGCGCCGCGCTTCACGCGGAAGCATGAACTCGATTGGTCATTCCGGTGCGGTGGGATTGGATCATCGCGGCTGGCGAAAGCCGGCGTAGCGCGCACGCGCACCTTCTATATGCAGATTGTCCGCGATCGGCTCAATTGCCGCCTCGCGGGCGGGTGTCTCGCAGACATCGCCGGCAAAACCGCCGACGCCGTCCTCAGTGTTGTCGAATGCCCGACTAAGCAGCAGCCTGGGCGTCGATCCTCTTGTCCGGCTTCTGCGTCGGAGACTGCTTCGGCAGCGACGCCATGAGCGCATCCGCTTCGAAGCTTCCCTCGCTGTCGGCATCGACTAGAATTGGATGTTGCTTGGGCGCCGTCCAACGGCGGAACGACTCCGACAACTCGGTCGAGAGCCCGACGGCCGTGCTGCAGAGCGCCTGCCACAGCATCGCGGCACCCTGGTTCGGCATCACCGTTCCAAGCGTGAAAGCCCGGTTCATGATAACGCGGGAGTCAGACGCGCGGGCGCGGGAAGTTTCAACATGCTCGTGGCGCTGTGTCGTGATCGGTAATTGCAGCACCGTAGCGGTTTGGCCGGCGACCAACTGCGCGAGCTTTAGAACTTCGCCATTTGGGAATTCCAAGGCGTCATGCTGAACGTGCGGATCGTCGAGGTCGATCTGCCGAAAGCGTGCGACCTTATGATTTACGTGGGCCTTGCCAAAAAACTTGAAGAAGGGGCGGTCGTACCGGACGTCGGCATCGAAGGCCAGTTCCGTTCCGGGCAGCAGGCAGACCGCCACCTTGGGCGGATCGTCGTGAACGACCAACTTCGCTCCGTATTCCCCGACGGCGGCAAAGCCGCGGGTGCTTGATTTTGAAAGTTCCGTCGTAACCAGCTTGTCACTGACCTTCGCGGGCCGCGAGGAAACATGATGCAGACTGTAGTCGCACATGA
>DATKRE010000137.1:0-7977 GCA_035532335.1 Xanthobacteraceae bacterium | reverse complement strand
AGGAAGACCCGGACCTTATCAATGCCGGGAAGCAAACGGTGACGGCGCTTGCCACCTCGAGCTTTTTCTCGTCCGCCGACTCCTTCGCCATGATCCGGGGCGGGCATATCGACATGGCAATCCTGGGAGCGATGGAAGTGTCCGAGAGTGGCGACATTGCCAATTGGACCATTCCCGGAAAGATGGTCAAGGGCATGGGCGGCGCCATGGATCTCGTCGGCGGCGTCAAGAAAGTCGTTGTCGTCATGGAGCACTCGGCCAAGAACGACGCCAAGCTTCTGCGTAAATGCACGCTCCCGCTCACCGGCGCCGGCGTGGTCGACATGGTGATTACCGACCTCGGCGTGTTCACCATCGACCGCAAGGGTGGCTGCATGACGTTGATCGAACTCGCCACGGGCGTGACGCTCGACGACGTCAAGGCCAAGACCGAGGCGACCTACCAGGTGGCCAGCACGATCAAACACTAACGGCGCCACCAAGCGCCGTTGCGCCCGCGTGGGTCCGTGCCGAGAATGGGTGTGTGGGGTGAAGCGTGCCTGAGGCGCCAATTCTCCAAACCGAAGACCTGACCAAGGAATTTGCCGGCTTCGTAGCGGTACGTTCGGTGAACTTGCAGGTCGTCCGAGGCACCATCCACGCGCTGATTGGACCCAACGGCGCGGGCAAAACCACGTGCTTTAATCTGCTGACCAAGTTCCTGTCGCCAACACGCGGTCGCATCATGTTCGCCGGGCGCGACATCACGTCGTTGAAGCCCGCCGACGTGGCCCGGCTTGGGATTGGACGCTCGTTCCAGATTTCGGCGGTGTTTCCGCATCTGACGGTGCTGGAGAATGTTCGCATCGCGCTGCAGCGCCGGCGCGGCAATTCATTCGATTTCTGGCGCTCCAAGCGCGCGCTCGCCAGTCTCGACAACCAGGCAAATGCGCTGATCGCCGACGTCGGGCTTTCGGCTTACGTCGGGGCGTTGGCGGTTGAGCTTTCCTACGGCCGCAAGCGGGCGCTGGAAATCGCTACGACGCTCGCGCTCGAGCCCGAGCTTTTGCTGCTCGACGAACCGATGGCCGGCATGGGACGCGAAGACATCCTTCGCATCAGCAGGTTGATCAGATCGGTCGCCGCCAATCGTACCGTGCTCATGGTCGAGCACAATCTTTCGGTCGTTGCCGATCTTTGCGACCGCATCACCGTGCTCACGCGCGGGCAGATCCTGGCCGAGGGCGACTACGAAACTGTTTCCGCCGATCCGGCCGTGCGCGAAGCCTATCTTGGGACCGGCCATGCCTGAACCGCAGCCGCTGCTTACCGTGAACGAGCTGGAAGCGTGGTATGGCGAATCCCACGTGCTGCACGGCGTGAGTTTCGAAGTGCAGCCGGGCGAGGTGGTCACTTTGCTCGGCCGCAACGGGGTCGGCAAGACCACGACGCTCAAAGCCATCATGGGCATCATCGAGAGCCGGACCGGCTCGGTGCGCTTCGAAGGCGCTGAACTGATCGGCCGTACCTCGGATGCAATCGCGCGCGCGGGCATCGCCTTTTGTCCGGAAGAGCGCGGCATTTTTTCCACCCTCGACGTCAAGGAGAATCTCTTGCTGCCGCCGCAAGTGCGGCCCGGCGGACTTAGTCTTGACCGGATATTCGAGCTATTCCCGAACTTGCAGGAACGGTTGTCGAGCCAGGGGACCAAACTCTCGGGCGGCGAACAGCAGATGCTGGCGATCGGCCGCATTTTGCGGACCGGCGCGCGGCTCCTGCTGCTCGACGAGCCGACCGAAGGTCTCGCTCCGGTCATCATCCAGCAGATCGGCCGCACCATCGGCGCGCTCAAGGCGCAAGGTTTCACCATTCTCCTGGTCGAGCAAAACTTCCACTTTGCCGCGACCTTGGCCGACCGCCACTATGTCATGGAACACGGCCGCATCGTCGATCACTTCTCGGCCGGCGAACTGGCGGCCAATATGAAAAAACTGCACGACTATCTCGGAGTTTGATAATCAGGTGTCATCGACCGCTGCGCTCCTCGCGGCGCGGCCAATAACCAGGGAGACTTCGATGCTATTTCCAACGCGACTGGTCTTTGCGCTCGCCGCGCTGTTGTGCGCGACGGCGACCGCTTCGGCGCAGGACGTTGCGGTCAAGATCGGCGTTCTCAACGACATGTCGGGCATCTACGCGGACATCGGCGGCGCCGGCTCGGTCGCCGCTGCCAAAATGGCGGTCGAGGACTTCAATCCCGCCGCCCACCACATGAAAGTCGAAGTCATCAGCGGCGATCACCAGAACAAGCCCGACGTCGGCGCCAACATCGCCCGCCAATGGTACGACGTCGATCATGTCGATGTGATCGTCGACGTACCGACATCCAGCGTCGCGCTGGCGGTCAATGAAGTCACCCGCGAGAAGAACAAGGTGTTCCTGGGTTCCGGACCCGCAAGCTCCGATCTCACCGGGCCGAAATGCTCGCCGAATTCCATCCAATGGACGTACGACACCTGGATGCTCGCCAACGGCACCGGCAAGGCGGTGGTGAAGACCGGCGGCGATACCTGGTTCTTCCTGACGGCCGACTATGCCTTCGGTCATGCGTTGGAGCGCGATACTTCGGCGGTTATCGTCGCCAACGGCGGCAAAGTGCTTGGCCACGTGCTGGCGCCGCTCGGCACCAGCGACTTCTCGTCGTTCCTGCTGCAAGCGCAAGCCTCGAAGGCCAAGATCATCGGCCTTGCCAATGCGGGCGGCGACACGGTCAATGCGATCAAGCAGGGCGCCGAATTCGGCATCACGGCCGGCGGCCAACACTTCGCCGGCCTGCTCGTTTTCATCAACGACATCGAAGCGCTCGGGTTGAAGACTGCGCAAGGCTTGGTGCTGACCGAGACCTGGTATTGGGACATGACCCCTGCCAATCGCGCCTTCACCAAACGCTGGCAGGTCGCATCGTCGCGGCCGGGTAAATTTCCCAGCATGCTGCCGGCGGGCGTGTACTCGTCGGTGATCCATTATCTCAAGGCGGTCGACGCGCTCAGGAGCGCCAGCGACGGCAAAGCGGTGGTTGCCAAAATGAAGGAAATGCCGACCGACGATCCGCTGTTCGGCAAAGGCTATATCCGCGCGGACGGCCGCAAAATTCATCCGGCTTACCTGTTCGAAGTGAAGAAGCCTGAAGAGTCGAAATATCCTGGCGATGACTACAAGCTGCGCGCCACGATCCCGGCGGATGAGGCGTTTCGGCCGCTCAAGGACGGCCATTGTCCGCTGGTCAGCGGCTAGTCATCACCGGATGGGACGGCCGCTCGCGAATGCGGGCAGCCGTCGTGGAGGGTCAGGGGCATGTTCGAAATTTTCGGCATTCCCTCGCAGGCGCTGTTCGGTCAGCTCCTGCTCGGGCTGATCAACGGCTCTTTCTACGCCTTGCTCAGCTTGGGGCTTGCCGTCATCTTCGGCATGCTCAACATCATCAATTTCGCCCATGGCGCGCAATACATGATGGGCGCGTTTGCCGCCTATCTCTTGTTGCAATATCTCGGCCTCAATTACTGGCTAGCGCTGGTGATCGCGCCAATTGTGATCGGGGCGATCGGTATCGTCATTGAGCGACTGTTTCTCCAGCATTTGCGCAAACTCGATCCTCTGTACGGGCTATTGCTGACGTTCGGCCTCGCACTCGTCATCGAGGGTCTATTCCGTAACGCTTACGGATCGTCCGGGCAGCCGTATCAGGTGCCGCCGGCGCTGCAAGGCGGACGCAATCTCGGCTTCATGTTCCTGCCGAATTATCGCGCCTGGGTGATCGCGCTTTCGGTCGTGGTCTGCTTCGCGACCTGGTTTGCCATCGAACGCACCCGGCTGGGTTCTTATCTGCGTGCGGCGACCGAAAATCCCGTCCTGGTGCGCGCCTTCGGTATCAACGTGCCGCGCATGGTAACGCTGACCTACGGTTTTGGCGTGGCGCTGGCGGCATTGGCCGGCGTGATGGCCGCGCCAATCTATAACGTGTCGCCGCAGATGGGCTCCGATCTGATCATCGTCGTTTTCGCGGTGGTGGTGATCGGCGGCATGGGCTCGATCATGGGTGCGATCCTGACCGGCTTTGCGCTCGGCATCGTCGAGGGACTGACCAAAGTATTTTATCCGGAAGCCTCGAACACCGTGATTTTCGTCATCATGGCAATCGTGCTGCTTATTCGTCCGGCCGGGCTGTTCGGGCGGAGGGCGTAGTGGCGGCAGCGCTCGATCGGTCGGCGGATAAGTACGGCCGCAAATCGGGCCGCAGCCTCGCGGTGGCGTTCGCCGTCATGGTCGCGCTGTTCGCGATCGGGCCGTTCGTGGCCTACCCGATATTTTTGATGAAGGCTTTGTGCTTTGCGCTGTTTGCCTGCGCCTTCAATCTTCTGATCGGTTACGTCGGGCTCGCCTCGTTTGGCCACGCCTTGTTTTTTGGCTGGGCGAGTTACGTTACCGCCTACGCAGCCAAGACCTGGGGTTTTTCGCCTGAACTGGCGATTATCGCCGGGGTCGCAGCGGCGGCTGTGCTTGGCCTCGTTGTCGGCAGCCTCGCCATTCGCCGCCAGGGTATCTACTTCGCCATGATCACGCTGGCGTTGTCGCAGATGATGTACTTCTTCGCGTTGCAGGCGAAATTCACCGGCGGCGAGGACGGCATCCAGGGTGTGCCGCGCGGCCGGCTGTTCGGCGTCTTCGATCTGTCCGACGAAATGACGATGTATGTTTTCGTTGTCGTCGTCGTGCTTGCCGGGTTTCTGCTCATCTACCGGATCATCAATTCGCCTTTTGGCGAGGTGCTCAAGGCGATCCGGGAGAACGAGCAACGCGCGATTTCGCTCGGCTACGCCATCGACCGCTACAAGCTGGTCGCGTTTGTTCTTTCCGCGACGTTGTCCGGCCTTGCCGGGTCGCTGAAGGCGCTGGTGTTTCAGCTCGCTTCGCTCACCGACGTGCATTGGACAATGTCCGGCGACGTGCTGCTGATGACCTTGCTCGGCGGATTGGGCACGGTGTTCGGACCGGTGGTCGGCGCCTTCCTCGTTGTCGCCATGCAGAATTATTTGGCGCCGTTCGGCCAGTGGGTGCTGGTGATTCAGGGCGCGGTTTTCGTTGTCTGCGTGCCGGCGTTTCGGCGCGGCATCGTGGGTGAGATCGCGCGGCTGTTGCAGCCGCCGGCCAGGCCGCCCTTTCGGTGATCGAGTTTGCTGTCTCATCTTCGCTCCTATGAACGTTATGATGAGCCAGAAACTCTCCCTTCCCGGTGATGCGGCGGAGCTTTTCTTGACCACTGTTTCGATTTCCGACTATAAGGACGGTTTACAACTTAAAAGCCGACCGGGACGCAAAAGGGTGCACCGATGGAGAATCTGGCGAGGCTCGATTGTGCCGATGGGCTTGCGGTCGTCACTTTGAACGCGCCACAGCAACACAATGCCTTCGACGAAGCCATGTTGCAGAGGCTGCTCACTGTGTTCATTCAAATTGAGTGCGATCAGACGGTGCGCAGCGTGATCGTCACGGCAAAAGGCCCAGTTTTTTCCGCAGGCGGCCGCATCGATAGTTTAGCCGATTTAGACGACCTGCCGGCGCGCCTAAGCCGGCTTATCGACTTGGCGCACGCGCTGGTGCGGCGTGTGGCAGGGCTGCCGGTTCCCTGTCGTCATGGCGTTGAATGGCGTCGTCGCCGGCGGCGCCATAGGACTCGCATTAACGGGCGATTACATCGTGGCGGCCGATGTCGTCCGATTCCGCACAGCTTATGCGGCCCTCGGTTTGGTGGGCGACGCCGGGGTGACAAAGCTGCTCACCGAGGCGCTCGGCGTGCGGCGCGCGCGCAGTCTGATGCTTACCAACCGCTGCTTTACGGCTGTCGATGCCGCGTCTTGGGGCATGATCGATGAAGTCGTGTCGGCGGCGCAATTGGCCGGGCGGGCTCGCGAGCTCGCTTTACAGTTCGCCGCAGGTCCGACGGCCGCATTCCGCCGCATGAAAGCCCTGTTGGCGGAAGCCGCCGACAGCTCGTACGAGGGGCAGCTCGACCGTGAGCGGGACGAGATGCTTGAGGCCGCCCACACAGCCGACGTACGCGAAGGAATCCGCGCGTTTATGGAAAAGCGGCAGCCGATCTTCGTCGGCCGCTGAAGTCCCGGGACCGCTACTGCAGCAGCCGGCGCGTTCCTCTAACGCGACCGCTTGCTGCGCAAGAACATGCGCATGATGCTGTCTGCGAGACCGTCGATTGTCCGTCGCATCTGCGCTGGCGTGCCGCGGATCCAGATACCGGCGTGGTTCATCGCGCCATACATGCAATGCCGTGCTGCCACCGGATTGCTGGGATCGAACACGCCGCTGTCGATGCCTTCCTGAATAGTCTCGCGAAACAGCCGATCGTGCCTGACTCTGAGCGAGCGGTACTCCGAGCGCAGGGGTTCGGGCAACTCAAATGGGCGCATGACCACGCCACTGATCTCGCGACAGTCGATGACGACGAGGATTAGATTCTCGCGAACGAGCGCTTCGAGCCGTTTGGCAGGATGATCATACCGGGCCGCTACAGCTTCAAGTCGCGCCATGGCTTCCAGGGACGGCTGTTTCACACAGGCGGATATCAGAGCGTCCTTGGAGTCGAAATAATGGTAGATGGTGGCCTTCGCCACATCGAGCCGCTCTGCGATTTCATCGAGGCTGGTTGCGGAATAGCCTCGCTCGGTCAGGACCTCAGCGGCGGTGTGTAAAATTTCGCGGTACTTCCTGGCGCGCTTACGCTGCAACCGGCTTGAGGTTTGGTCACCTTGTGTTTCGAGACTCATTGCGCGCGCTGGCTCCTGTGATACCGAAGTCCGGCTCATCAATTCCGCTGATTCCAGTTAACGCGGGAATCCTGCCCGTCACACCCTGTCCACCTTACACGTCGCGCGACGAGCGAAAGTTAGCCAAACACTCGGTTTCCCAACTGGAGCATCGGCAAAGCCCGCTGACACTATCTCGTGCGACGCTTGCGTGTCGAGCGAGCCGGCTCCGATCCGATCCCGCCATCAACCGACGCGGCGTTCCTGTTCTTGCCAATAGGATTCGCGCAACAACCGGCGCGATATCTTGCCAACCGCCGTTTTCGGAATCTGCTCCAAAATATCGAGTGACAGCGGCTTTTTGTAAGGTGCCAATCCCTTTGCGGCGCAATGATCTTGCAGACCCTTGAGACAAAGCGCGGTCTGCGGTCGCAGCACCACACAAGCCTTAACCGCCTCTCCCCATTTTGCATCCGGGACGCCGATCACTGCCACCTCCGCCACGGCCGAGTGCTCGGCAATCACGTCCTCGACTGAGTGCGGATAAACGTTGAATCCGCCGGAGATGATCATGTCGTGCTTGCGGTCGAGAATGGTGATGTAACCTTCGGGGTCACGTGTGGCCATGTCGCCGGTGCGAAACCAACCGTCAGTGTAGCTCTCGGCGGTGGTTTCCGGACGACGCCAATAGCTTTGCGACATCGCGTCGCCACGCACCCAGATTTCGCCCGGTTCACCCGCGGGCGTTGGGGAACCATCAGAGTCGCGCAGGTCGACATCGAAGAACGCCACCGCCCGCCCGCAGCTCGCCAGTCGCTGCGGATTGTGCGTCAGCGCTTCGACGTGCTCCTCGGGATAGAGAATCGAATTGAAAAGAGCACCGGATTCGGTTGAGCCATAGCCTTGCAGAAAGATAGGGCCGCCGAATGCCCTGATCGCTCGCGTCAGCACCGCAGGCGCGATCGGAGAGCTCGCGTAGTAGATGCGCTTGAGCATGGACACATTGCGAGGGGTAGCCTCCAACGCCATGGTCAGCATATTGATGACCGTCGGCGCGAGGATCGTGTGGGTGATCGCATGGCGATCCACGGCGTCAAAGAAGGCGTCGGGCGTGAAGTGCTCAAGCATGACCGATCGGGCGCCGCGAAATAGTCCGGGAACAATCAACAAGCCCGACATG
>DATKRE010000136.1:0-5170 GCA_035532335.1 Xanthobacteraceae bacterium | reverse complement strand
TGGTGAAATCGGGAATCGCCATCGATGGCATCCTTTCTCCGGTTAGGCCGCCGCGGGGCGTGTGAACCGGCCTTTTGGGCCAGCACCGGAAGGGCGTCTCGTCCTTGATGCGGGACGAGAGCCAAACCCCGCGTGTGGGTTAAGGTTTGAAGCGGTTAGATAGCCGAATAACCGGTTACTTTCAAGACTTATACGTCGTCAAATGCGTCAAGGCGCTAATTGGGATGACCCCATGTTCGTCGGTTTCTCCAGCAGTTGAAAGCTTGTCACTTCCCGTAACTGCTACACCGATAACGCGCTGGGAGCGGCCAAGCACAGGGCCGCCGCTATTGCCCGCAACTATTGGGGCCGAGATGTTAAAACGCCGGATTCCTGACTTTGTCGTAAAACCCTGAACTTCCCCTTTCTTGATCGTGACGTCCTTACCAGGCGCGTGATCTGGATATCCAACTAACGTAATTTCATCGCCGTACTCGACTGCAGAGGCGAATGCTAACGGAGGCAGTTGCCGTGCGTCAGGGACCGTATCGAGACATTCCAAGAGTGCAAGGTCAACGATGTGGTTCCGTTGCTTTGCCGCCACGCGATATCGTTTAGACGGATCACCCGGATGATAAATGTAAGGATTTAGGCCGATGCAATGGCTGCACGTTATAAGGCCATAGCCGGCCAGAAAGAAAGCCGTACCCTGAAGCGTTCCGTCGTTATCTTCAATAACCCAGCACGCATGCTTGAGCGCTGTGGCCCAGTTTTCCGAAGGGACGCGAATCTTTTTGGGAGATAGATGATTGAACCAGTCTCGGAGTTTTACATAAACAGGATCATTCCATCCGCGTACAAATCCGACATGCTGGATACGTCCATATAGAACATCGACGATAAGTGGTTGCTCCTTGCCAGGATAACGCGATTTCTGTTCGTACTCCTTAACGAAGAATTTTTGCGCATCCGCCAACCCGTACGTTTGCCAAGCATGCAGTGCACCGCGTACGTTCCGTATATATCTTCGATCAAGATTAACAAACTTGTTCACGACGAGACCGGTGACTCGCTGCCGTCGGCCGCGCGTTAGTAAGCGAGTTTTGGACGCGTTAATTTTAAAACCGTTTCCAGAGATGGTCCTGGCGAGCGGCGTCGCGAGTTCGATGGCGCTTGCCCCAACGTCAATTGACGCCAAATCACTTGGCCAATTCCGTTGAGTTGTCGAAATCGTGATGTCGTCCGCGTATCGGCTGTAACGGCAACGATACTTTTTAGCGAGCGCTACAAGCTCTGAATCAAGGCGACCGCAAATCATGTTCGAGATAATCGGCGAAGTTGGTGCGCCTTGCGGAAGTTTATTTTCGTGGCAGCATAATTGCGCCAAAACGGTCGCAATAGATGGCGGTAGCCCGTAGGGCTTCGCCATAAACATTCCACGAACCCGGCCAAAATTTATCGAACCAAAGAAGTCCTCAAGATCGACATTTAAAATGTACCGTGCACCGACATGAGGCTCAGCATTCGTTATTACATTCCGACCCAACACGTATCCGTTTACCGCCCGTTTTGGACGGTAAATGCCGTTGAGAATTCCCGCCAACCGCTGTTGCACGATTTTGAGGCCAGCGGCGGGTGCAGAAATCAGGCGAGTTCCCCCCTTGCGTTTTTTGATCTCGAATTCGAAATACAGCTTCTTCTTCGGCTTTCGGTATAAGTAGTAAACTAGGTGTTTGTTGAACGTGACGCCCAAAATGCTCGCTAGTTCGTCACGAGTTTTAATGTCCAGAAATTTCGCGGCTGCAACGCCGCTCGCACTCGAGGGGGTATGTGAGACCATGCCGGCTTCCCAGCGATTCTTCCTTATCCCAGCAGCGCATCATCATCATGCATCAGGTCACAACAATGCGCCCCGGCGGCGTAAAGCTAAACGACCGAATTTGCGTCGCGGTATCAACAACGCAGAACAATCAGACTGAGAAGCCGGTAAAGTCAGCTTACAGAAACCAGCGTTCTACTTAAATCAGCATTTTTTGTGCGTTGGCGGCCACCTCTCGTTCCACGCCTGCTCGATCTCGCGCGCCAGCTTCAGCTCCTCGTCCTCCTGCTCCTCGATCCGGCAACGGAGGATTTCGCGCGCCTCGCGGCCGGCCCAGGCACCCGCGGCGCGATCATTGAGCGTTGGTCCGGCCCAAGGTGATAGGTCTTGCGACGGTCGGTCCACAGGCCGAGATGGCGCGCAGGGAATTCGAGCGCGCTCGGTTGCAGTGACGGCTACTATTGGGCGCAAGACGACCAGCTATCCTCGTCGGCCTGATCTCGCCGGCCGTTAACAGGAGGAACGCCGTGAGCGCCGCCGTTTGGCCCGACCTGCCCTATCCCGCATGGCACGACACGGCGGCAACGTTGCAGCTCTGGACGCAGATCGTCGGCAAGGTTCGCCTGGCGCTGACGCCCTGGGTCAACCATAGCTGGCAGGTGCCGTTTTACGTCACCGCGCGCGGGCTCGGCACGTCGCCGATTCCCATCGGCAGCGAAATCCTCGAGATCGAGTTCGATTTCATCGGCCATCGCCTCGCCGTCCGCACCAGCCGAGGCGAGAACCGGAATTTTCCGCTCGAGCCGCAGACGGTTGCCGACTTTTACCGCCGGGTCATCGCGCTGCTGAACGAGATCGGCGTCGCTGTCGCCATCAACGAGATACCGAGCGAGGTGCCGAACCCGATCCGCTTTTCGCAGGACCGCAGCCACGCCGCCTATGACGCCGCCGCGGCCCACCGCTTCTGGCGCGCGCTCGTCCAGGCCGACCGCGTCTTCAAGCTGTTCCGCAGCGGCTTTCTGGGCAAAGCGAGCCCAGTGCATTTCTTCTGGGGCAGCTTCGATCTCGCGTTGACGCGGTTCTCCGGACGGAAGGCGCCGCGCCATCCCGGCGGCGTGCCCGGCCTGCCCGACGATGTGGCGCGCGAAGCCTATTCGCACGAGGTGAGCAGCGCCGGTTTCTGGCCGGGCAACGACGCGTTCCCGCAGGCGGCGTTCTATTCCTATGCCTATCCCGAACCGGCGGGCTTCCGCAGCCGGCCGGTCCCACTTGGCGCCGCCTTCGACGCCACGCTGGACGAGTTCATCCTGCCTTACGAGGCGGTCCGCACGGCGGCGGAGCCCGACGCTCTGCTGCTCGATTTTCTCGCCACCACCTATGCCGCCGCGGCCGACGCCGGCCATTGGGACCGCGCGACGCTGGAATGCGCGATGGGTGTGCCGGCGCGAGTGCGTTCGATCTAGTGCATGACCGGTTGAGATCGAGTAACGCCCCCTCACCCTTCCCTCTCCCCCAATGTGGGGGAGAGGATTGCTTTTGGGTTGGCATCGGCGCCGACGACGACTTCGCGCCATGCCTGCTCGATCTCGCGCGCCAGCTTCAGTTCCTCGTCCTCCTGCTCCTCGATCCGGCAACGGAGGATTTCGCGCGCCTCGCGGCCGGCTCGCGCGACTCCGGCGCGATCAGCGAGCGTATCGTCCGGCTGCAGGCTGTAGGTCCGCCGGCGCTCCGTCGAAAGGCCGAGGTGACGCGCCAGCATATTGAGCGCGCGCATCTTGTCGTGCAGGCGGAGGTGCGTTGGGCGCCCGGACCTGACGCCGCCAACCCTGAGCACCGCGACGGCCGCGGCAGCATCGGCGTCGAGTGTCGCCGCCGGCAGCACCTTCACGCCCCACGGCCCCCAATCGAAATATCTGCGCGCGTCGGCAAAGGCGATGCGGGCGTATTCGAGGACGACGCGATCGACGGTGACGCCGGTGCGCGCGGCGCGCTCGGCCATCGCCCGCTTCACCGCTTCCTGCACGTCCTTGCGCGCCATCAGCTTGTTGCCACGAGAGGCGGCGGCCTTTGCCGGATAGCCGCAACGGCGCGCAGCCGCCGCCGCGTTCAGATCCACCAGATATTCGCGGACGAATTGCTGGATGCGGAGATGCATGGCGGAGGTCGCACGTGGAAGCGCGCAAAAGAAAACGCCCGCGCGGCGGTTGCCGGCGGGCGCATCTCTCAGTGTTTGGTTTCTCTAGCATATTAGACCTTGCGAGTCAAGGAGAATCGCCGTGCCGCCGACGCGAAACGCGAAATACTATCGTCAGCGTGACCGCGACGGGCACGACGATGCGGTCGGAGGAACGGGTGCATGCTGAAACGGATCGACCACGTGGAAATCGTTCCGCGCGACTTCGAGCGAAGCCTCGCGTTCTATGTCGGAGCGCTGGGCTTCACGCTGGATCACCGCATTGCGGTCGACGCAGCGCCGATCAGTGAGGTCGTCTACTTGACCCTCAACGAGTCGGCGATCGAGCTGCTGCGGGCCGATCCACCACCGGCCGAGCGCGCGCCGCGCGGTCAGGCGGGCTACAACGCCATGGCGTGGGAAGTCGACGACATGGCAGCCACGCTGCGCGACCTCGCGGCCAAAGGGATTGCGCCCAGTTGGGGACCGCGCGCCAGCAAGACATACATACGCGCGGAGATCGCCGATCCCGACGGCAATTCGATCGAGCTCAGACAGTGGCTCGAGAAGCCGGCGCGAGCGGCCGCGCGCTGAACCGATCCGACCCGCGGTGCCGATCGCGGAACCGGCCGCCGAAAATCGGCAATTCAGAAAGCGGAACCCAAGTCGCCGCGCCTCAGTGTTTTCCGGCGCAAAACTCAGGGATATACCGGGGTGAAACCAATTCGTGACTGCATAGAGTAGCCGCATGGTTGTTGACGAGGGGCTGGCCGAGGAATATCGGCGGCAGGCCGTGCGCATACGCGTATCCGCCGAAAAAGCGACCGTGGCGGAGATCAAGGCGGAACTGTACAAGATCGCCGCCGCGTTCGAACGGCTGGCTGAGCACACTGAAAAAAAGCGCCCGGGCGGTTGACGTTCGCGCGACGCGCGCGCCGGCGCGCGGTTAGGATCGGCCGATGTCGCCGGGCCTGCTCACCACCCTCGCCCTTGCCGTGCTGGCGGCCCACGTCGCGGTGATCGCGTTCAACGTCTTTGGCCTGGTCGTGATTCCGCTCGGCGGCTGGCTCGGCTGGCGCTTCGTGCGCATCCTGTGGTGGCGCGCGCTGCACCTGGCGCTCCTGGCCGTGGTCGCGTTGCAGGCGCTGTTCGGCCGCGCGTGTTTCCTGACGCTGTGGCAGGCGGCGCTCCAGCAAGGC
>DATKRE010000135.1:0-21992 GCA_035532335.1 Xanthobacteraceae bacterium | reverse complement strand
CGGGTGTTGTGGATGTTGCGGCCGGTCGAGAGGTCCATCACCGTGTCGGCGCCCCAGCGGATCGCCCACACCATTTTCTCCACCTCTTCTTCGACCGAGGAGGTGACCGCCGAATTGCCGATATTGGCGTTGATCTTGGTGAGGAAGTTGCGGCCGATGATCATCGGCTCGAGTTCGCCGTGGTTGATGTTGGCAGGAATGATCGCCCGGCCGCGCGCCACTTCCGAGCGCACGAATTCCGGCGTGACGTGGAGCGGCACCGATGCGCCAAAGCTCTCGCCGTCATCCTGCGCGGCTTGCGCGCCGTCGAGCATCTTTTTGCGGCCGAGATTCTCGCGCTCGGCGATGTAGATCATCTCCCTGGTGATGACGCCGGCGCGCGCCCATTCCAGCTGGGTGATGGGGTGAGGGCTTTTGGTTGAAGCCTGATCGCTTGCCGCAGCGGGTCCTCTCCCCCCTTGAGGGGGAGGTGCGGAAGTGGAATCGATCCCGCGCATCGGCTGTGGCGTGTTGGGAAAATTGCGGGCGAGATGCTTGCCGCTGACGTTGCCGTTGTCGATCGGCTTGATGGCGCGGCCGTCGTAGTTCTCGACGCCGCCGCGCGCCTTCACCCACTCGATGCGCGTGCGCGGCAAACCCTTGGCGACGTCGATCGTCGCATCCGGGTCGGTGTACGGGCCGGATGGATCGTAAACCGGCAGCGGCGGTTCGTTGGCGGAAGCGTCGAGCACGATCTCGCGCAGCGGCACTTTCAAGTCCGGCGCCGCCTCGGGCCGCGCGTAAATCTTGCGCGAGCCGGCGATCGATCCGGTGGTGACCTTCGGCGTGGCGAGGTCGGGCTGCGCGATATGCTTGTTCATTGCAGGTACTCCAATTCTTGCGCAAATTCTTGCGCGTGATCTTGTTCCGAAAACCGGCTTCCACGTTTCGGGATCATGCGTTTTTCCATGCGGTGCTAGCGCCGATAGCCTTCAAATGACAGATAACCGCCGACAATGAGCACGACGATGCCGGTCACCGCCATGGCCGTCGTTCCGGCGTAGATCGCCGGCGTGATGGACGCAGCGATCGACGGCAGCACAATGCGGATGGTGCCGGCGATAACGAACAGCCAGCCGATGATGGTGATGATGCCGCGCCAGTCGGCGGTCCAGGCCCGGTGCGCATTGAGGATGGCAAGTCCGCCGAGGAGGGTGGCGCTGCCGGCCAGGAAGATCACAACCGGACTGTGCGTGCCCTGCATGATGGCATCGACGTAGAATGCGCGGTTGAGCAAAAGGCCGAGGCCAAGGGCGACAAACCACGGCCCGATCAATCTGGCGATCAGCGTGGCGGCAGTGTTCGCGGCAGTCATGACGTATTCCTGTCCCTTCGCCGGTATGAACCGGATCAGGTTCAAAGGGTTTGTCGCGGTGCAAGGCCAGGTGGCCCGGCGGCGGTTTCTCAGCTCCCTTCCGGGAGCTCCCCTCGGAACCGCCTGAATCTATGCCGCCGGCGGCCCAAGTCAACGTACGCCACCGGTCATTCCGGGGCGCGGGCTTTGGCCCGCGAGCCCGGAATCCATAACCCCGGCGTTGGTGAATATGGATTCCGGGTTCCTCGCTTTCGCTCGGCCCCGGAATGACGTTCAAACGAATTGCAGCGCGATGCCGCCGAGCGATCCGAAATCGGCGCGGAGCGTATCGCCCTTCCTGGCGAACACCACGCGGGTGAACGAGCCGGCGAGAACGAGGTGACCGGGCTCGAGCGTGACGCCGTGCGCGCCGAGCTTGTTGGCGAGCCAGGCGACGCCCAGCGCCGGATGGCCGAGCACGCCGGCGGCGACGCCGGTCTCCTCGATCTCCGAATTGCGATACATGATCCCGCCGACCCAGCGCAGATCGACCTCCTGCGGCTTGACCGGACGGCCGCCGACGACAATGCCGGCGGCGGCGCCGTTGTCGGAGACGGTGTCGAAAATCTTGCGCGGATCCTGCAGGCGCGCATCGACCACCTCGATCGCCGGCACTACATATTCGGTGGCGCGCAAGACATCGGTGAGGCCGATGCCCGGCCCGCGCAACGATTTGCCGAGAACGAAAGCGAGTTCGATCTCGACCCGCGGCAGGCAGAAATTCTCGTGCGGCACGCGGGCGCCGTCGGCGATCATCATAGTATCGAGCAGATGGCCGTAATCCGGCTCGTCGATCTGCGAGGACCGCTGCATTGCCTTCGAGGTCAGCCCGACCTTGTGGCCGATCAGCCTGGCGCCGGCGGCAATCTTGCGGTTGGCGACCTCGGTTGAGATCGCGTAGGCGTCGTCCATGGTGATGTCGGGCCAGGTCTTGGAAATCTGCACCTCCTGCTTGCGCGTCTTTTCCGCGGCCATGAGAATGTCGGCGGCCTTGTTGCGGTCTTCTTTCGACATCATGGCGGCAATCGCCTCTTCTGAAATTACTGACAGATGGCGCGGGTGATGGTCGTCTCGACCGGACAGTTCCGTTGCTCCGGCGGCACACCGCTGGCGATGGTGGCGGCGTCGCATTTCTGCTCGGTGCGCACGTCGAGCGGATGGCCGCCGCCAAAGCCCTTGGCGCGGCAGGCGTTGGCGGCCGCGGTCTCGCAATCGGGCGCGCCGTTCGGCGCTTTCTCGCAACGCAGGTAAATGTCGATCATCCGCGTGCCCGGCAGTTTGACGATCGCGGTGGCGGCATTTTTGGTGGCTTCGACGGCGCCCTTCACGGCATTGCCCGTCGCGCCCGCGGCGCCCTTGGTGACGTCGCCGGATTTTTCCAGTCCCTTGCCGAAGAAGCCGAGCGAGTTGTCCCACCAACCTTTGAGCTCGTGCAGGAATCCCGGCTTGTCGGCGGGCGGCGGCTGCGGCGGAAACGGCGCCGTCTTGGCAGGCGGCGGCGCGCCGACCGGGGCCGGTTGGTCCTCGGCGAAAGATGTGCCTGCCAGCGCGAGAATGAGCAGCGCCGCGCCGGCGACGCAGAGACTTCGACACCTAATAATCGTCGTCATGATCGTGCGGCTAGTGGTCCGATTCTAACATTCACATCCGTATTCGGCACCCTCTCATGCGAATGTTAGAATCAAAAGGACCACTAGCAAATTTGCGGCTTAGTGGAGCTTTGGATTTGACATTCGCTTCTCGAGTTTGCCGCCAGGTGGGTAGCGAATGTCAAATCCGCTCCACTAGAATACGCGCACCGCGACAATAAAGCCAACCACGATGACGACGGCGGCAAGGCCGGTCCATAGGCCGAGCCGCTTTTCGATGATGCCGCGCGCGCGTTCGCCATAGCGGTTGAGCAGGAACGCCTCGATGAAGAACCGCGCCCCGCGGGTGATGATCGAGAACAAAATGAACAGGCCGAGGTTGTAGCCGGCGAAACCGGAGGTGATGGTCACGATCTTGTAGGGGATCGGGGTCAGCCCCTTGAGCAGGATGATCAGCGAGCCGTATTGCGCATACGCAGCGCGAAACGCTTCGACCTTGCCGCCGTAGCCATAAAGATGAATGAGCCATTGCCCGACGGTGTCGTAGAGCATCGCGCCGATGAAATAACCAAGCACGCCGCCGGTGACTGAACCGACAGTGCAGACCGCGGCCAGCCTAAAGGCGCGGTCCGGTCGCGCCAGCGCCATCGGTATCAGCATCACATCGGGAATGATGGGAAAGAACGAACTCTCGCAGAACGACACCACCCCCAGCACCAGGGCCGCGTGCGGCTTGCCGGCGATGTCGACGCACCAATCATAAAGACGGCGGAGCATGATGTGCTGGTTAGCGGCGAGGCGAAGGAATGTCCATCGTCATTCCGGGGCGCGGCTCACACGCGAGCCCGGAATCCATAGTCCTGAATCGCTGGGGTTATGGATTCCGGATAGCTGCGTTCGCAGCTTCCGGAATGACGAATTTCAGCGCCGCTTGCGCAGTCGGCGGTTCTCGAGAACGACGATCTTGCGGCGGCTGCCTTCTTCCGCCACCTTCTTCGGCACCTTCTCGGCGATGCCGAGCAGCCGCTCGCGGCGGTCCATCTCTTTCCAGACGTCGTCCGGCCGAATGCCGGTGGCAACCCAGAGGACGACGAGATTGTAGATGAGGTCGGCGCTTTCCTTGATGACTGCGTCGCGGTCGCCGTTCATCGAGTCGATGACGACCTCGACCGCCTCTTCGGCGAGCTTCTTTGCCATCTTGCTGCGGCCGGAGCGCAACAGCCGCGCCGTCCGCGAGGTCGACGGATCGTCGTGCCGGCAAGCCAGCGCCGCTTGATAAAGGCGTGTAACCGAATCAGGCATCGCGAAAAAGACAATACCGCGATATCGTCGCAATTGTGTTAATAGTATTAAACAATTTGGCGACGCTGGCTGTGATCGCACGCTGCGGCCACTAGCCGGTCTTGGCCAGATACGCCGCGAGCTGATCGAAGGCGGCGCTCCAGGTGGCTTTCAAGCCGACATGGGACGCATTGAACGTCCGGAGTTCGATCTCGGTTGCCTCGTGCGGCGACCACGAGATGGTCAGCTTGGTGTTGGCGCCGGTCTCCTCCTCGAGCGCGATGGTGGTCAGCGTTTGCATCGGCCAGGTCGGCACGAGGGGATGGCGTTTTAATTCGCCGGCCTGGTTGGAGAACGCGCTCAAAAACACCAGGCGTTCGAGCTGCACGACATCGTTGTAGCGGAACACGACCCACATCTTGTAGCCCTCGACCGAGCGCATGCCGCAGTGAAAGATGCCGCCCGGCCGCAAGTCCATGCTGGCGTGGATCATGGTGAAGGTTTTCGGCGGCCACCAGTCCTTCAGCCGCTCGGTCTCGGTCAGCGCTTGCCAGACGCGCTCACGCCGCGCTTCGAACACGCGAAAGATGATAAAATCCGATCCGCCTTCGCCACTCATCACCGTCTCCCCCAACGTTGGTGATGAAGATCAGTTTGCCACAACGACCATCCAGCCGACACCAAATTTATCGGCGACCATACCGAAGCGCGGTGAGAAAAAAGTCTTGCCCAACGGCATCTGAATCTGGCCGCCCTCGGCGAGGCCGGCGAACAGCTTATCGGCTTCGGCCTCGCTGGCCGCCGAGATGCAAAGCGAGATGCCGGTAAAATTAGTCTTGCCGGCGCCGCGGCCGTCCGAGGCCATCACCGTGGTGTCGCCGACCTGAAATTGCGAATGCATCAGTTTGTCGGCGTCTTCCGGGGTGGACATGCTTTTGTCCGGGCTGTCCTTCCATCGCATGACCATGCCGACCTTGGCGCCGATGGCTTTCTTGTAAACTCCAGCGCCTCATTGCAGCGGCCGTCGAAGTTTAGATACGGCTGTATGTGCATGCGTGTTTCTCCCTGCGTTCAGCGTAGGCGTTCGAGAATACTGACGTAATTGGCAACCGCGGCGCCGCCCATATTGAAAATTCCGGCGAGCTTCGCGTCCTTGACCTGCATGTCGCCTGCGGTGCCGTTAAGCTGCATCGAGGCGATGGCGTGCATCGACACGCCGGTGGCGCCGATCGGATGGCCCTTGGACTTGAGGCCGCCCGACGGATTGATCGGCAATTTGCCGTCCTTGGCGACGATGCCTTCGGCGATCGCCCGCGCACCCTGACCTTCCGGCACCAGGCCCATCGCCTCGTATTCGATTAACTCGGCGATGGTGAAACAGTCGTGCACCTCGGCGAAGGAGAGATCGGCAAGCGCGATCCCGGCTTCGGCGAGTGCCCGTTGCCAGGCGACCGAGCAGCCTTCGAACTTGAGAATGTCGCGCCGCGACATCGGCAAAAAATCCTGTACGTGGGCGGCGGCGCGAAACACGATCGCCTTCTTCATCTTCAGTGCCGTTTCGACGTCGGTGAGCACCAGCGCCGCGGCACCGTCCGAGACCGGCGAGCAATCGGTACGTTTGAGCGGTCCGGCGACGCGCGGATTCTTCTCGCTCTCCTGCCGGCAGAAATCGAAGCCTAAGTCCTTGCGGATCTGCGCATAGGGATTGCCGACACCGTTCTTGTGATTTTTGGCGGCAATCTGCGCCAGCGCGTCCGATTGGTCGCCCCAGCGCTGGAAGTAAAGTCCGGCAATCTTGCCGAACACGCCGGCAAAGCCGCCTTCGATTTCGGCTTCCTCGCGGACGTAGGATGCCTTGAGCAGGTTGCGGCCGATTTCGGCGGCCGGTGTCGCCGTCATCTGCTCGACGCCGACCACCAGCACGTTACGGGCCGCACCGGCGGCGATCGCCCGCATGCCCTGATGGACGGCGGCCGAGCCGGTGGCGCAGGCATTTTCGACCCGTGTCGCGCGCTTGAAGCGCAAATCCGGCGAAGCTTGCAGCACCAGCGACGCGGTGAAGTCCTGCGCCGAGAAGCCAGCGTTGAAATGGCCGAGCACGATCTCGTCGATGTCTTTTGCCGCCATGCCCGCGTCGGCGAGCGCTTCGCTCGCGACCTTTACGATCAGGCTTTCGACGGTTTCGCCGGCAAGCTTGCCGAACGGCGTGTGCGCCCATCCCACGATGCAAGCGGTCATGATTGTGTCCTTTGCCGAATTTTAGTCGCTTTTGTAGGTCGATGCTGCGAACGCATGCACTTTGACCGATACCCGAAATGATACCGGGATTTAGCTTTGCGTTCGAGCGTTCCTTGGGCTTAGATAGTTCGGCCGCCGGGCTTCGGGAACCTTTCATGAACCTGTCGCGGCCTTCTTTCCGGTTGTGGCTCAGTCCGGAGACGGCGGCCGCCGGGCCCGAGCAACGAAGCGGACCGCGACACGTGTACCATTTGCAGTTTTCCCGGACGTTGAAGCTCGCTGTCGCGTTCGCTCTTCTCTTGACCGCCGGTCTCTCCGCGACGCCGGCCCGTGCCGAGGCATTCATTCTCGTCGAGGCCGATTCCGGCAAGGTGCTGCGCGCCGAGAATGCCACCTATCCGTGGTACCCCGCGTCGGTGACGAAGCTCATGACGCTCTACACCACGTTACAGGCGATCAAACAGGGCCGCGTCACGTTCGATACGCTATTTTCGGTTTCGCATACCGCGATGGCGCAATCGCCGACCAAGATGGGTTTTGCCATCGGCACCCAGGTGACGGTCGACAATGCGCTGAAGATGATGATGGTGAAGTCGGCCAACGACATGGCCGTGCTGCTGGCGGAGGGCGTCGACGGTTCCGTCGAGAATTTCGCCGAAGACATGACCAGGACCGCGCATCGGCTGGGGATGACCGAGTCGAACTTCGTCAATCCCAACGGGCTGCCGGCCGACGAGCAGATCACCTCGCCGCGCGACATGGCGATTCTTGCCCGCGCGCTGATCCACGATTTTCCCGAATACAATTTCTACTGGCACATTCCGGCCATCAAGTTCGGGCGGCGCGTGGTGCGCAACTACAACACCTTGCTTGGCCGCTATCCGGGCGCCGACGGCATGAAAACCGGATTCATTTGCGCGGCCGGCTTCAATCTGGTCGCCACCGCCACGCGCAATGGGCGCCAGTTGATCGCCGTGGTCATGGGCGCGCCGTCTTCCGCGGCACGCGCGGTAAAGGCGGCTGAGCTTCTGGAAGGCGGCTTTGTGCAAAATCCGCTGTCGTGGCTGACGCCCGCTCTCGGATCGGTCAACGAGCTCACTCCGATCAGCGCCGCGCCGCCCAATCTGCATGACGAGGTCTGCGGCAAGCATCGCAAAAAACCGGCGGCGGAAGATGAGGACGAAGACGCCGGCGGCGAGAATGCCAATGGCGACAACAGCGGAGCGTTCTCGGCCTTATTGTCGAGCTTGAGGGCGCCGACGCCGAAGGGCGCCGCGCTTTTATCCGACGCCGGCGCCGTGACGCCGGTCGTCGTCTATACCGGGCCGACGCGCACGCCGGACGAGATCGCCAGACTCGCTACTATCGAGCCGGCGGCGCCGCATCATAAGAAGAAGAGCGCGACGCAACGGATTGCCAAGCACACCGACGAAAAAGCAACCGGCGGCAAGGAAACGGAAGGCAACGCGAGCGACGGCAAGACGAGCGACGGCAAAGCAAGCGACGGCAAGGCGAGCGACGGCAAAGCGACCGACAGCAAGAGCGACGGCAAGGCGACTGACGGCAAAGCGACTGACGGCAAAGCTTCGGCCAAAAAACCCTGGACGCCGATGTCGTCGTCGGCGCTGGCCGCCAGTCCGCCATCCGAGCTGCAAGCCAAGGCCGCGGCCGACGCACCGAAGAAGAAGGCGCATAAGGCCAAGCTGGCAGCCAAGCCGCCGGTCAAGCCGGCGCCGGCACCCGCAGCCGCGCAGTAACAAGCGCTCGGGCTAATTCGTGACGTGCAGCGGGGCGTCGGTTACGTCCTGCAACGCTTCGAACGTCAAGCCGGCCGCCAGATCGCGCACGGCGAAGCCTTTGTCGGTGATGTCGAGCACGGCGAGATTGGTGTAGACGCGCTTGGCGGCGCCGACCGCGGTGAGCGGATAAGTGCAGCGGCGCATCACTTTGCTGTCGCCGTTCTTGGTCGTGTGATCCATCAACAACCAGATCGCCTTGGCGCCGGCGGCCAGATCCATGGCGCCGCCGACCGACGGCATGTCGTCGCCGTCGGACGTCCAGTTGGCGAAGTCGCCGTTCTCGGCCACTTGAAATGAGCCGAGTACGCAAAGATCGAGATGACCGCCACGGATCATGGCGAAACTGTCGGCATGATGGACGTAAGAGCCGCCCGGCACGAGCGTGACATATTTCTTGCTGGCGTTGATCAGCCAGCGGTTGATTTTGTCGTCGGCCGGAGTCGGGCCCATGCCAAGGATGCCGTTCTCGGACTGAACGATGACTTCGCGCTCGGGCGGGATGTAATTCGGCAGCAGCACGGGCATGCCGATGCCGACATTGACGTACCAGCCTTCCGGGATGTCGCGCGCGGCGCGCGCGGCGATCTCTTCGCGCGTCCATGGCCTGCACGCCGCCAGTGTTTTCGCCGCTGCTTTCGTGCTCACGTTATACTTCCCCGTCAGGTTACGACCGGCTCGCCGTAAGGCACGTGCAGCACGCGATCGACGAAAATACCGGGGGTGGCGACCTGCTCCGGATCGAGCGCACCGAGTTCAACAATGTGCTGAGCCTGCACGATGGTCAACTTCGCCGCCGTGGCCATGACCGGATTGAAGTTCCGTGCCGACGAGCGGTACGTCAGGTTACCCCAGCGGTCGGCCTGCCAAGCTTCGACTAACGCTATGTCGCCGAATAACGCCTCCTCCAAAACGTAGGTCCGGCCGCGGAAATCGCGCGCTTCCTTACCGGCGGCGAGTTTGGTGCCGACCGAGGTCGGCGTGTAGAAGGCCGGAATGCCGGCGCCGGCGGCGCGCATGCGCTCGGCCATGGTCCCCTGCGGCATCACTTCGAGCTCGATCTTGCCGGCGCGATAGAGTTCGGCGAACACGACGGGATCGGACGTGCGCGGATACGAGCAGACGATCTTGCGCACGCGGCCGACTTCCATCAGCCGGGCCAGTCCGGTGTGGCCGACGCCGGCGTTGTTGGCGACCACCGTCAGATCTTTGGCGCCTTGCTCGATCAACCCTTCGATCAGTGCGTTGGGCTGGCCGATGCTGCCGAAGCCGCCGATCAAGAGGACCGCGTTGTCGCGGATATCCGCCATCGCCTCGGCCATATTGCGCACGATCTTGTTGATCATCGTCTGCTCCGCGCGCTCCCTCCCCCCTTGTGGGGGAGGGTAGGGAGGGGGGTAGCGCAGTCGACGACCACGATTGGATGCAATGCCATTTCACCCCCACCCCTATCCCCTCCCCACAAGGGGGAGGGGAACGCGCCTGTCCATCTTTAAATCCCGGTCCACTTCCAGATCGTTTCACACCGGCTTGAACATCGGCACCGGCGAACCGCCGTCGGCCTCCTGGAATACGACCGTCACCGCTTGACCGATGCGAAGCGTGTCGAAATCGCAATCGGCGAGGTTGGTGAGCATGGTCGGCCCTTCGGCCAGCGTCACATGCGCAATCGCATAAGGCTCTTTGACCCGGCGCATGACGCTGAAGGTGTAGATCGTGCCCTTGCCGGAGGCCGGGCGCCATTCCACCAGTTCGCTGGCGCAGAACGGGCAGATGGCGCGCGGATACCAATGCGCCTTGCCGCAGCCGGTGCAGAACGGAATGACGAACTTGCCCGCGCGTGCCGCATCGAAGAAGGCTTTGCTCTCTGCGGTTATGACCGGCGGCGTCAGTTTTCGCACCATCGCCTCACTCCCGCTGCATGATGACGGTGGCGGCGCCATGCCGGGTGGCGAGCTGAAAGCCGGTGCCGTGCGCCAGCGCGAGGTCGCAGTTCTTCACTTGCACCGCCGGATGCGCCTCGCCGCGAATTTGCCGTACCGCTTCGATCACCTTGGTCATGCTGCCGCGATTGGCCGGGTGATTGTTGCACAACCCGCCGCCGTCGGTGTTGAAGGGAAGCTTGCCGGTACCGGAAATCAGATTGCCGTCGGCGACGAACTTGCCGCCGGCGCCTTTAGCGCAGAAGCCCAAATCCTCGATCTGGATGATGACGGTGATGGTGAAGCTGTCATAGATCGACGCGTATTTGATGTCGGCGGGAGTAATACCCGCTTCGGCAAAGGCGATCGGTCCGGAACGCGCCGCGGCCGACGTCGTCAGATCGAAGGTGCCGCCGGCGAGATGCTTGACCGCTTCGCCGGTGCCGATGATCTTGACCAGCGGACGCTTGAGCGACTTCGCGATTTCCGGCCGCGCCACCACCAGCGCGCCGCCGCCGTCGCTGATGACGCAGCAATCGAGCCGGTGCAGCGGGTCGGCGATCATCGGTGAGGCAAGCACCTCCGCGACGGTGACTACCTCCGGCAACATCGCGCGCGGATTGTGTTGGGCGTGATGCGAAGCGGCGACCTTCACCCAGGCAAGCTGCTCGCTGGTGGTCCCGTATTGGTGCATGTGCCGCATGGCGCACATGGCGTAGCCGTTGGCGGTGGTTATGGCATAGGGCGCTTCCCAAGGCGCCTCCGGCTGGTTCGGGTCGCGCGGGCGCGGCGCGGTGCCGGTCGCCATGCCTTCGCTGCGCGGCCGGCCGGCGAGCGTGATCAGCGCGACGTCGCATTTGCCGGCGGCGATCGCCTCGGCTGCGTGCCCGACCAGGAGCGTGTAGGACGCACCGCCGACTTCCGTGTAGTCGGCATGGCGAAGCTTCAGATTCATATATTCCGCCATCGAGGCGGGCCCGGGCCCGGGCGCGTCGCCGGAGCAGAAATAGCCGTCGACGTCTTGCCGCGTGAGGCCTGCATCCTGCAATGCGCCGAGCGCCACCTCCGCGTGCAACTGCGCCACCGTCTTGTCCGGTGCGTGCCGGGTCGGATGCTCGAAAGCCCCGGCGATATAAGCCTTACCGCTGATGGTCATGCCCGGAAAATCTTCCCTCGGTGCGGTGGATTTGAAGTTCCTACAGTTGGGCGGCAAACTCGCATAGGAACTTCAAATCCGAAGACCGCACTCGTGTCGTATATTTGCCAGTGTCCCTTCGATTCCGAAGTTCGCATGCGAGCGTGTCAATGCCACCTGCGAACTTCGGAATCGGGACACTGGGAGCAGCCACCATATCGGTGTCGGGTGCGATCTCCAATGCTCGACGATGCGAAAGCGAGGCAGGGGTGCGGGTCTGTTATGCCTCAGCCGAATGCTAGAAAGCCGACGTAGCTCACGACTAAAAGCACCACTGTCGCCGAAAGGATCAGTTCAGTACGGACGGTTTTGGCCGAGTGCGTTTGCGAGTCTTCCAGCAGGCGGGTGATACGGACAAAACGGACGGTCGCCAGGATGACCACGGCGACGCCGGCGAGCATGAGCGCCAGCCCTTCATAGTGTCCGAACGGGCCGGAGAGTTTGTCGAGCCGCAAGCGATTGACGCTGTCGCCGACGGTAGAATTGGCGATCGTCGTCAGGAAGAGATTGAACTTCTCGATGACGAAGCCGAAAGCGATGACGGCGATGCCGGTACGCACCCAGGCCAGGAACGTGCGCTCGTTAGCCGCGTGGTCGCTGAAATTGCGGATCATGAAACGCCTCGCAGATGCTGAAACGAAACCGCAATCCTTCGGCGGCCATGGCACAAACGTCCCGTCGCCGGTTATTTGCCGACGGTGAGGTTGGCGAGATAATCAACGATTGCCGGCACGTCGGCGTCGGCAACCGGCGCCTTGTAGGTGTTGCGCATCTTGTTGACTTCGGCCTGCCACTCGGCGCGCGACATCTTCGGCTGTGTGAACACCATGCCGGTCGAATGGCAGGCGAGGCAGTTGTTGTTGATCGCATCGGCGCTGCTGCCGCCCGGAAACAGGCGGCCGGGGTCGGGAAATTTCGTGCTCACCGAATGCAGTGTCACGCCGCTCGCGGTCACGGTCGACTTTTCCGCAGCCGAGATCGGCCGGGTATCCAGTCCGGCAAAAGCACCAAGCGCCAGCAAGAATGTGCAAATCCCGACAATCCTTTTGCCTGTCGGGCTCACGATTCGTCCGCCCCGCGGTGTCCGGTCAGGCAATTGTAAGCTCCACTTGCTCGATGACGTTGCGCATGAAGCCGGCGCCGTTCCAGTTCGGCTCGCCGGGCTGAACCTCGCCCTTGGCGTTGGTGCAGCGGACCTGCAACGTCAGCTTGCCGGATCGCGGCTCTGTTAGTTGCGTGCTCCATTGCCGAAAGCTGTACGCGCCCGCGTCGCGGCCGAGCGTGGCTTTCTTCCAGCTCTTTCCTTGATCGGCCGATACTTCGACCGTCGACACGCCGCAATCGCCGCCGAACGCAATTCCTCGCAGCGGCAGCGTCGCGCCGGATTTGACGGTCGCCTTGTCGGCCACGTTGGTGAAAAACGAGCGCGGCACCATGCGGTTGATCGGCACCGTCTTGAAGCCGGTTTGGCCGGGCGTGACGCTGGCGTGCGGCGTCTCGGGGATGCGATAGGCCGTCGCCATCCAGAAATTTTGGTCCGGCGCGTCCAGCACTTCGATGTCGTTGAGCATTTTGACCCAGTAGGTCGCATACCATCCGGGCACGATCAGGCGCAGCGGAAAGCCGTTGAGCAGCGGTAGTTGCTCGCCATTCATCTCGAAGGCCAACATCACCTCGCCGTCGCGGGCGTGTTCGATATCGAGCGACTTGATGAAGTCGGGCCCATTATCCACGGTCGGCTGGTCCAGGCCGTTGAAGCGCACCGCGACCGCGCCGCTCTTGATGCCGGCACGGTCGAGCACATCGCGCAGGCGGACCCCGGTCCAGCGCGCGTTGCCCATCGCGCCGTTGCCCCATTGGCCGCCGGCCACACGCGGCTGGAAGTAGCCGCGCGAATTGCCCGAGCACTGATTGACCGCCGCCAGATCGACCCGAGGCATCTTCAAAACATCGGCCATCGAAAGCGACAGCGCAGTGTTGACGTGTCCCCGCACCGCGACCTTGAAGGAGGTCACATCGACCGCTTCCGGAATATCGGCCCAATGCCAGCGGACGAAGAACCGGTCGTTGGGGGTAAAGACGCCGCGGTCGAAGGTCTCAAACGGCGTTTCCAGCAGCGGCGAACGGCTGCGCTGCAAAATCATCGGCCCCTTTTGCGGGAAGGCGCCGGTCAGCGCGCGCTGGCTTGGACCGCCCGGCAGGCCGAGGTCGACGACGGAGGCGGCCCATGCCGGATACGTCACGACCATGCCGCCGATGAGGCTCGCTTGCGTGAGGAAATGACGGCGGCTTGGCGCCCGATCACGGTCGAAAGAGGTCATCCGAACAACCCTTCTCCGGGTAATCGATGTTCGTCACAGCTTCCTGTCTATACTATAGCTGGCTGGCGCTGTCGCTGCTGTACGGCGGGACGGCAATTTAGCGTAAGCGGTCAATGCGTTAGTGGTTTCGGCTATTCGTTGGTGCGGTTCGTACAAAGCGAGCGAGGATATAAGTGATGAAGCGCGCGCTGGACGTCAGGGCGGCCGGTCATTGGGATGAAGCCAGTGCCGTCGATACCATCAGCCTTGATGCGCACGAGCGTCATCGCCGGCGCGTGATGTTGCGGGCCGAACGCGGCACCAAATTTCTGCTCGATCTGCCGAAAGCGACCGCGCTGCATGACGGCGACGGGCTGGTGCTCGATGACGGCGCCATGGTGAAAATCGTCGGCCGGCCGGAGCCGCTCATCGAGATCGCGGCCGCCGATGCGCACGAACTGGCGCGGCTCGCCTGGCACATCGGCAACCGGCACATCGACGTGGAAATTATCGGCGACCGATTACGTATCGGCCGCGATCACGTGATCGAAGCCATGCTGCGCGGACTCGGCGCGACGTTGTCGCCAATCGAGGCGCCGTTCAATCCCGAGCATGGCGCTTACCATCAGCGCGATCACAGCCACGGTCGCGATGGCTAAGTCGCGCACGCGACCGCTGCTGCGCTCGTCCCCGCGCAAGCAAAGCCCACGCAAGGTCAAACGCCGGCCGCCTTCGCGCGTCCGCACCAACGCACGGTCGGAGAGCGCGGCGCTGTACCGATTGATGGCGTGGCTGTCGCCGGCTTATCCGGTTGGCGCCTTCTCATACTCCAGCGGCATCGAATGGGCGGTCGAGGCCGGCGATATTCGCGATGCGGATTCGCTCAAGGCATGGCTCGCGACAATCCTGGGTGAGGGCGGCGGTTTCGCCGACGCGGTGTTTTTTGTCCATGCACACCGGGCAAGTGCCGGCGACGATGCGGCCGCGCTGCGCGCGGTGGCGGAGCTTGCCGCCGCTTTCGTGCCCTCGAAGGAGCGTTTCCTCGAGACGACCGCGCAGGGCCGCGCCTTTCTTGAAGCCACGCGGGCGGCGTGGCCGTGCGAAGCGCTCGGGCGGTTTGCGGCCGCGTGGGACGGGCCGGTCGCTTTGCCGGTCGCCGTCGGCGTCGCCTGCGCCGGGCACGGCATCCGCGGCAAGACCGCTTTGCCCGCGTTCCTGCATGCGCTGACGGCCAACTGGATTTCCGCGGGCGTGCGACTTATCCCGCTGGGCCAGACCGACGGCCAACGCGTGCTTGCGGCGCTGGAAACGAATGTCGCGGCTACGGCGGCGCGCGCGTTCAACACGCCGCTTGCCGACATCGGCAGTGCCACGTTTCGCGCCGACCTCGCCGGCATGCGCCACGAAACCCAATACACGCGGTTGTTTCGTTCTTGAACGCCGACCGCTGGATCGACGCGCGCAGAGTGGACAAAAGGCCGCAGACGCGCATCATTTTGCCGACACAGCCAGAGCCAAGCTATCACTACGGGCGGTTATCCGTCGCAGCAGGAAGCCCCGGCCCATGAACCCTCAACCGCGAAAACACTGGAAGGTCATTGTGCCGTGCCTTGTCGTCCTCGCGATGATGACCGGCATCGTCGTCTATTCGCCGACTTTGTATCGCATGTTCTGCGCGGCGACCGGCTATGGCGGCACCACGCAGCGCGTGCTTTCCGATACGGCGGCGATTTCGCCAAAGACGGTAACGGTGGAATTCGATTCCAACGTCGCGCCGGGCCTGCCTTGGCGTTTCGAGCCGGTGCAGCGTGACGTGACGGTGCATCTCGGCGAGCAGACGCTGGTCTATTTCACCGCTGAAAATACCAGCGACGAGGCAATCGTCGGGCACGCGACCTTCAACGTCACGCCGCCAGCGAGCGGTATCTATTTCAACAAGATTCAGTGCTTCTGTTTCGACGAAGAACGGCTTGAGCCGCATGAGAAGGTCAAAATGCCGGTCGTGTTCTATGTCGATCCGGCCTTCGGCAAGGACCCGGAAATGAACAAGGTTTCGACCATCACGCTTGGCTACACGTTTTTCCGCTCCGCCAAACCGGCCAACGCCAAGGACATGTCGCGCTTTCTTGCCAACGCGGCGCCGGACCCCGCCCATGGCCAGGCCCTATTCGCCGAGCGATGCGGTTCGTGCCACGCGCTCGATCGCAACAAGATCGGTCCGATGCTTGAAGGCGTGGTCGGACGTCAGGCCGGCTCCGCCGCCGGTTACGAGTATTCGGCTGCGTTGAAGAACGCCGGCCTGGTCTGGTCGACCGACAACCTCGACCGCTGGCTTACCAACCCGCGCGCCTTCGTTCCCGGCGCCAAAATGCCGGTCCGCGTCCTTGACGAGCTCTCGCGCCGGGACATCGTCGCTTATCTGCAGAAAGTGAGCCAGCCGCACGCCGGCGGCTCCGGTTCTTAAGCGCCAAGGGGTCGTAACGGGGCCGTAACGGGGCCGTCGCGGGGCCGTTGCGCCCGCCACTCCACACGCGCCATTCCGCCCTGTAAGCTTGACGGATGGGGTGCATGCATGACCGCCCATAACGGTCCGTTGCGCGTCGGGGTCGGCGGCCCGGTCGGCTCCGGCAAGACCGCGCTGATGGACGCGCTGTGCAAGCGCTTGCGCGACCGTTACGAGATCGCCGCCATTACCAACGACATCTACACCAAGTGGGATGCCGAATATCTGGTGCGCTCGGGGGCGCTGGTTGCTGAGCGCATTGCCGGCGTCGAGACCGGCGGTTGCCCGCACACCGCCATCCGCGAGGACGCTTCGGCCAATCTCGCGGCCATCGCCGACATGCAACAGAAATTCCCGGCACTCGATCTGGTGTTGATCGAGTCCGGCGGTGACAATCTCGCCGCCACGTTTTCGCCCGAACTCGCCGACCTCACCATCTACGTCATCGACGTTGCCGCCGGCGACAAGATCCCCTCGAAGGGGGGCCCAGGCATCACCCGCTCCGATCTCCTGGTGATCAACAAGGTCGATCTCGCGCCGCATGTCGGCGCTTCGCTTGAAACCATGGAGCGCGAAAGTAAGCGCATGCGCGGCGCGCGCCCGTTCGTGTTCACCAATCTGCGCGCCGGCAAGGGCGTCGAGGAGATCGCAAGCTTTATCGAGGAGAAGGGCGGGTTGTCGGCGTGATGTCGGATCGGGGGGCGGGAATGACGAGGCGCGCCGATGATCGCGTGATCGTCGCCGGCGGCGGGATCGGCGGTCTGGCGACGGCGCTGACGCTGCATCAGATCGGTGTGCCGTGCGTGGTCTTCGAAGCGGTGCGGGAGATGCGCCCGCTCGGTGTCGGCATCAATCTACAGCCCAACGCCGTGCGCGAGCTCGCCGATCTCGGCCTCACCGAACGCGAGCTCGACCGCGTCGGCGTACCGGCGAAGGAGTGGGCGCTGGTCGGTCTTAACGGCAACGACGTCTACGCCGAACCTCGCGGGCTGCTCGCCGGCTACCGCTGGCCGCAATATGCGGTGGATCGCGGCCGGTTCCACATGCTGCTCTATCAAAATGTCGTGGAGCGGATCGGGCCGGATGCCGTCAGGCTGGGAAGCCGCGTTACCGGCTACCGGAAAAATCCCGGCGGCGGCGTCACCGCCCTCATCGAAGACGCCGACGGCGCGACCTCCGAAGCGAGCGGAGCGCTACTGATCGGCGCCGACGGCATTCACTCGGCGGTGAGGGCGCAGATGCACCCCGATCAGCCGCCAATCCATTGGGGCGGAGCAGTCATGTGGCGCGGCACGACGCTCGCGAAACCGATCCGCACCGGCTCTTCCTTCGTCGGCCTCGGCACGCACCGCCAACGCATCGTCTTCTATCCGATCTCGCATCCCGATCCGCGGACAGGTCTGGCCGCCATCAACTGGATCGCCGAGGTCACGCTCGACAACAGCGAAGGCTGGAAGCAAAGCGGATGGTTTCGGCAGGTCGGCGTTGGTGACTTCATTCATCACTTCGACACCTGGGTCTGGGACTGGCTCGACGTGCCGGCGCTGATCGGGCAGGCGGACGGCGCGTTTGAAAATCCGATGATCGACCGCGACCCGGTGCCGACCTGGCGCGACGGTCCAGTGGTGCTCATCGGCGACGCCGCCCATGCCATGTATCCGACCGGCTCGAATGGCGGCAGCCAGGCCATCGTCGATGCGCGTATTCTCGGCGCCGCGATGGTGGAGCACGGCGTCACGCAAGCGGCGCTTGCCGCCTACAATGAAAAGCTCTGCGGTCCGATCTCGAAGCTTATTCTGCGCAATCGCGGCGCCGGGCCGTTCGGCCTGCTCAATATGGTCGATGAACGCTGCGGCGGCACGTTCGACAATATCGACGATGTCATCCCGGCGAAGGAGCGCACCGATTTTATGGCCGGCTACCGGGCCGCTGCCGGTTTTGCCATTGAGCAGCTCAACACCGCGCCCGGCGATCATCGCGCACGGCACGCGCGTGCGTGCCGCTGCTCCGGCCGTGTGACAGGCGCTGCCGCCAGGCTTACAGCGCGAGCGGTAACTCCAGATATTCGGCGTACATCATGTCGCGGTGATCGAACAGAGCGGGGTCGAGCGCCGCTTCGATGTCGGCGTCGCGCGACTCGAATGCCGCTCGCGTCGCGGCGTCCATCTTGCATTGCGCTTCGGCAAGCGGGCGGAACATCGCCATGAAGGTCGCGCTGTAGACGTCGACTGCGGTCAGGGCGTTGCCGACATAATAGCGGCTCCCGGCTCGCCGCTGCGTCTCGAGGCGTTCGCTCAACATGCGCAGCAGCGCGGGGACCCGCGCTGCGACCGCGCCGGCCTCGGGACGGTAGCCATATTTCTTGCCCAGATATCTGGAGACGCGTTCCGGAAATCCGCCGGCGTTACGCAGTCCGGTATCGATCAACTGCAATCGCCGCAACCAGCCGAGCCCGCCTTCGCCGCAGATTTCGTGCGCCAATCCGAAAACGAGCGCGCGCTCGGCCGCATCATCGGGAAGAAGCGCCGGCGCCGGCGCCAGCCGTTCGGCCAGAAGCAGGATCTCATCCCAGCGCGTTCTCGGCTGCTCGGCGTCGTAGACCGCGACCGGCCCGCTGCGCTCGCCCGCCCATTGCTTTAGCGCCTCGCTGTCATAGACGAGGCGCACTGCGACCCAGTCGATGCGCTTGATATGCAGGATGCTCTTGGCCGCCTCACCCCACGGGCTTGGCACGTTGCCGACCACCACCATGCGCAGACCGGGGCGTTGGGCGGCCTCCTCGACGCTGACGTAAGCAAACGACATGGTCGTCTCCCTATGCTGGAGTCGGCATCGGGCGCAGCTGCGTTACCCGCGTCCGATCAGCTTGCGCGCCGCTTCCAGGTGGCCATAACTCTGCACCGGCGCGCACATCAGAAAGCGGTAGCCTTCCTTGATGACGCGCTCGGCATTGCCGGCCTCGACGTGCGGATGACCGACGACGACGTTGTGCTTCTTGCAGGTGTCGACCACGCGCTTCATCCATTCCAGCACGACCTTATGCTCGTATTGCCGCGGATAGCCGAGCTCTTGCGACAAATCGCCTTCGCCGATCAGGATGGCGCCGATGCCCGGCACGTTCTTGAGGATGTCGTCGAGATTGTCGACGCCGCGGGTGTCCTCGATTTGCAGGATGCAGAAAATCTCGCCGCGCGGATTGAGCGGCCACACGTCGGCCTTCTGATAATATTCCTGCTGGGTGAGGCCCCAATAACGCGCCGCGGTGGTCGGGCCGTCGCCGCGAATGCCGGCCGGGGCGTAATTGGCGGCGCTGTCGAGCCGCGGATAGCGGCAGGCGCCGACCGCGTTGGCGGCTTCTTCGGCAGTTGAGATGTGCGGAAACACCATGCCGTAGCAGCCCATGTCGAGCGCCTGCTTGGCCTGCCATTGCGCCATCTCGACGCCGTTGACCGGCACCCGCGCCATCGGTGTCACGCCTGGCGCCACCGAGCCGGCTTTGGCGATCTGCGCGCGGTTGAGCATGTATTGCAGGCAATCGCGCAACAGCCGGCCGTCCCACGGCTGATGCTCCATCTCGAAAACGCAGCCATCGAATTTCGATGTGGCGACCGCGACGGCACCGCTGATCTCGGTGGGCGTGAAGCAGGTCAGCGCGTGCTGGCCGGCTTCGAGCGCGCGGATGACGCCGTTAAGGCGTGGTAAGTCAGCCATTGATTCCCCCAACAGGGTGACGGTGGGGCTTCCTATATGGGGGCCATGCCTGTTTGACAATCGCGCTCCGCGCCGTAGCATTAGCGCCGCAAACTGCTAAAGCGAAATCCTCATGATCATTGACTGTCACGGCCACTACACCACCGAGCCCAAAGACCTTTCGCGCTTCCGTAAAGAACAGACTGCGGCGGCGAACGCCAAGGACAAGACGGCGATGCCTTCGCGGGCTTCGCTCAAAATGTCCGACGATGAAATCCGCGAAAGCATCGAGAAGAACCAGCTAAAGTTGCAACGCGAGCGCGGCACCAATCTCACCATTTTCTCGCCGCGCGCATCCGGCATGGGCCACCACATCGGCGATGAAAGCGTGAGTCTCGAATGGTCGCAGATTTGCAACGATCTGATTGCGCGGGTGGTCTCGCTGTATCCGCAGAACTTCATCGGTGTCTGTCAGTTGCCGCAGTCGCCCGGCGTGCCGCCGAAGAACGCGGTCGGCGAGCTCGAACGCTGCATCAAGGAACTGGGCTTCATCGGCTGCAATCTCAATCCGGATCCGTCCGGTGGCTATTTCAACTCGCCGCCGCTCACCGACAAATGGTGGTATCCGTTCTACGAGAAGATGGTCGAGCTCGACGTGCCGGCGATGGTCCATGTGTCCGGCTGCTGCAATCCGGCGATGCACACCACCGGCTCATACTATCTCAACGCCGACACCATGGCGTTCATGCAGCTCATTCTGTCCGATCTGTTCAAGGACTTTCCCACGCTCAAGCTGATCATCCCGCATGGCGGCGGCGCGGTGCCGTTTCACTGGGGACGATACCGCGGGCTGGCGCTCAACAACGGTCGGCCCGAGCTGGTCGAGATCATCAAGAACAATATCTTCTTCGATACCTGCGTTTATCATCAGCCGGGGATCAATCTGCTCGCCGAGGTGGTGCCGGCCGACAACATCCTGTTTGCGTCGGAGATGGTCGGCGCGGTCAAGGGTATCGATCCGCAGACCGGATTTAATTTCGACGATACCAAGCGCTACGTCGACGCGTCGCCGAGGTTTTCCGACGCCGACCGGAAAAAGATTTTTGAAGGCAATGCGCGCCGGGTGTTCAGCCACCTGAAGACGCCGACGCCGGCAAAGGCCGCGGGTTAAGGCGACAACGCCACCTCGCCGTTTCCGGCTCGATGACACCCAAGAGCTGCGGGATGGTGCGTGATCGCCGCCCCGGTATCACCGGTGTGCCTTCTTGCTGGCGCGCTGTCGGCGCCTATCTGAATGAAAATACGATATCATTGGCGCCATCAGCGCCAGCCTGAAGGAGGGTCCGTCATGTCTATTCGGCCGGTTAAGCGCATCGTTTCCTCCAAGCCGACAATCGAGGGCGCCGGCGTGCACCTGCGCCGCGCCTTCGGATTCGGCGATACCACCGAATTCGACCCTTTCCTGCTGCTCGACGATTTCCGCAACGACCGGCCGGACGAATACCGCGCCGGCTTCCCCTGGCATCCGCATCGCGGCATCGAGACCATTACTTACGTGCTGGCCGGCGACGTCGAACACGGTGACAGCTTGGGCAACCGCGGCAAGCTCGGCGCCGGCGACGTGCAATGGATGACCGCGGGTCGCGGCATCATGCATCAGGAAATGCCGAAGGGCGACGCGCAGGGCCGCATGCACGGCTTCCAGCTCTGGGCCAATCTGCCGGCCTCGCTGAAAATGACCGCGCCGCGCTATCAGGACATCACGGCAGGGGAAATCCCCGAAATTGTCGATGACGATGGCACCCGCGTGCGCGTCGTCTGCGGCGAGTTTTGGGGCAAGCGCGGTCCGGTCGAAGGCGTTGCCGCCGATCCGCGCTATCTCGACGTGTTCGTGCCGCCGGGCAAGCGCAAGACGCTGGCGGTCGAGCTTGAGCGGCACGCTTTTGCTTATGTGTTCGAGGGCTCGGGCAGTTTCCGTGCGGCGTCGGAGCCGTTCGGTGTTTTGACTGAGAAGACCGAAGGCGCCAACGAGGCTCTGGTACGCGAACAGACCGGTAATCGCTCGCTGGTGCTGTTCGACTCCGG